>NZ_JBSXOF010000020.1:0-183144 GCF_056859315.1 Methylophaga sp. F-2
CAAAACCATGTCTATGCTGAAACCAGTTGGCAAAGATTCATCTTTGAAAACTTGGCAAGGTGACCAATGGAAAATTGGTGGTGGTACAACATGGGGTTGGTATTCATACGATCCAGATCTGAACATGTTCTACTACGGTAACGGTAACCCATCTACCTGGAACCCGGTTCAACGTCCTGGTGATAACAAATGGACCATGTCTTTATGGGGTCGTGACTTAGACACCGGTATGGCGAAATGGGTTTACCAAATGACACCACATGATGAGTGGGACTATGATGGTGTGAATGAAGTCATTCTCGCTGAACAAAAAGTGAATGGTAAAATGCATAAAACCGCTGTCCACTTTGATCGTAACGGTTTTGGTTACACCATGGACCGCGTCACGGGTGAACTGTTAGTGGCTGAAAAATATGATCCAGCGGTTAACTGGTCAAACGGTGTGAACCTGAAAACCGGTTTACATGATCGTGTAGCGAAATACTCTACTGCACGTAACGGTGAAGACGTTAACACAACAGGTATTTGTCCTGCGGCCTTAGGTTCTAAAGACCAACAGCCAGCGGCATTCTCGCCTCGTACAGGTCTGTACTATGTGCCAACCAACCACGTTTGTATGGACTATGAACCATTTGAAGTGGAATACGTCGCAGGTCAACCATACGTTGGTGCAACATTAAGCATGTATCCCGCACCAGGTGGTACACACTTAGGTAACTTCATCGCTTGGGATTCACGTGAAGGTAAGATCGTATGGTCAAACCCAGAACGTTTCTCAGTCTGGTCTGGTGCCTTAGCAACCGCTTCTGACGTCGTCTTCTACGGTACATTGGAAGGCTACTTGAAAGCCGTTGATGCGCAAACAGGTCGTGAGCTGTGGAGATTCAAAACAGCGTCAGGCGTTATCGGTAACGTCAACACCTACAAACATGACGGTAAACAGTATATTTCTGTACTGTCAGGTGTCGGTGGTTGGGCTGGTATCGGTATGGCGATCCCAAGCTTAGAAAATGACACAGATGGTCTTGGCGCAGTCGGTGCATATAAATCACTGTCTAGCTGGACTAACCTGGGTGGTATTCTGAGTGTATTCAGCCTGTAAGACCCAGATGATATAGATTACTCTGTAATCTTAATCTGAATAAAAGGCCCGGCATCTTTTGATGTCGGGTCTTTTTTTTGAAACAAATATGTTAGCTTTATGGTCGAAAGTTTTTCATAATCAAAAAAAGGAAGAGAGAATGACCAAAATACAGCGTTGGACACTAGTTATTATGGGAGTCCTTCTGGGTACAACCACAGCATTTGCTGCTGGTGATTTAAAACCCCTCCCTGGACAAAAAGCCGTGCGCGTTTGTGCTGACGGTTACAACCTGCCTTATTCAAATAAAGAAGGTGAAGGCTTTGATAATAAGATCGCAGAGTTATTAGGCAAAGAATTGGGGTTACCCGTTGAATATTATTATTTCCCGCAACGTATCGGCTTTTCACGTAACACAATTAAAAAAGTAGATCCTGAGACAGGATTGTTTTATTGCGATGTCGCAATGAGTATTCCTGAACATACAGATTTCTTAAAACCGACTAAACCCTACTGGAGTTCAATTGAAGCAATGGTCTACCGCAAAGGAGAAGGCTATGAGCTTCATCAGATGAAAGATATTGTCACGGCAAAAAAAGATGGTAAACCATTACGTATCGGTATCTTTGATCGTGGTGTAACAACAAAAGCGCTATTAGACCTCGGTTTAGCTGATCAAATTCAATATTTCCAAATGATGCCTGGTGATGCTCGAGTGAATGCTGGACGTATTATTAGTGATGAGCTCGCCAAAGGTAATATCGATGTTGCGTTATTGTGGGGGCCCATTGCTGGTTACTATGCTAGTGAGTCAGATGTGCCAATGGTTGTTCAGCCTCTAAATGAGCTGGGTGAGGCCTATGTGTTCAGCTTTAGTATGGGAACGCGTTATCAAGACAAAAAATGGAATGCGCTATTAAACCAATTCCTGACAGAAAATAAAGATGAGATTGATGCCATCATGGCGCAATATCATTTGCCGTCATTGGATAACGTTAACCCTTATCCTAAAAAGCGGGTTCGCAAGGATGATGACGATTAATATTTAGCTGAACATTTTATCGGGGTGACTATTCAATCGTTGCCCCGATAATTGTTTTTAAATTGTGATTAATTTTTTTTGCAAATACCTGTTGTTTAGTGTTGTGAGAAGTTTCATCCATTAATTCGGTACTGATAATAACCTGACCAGAGTTGGACTGACGTACACTGATATTACAGGGCATTTCATTGATGAGCTGGGGATTGATTTCCATCATTTCTTTGGCATAAGTGATGTTACAAAAATTAGTAATCGTCGCTAATGGAAAATCCGTATCACCACGATCTCGAATGGCTTGGCCAATGTGACTTCGATGAATGATGCGGTAATTTTGTTCTGAAATAGCGATATCTAAGTTTAATAAGGTATCTTCAAAAGAATACGGACTTTCTTTTTCATATAGTCTGTTTTCAGTCTGCTGCTGACAGGCTGTAAAGAAGAGAAATGTAAGAATAATAAGAGTGTAGCTGACAATGCCTGAGGAAAATATTTTCATGTATTAAAGCTATATTTAATGAATGATTGTTTAGAATAACACTATAAAATCAAAGTAAAAAAGAGAGAGGTTCAAAGTGAAAAAATTGTTAATGGTATTGATGTCTGGATGGCTTATGGTGCTTTTCAGTAATGCCTTTGCTGAGCCTGGATTCTCAGAAGTAAATAATGAATTATTTGATAAAGCTCATTTAAAAAATATTACACAGCCAGGCACATTAACCTATAAATATAAAAAAGAAAGCTTCGTTGAAGATTCGCGTGAAGACACAATAAAAGTACACGTATCAAATATCCGTAATACTGGTCGTAGTGACCTATCTTTTGATTTTTTCACCAACCAGTATAAACGTCCTTATGAACCCATGGAAAACCAGCGTGGAAATGGCGTTTTTGTGCTTTTCTTAGAGTTTGATGTACATGAAATGAAACGCCTGACAGGCGGCGAATGGCGTTATTTCCAACGCAAACTTCGTTGGGCATTAGCCGCTGGCGCTGAGAAAAAACAGGTCGATATTGACTACAACGGTAAAAAGGTAAAAGGTACACAATATATTGTCCAGCCATATATTAACGATCCTAAAAATGCACGTTATAAGCTATATGCCAGCAAATATTATATTTTCACCCTTTCAGAAGATATCCCGGGTGAGATTTATGAAGTTAGAACTATTGTGCCAGATGGTGATACGTGGCATGAAGGACAGGCTGCATTAGTCGATGAAAGTATTACATTTGAAAGCTATAAGCCCGAGTAAAAAAATAATTTACTTGATCTTGGACAGCATAAAACGGGCTGAAAAGGCCCGTTTTTTTATATGAAACTATTTTCCCGCTTTCGCCGAAGTATTCAAGGCTCACTTTTGTTACATGAGCTAAGTTTCTTGATTATTATTCTTGTGACTGCCAGTGTCGGAATCGTCTGGGCTTTTGCATGGCAAAAAAGTTCTGAAGAGTCTTTACGATTGACTTCGATGAATAATCACATGCAAAACATTCGTGGTGAGTTATACCGTCAATTGAAAGAAGTATTTGATGCGAACTTTCTTGCGGATACGGACGCCCCTGAAGAGTATGAACAATATACAGATAGAATTACAGGGTTTATCCAAGACTTAAAGCAGGAAGCTGAACAACAAAACGAGTTTCAGGCAGTGATTGATATCGAACTGGCTTATCAACGGTTCCATGATGAAACGCATACTCTGTTAAGAGTCATGCAACCATCTGAGCAACAAAAAGAATTGCTGAATCTACAACTGGAGAAATATACCTTTAAAAAACTCGAAGATGCTTTCAGCCAATTTGAAAGTCTACTCAATAAAAAGCAGCAAGCATTGACCCATGATCGACAGAAGTGGATGTCGCAGTTATTCATACTTGTACCCATCCCGATCTTATTAGCATTAACGCTATTATTACTATCACGGCGTTTTGTGAATAATAATGTCATAAAACCTCTTGCTAGAGTGATGCAAGGCGCAAGGCGGATAAGCAAAGGGGAATTGAATCATGAGATTAAAGGTGGTGGGGTAGATGAGTTAATTCGACTGTCTGATGCCATTAACATGATGGCCAGTGAGATTATTGTCAATCGTGACCGATTGATTGAGGCAAAAAAACAAGCCGCTTTGGGCGAGTTGGTTCCCTTGGTTGCTCACAACATTAGAAACCCATTGGCCAGTATTCGTGCAGCAGCCCAAGTCACATTAGATGAAAATCCGGAGCCTGAAATTCAGGAAGCATTAAAAGATATTATTATCGCTGTAGATCGCCTTGAACGCTGGGTGACTTCATTATTAACGTATCTGCATCCAATAAGTGCTCATTTCACTCAGAAACCTCTGACAGAGGTGGCAGACAATACCTTGGCTATGATGGATTTACAACTCAAGGATAAATCGATATACATCGAACGGAAAGGATGGGAGTTGCAGCCTACACAGGTTTTGATTGATATTAATTTAATGGAACAAGCTATATTCAATCTTATACAGAATGCCATTGAAGCCTCACCAATTTCGTCAAAGTTAAGACTGGAATATAAAGAGAGTTCAGACCAAATTGAATTAAGTATTCGTGACCAGGGAAAAGGAATGAACTTTGATCCGTTAGATGAAAATGCTGTTGGTAGGGATGATACTAAACGGCTTAGTTTTGGTCTGGGCATACCCTTTACACTTAAAGTTGTGAAACAACATCAGGGCGAACTCTTTTATTACGCTAATGATGTTCATGGAACATGCGTGATTATCAGACTGCCAAAAATTACCTAAGGTAAAGTGAAATTGATATTGAATATTTTATTAATTGAAGACGAAACGCTTTTTGCAAAATCTGTTATGAAGCGTCTGCAACGAGAGGGTCATACGCCAACAATTGCTGAAACCATTTCTGATGCATACATGGTGTTGGAAAAAACTTTACCAGACATTATTCTGCTGGATGTAAGATTACCAGATGCCAGTGGTCTGGACTTCTTACAGGTGTTAAGAGAGCATCAAACTTGGCATGTTATACCAGTGGTTATGATGACCGCCTATGGTGAATTAGAAGATGCTGTTCGAGCCATGAAGTTAGGTGCGACAGATTATTTGAAGAAACCTGTTGATTTGGATGAGTTAGTACTCACAGTCAATAAGGTGATGCAAACACAAAAGCTAAGTCAACAGCTTGACTACTCGCATGTCCGGGAGACGCATGGTTCAGAACCTGTGGTAATGGTCGGCCAAAGTAACGCCATGCAGGCTATCAAGCAACAAATGGAACGCGTCATTCAGTTGGTTGATCGCGCTCAGACTGAATATCCTGTCATTCTCATCAACGGTGAAACTGGAACAGGCAAAGATGTACTTGCTCGCTATTATCATCAGTCAGGTAAATGGCGAGACAAGCCTTTTGTCCACGTTGATTGTGCAGCCTTACCCAAAGATTTAATCGAAGCTGAACTATTTGGTTATGAGCGCGGTGCATTTACCAATGCACATCAGGCAAAAGCAGGCTTAATTGAAGTGGCCGAAGATGGGACACTTTTCTTAGATGAAGTCGGTGAACTACCACTTGAATTGCAATCAAAGTTATTGAATGTGCTAGAACGCCGTCAGATAAGACGAATTGGGGCAACACAAGAAAGGGCGGTTAATGCACATTTCATCGCAGCAACAAATCGTGACTTACCTCAAATGGTCGCTGATGGCGAGTTTCGTTCAGATCTTTATTTCCGTTTAAACGTGATTCAACTTCAGATGCCGCCGTTACGGGAGCGAAAAATTGACATCGCACCATTAGCTGCGCATTTTGTTGAGATGGTTGCAAGACGTTATGGTTTGAAACCTCCCGTTTTTACAGAAACGGCTGTCAGTGCGCTACAAGACTATGATTGGCCAGGCAATATCCGAGAGTTACAACATGTTGTTGAACGTGCAGTGATGATGTCTGCTGATGGCTTGATTGATGTATCACAATTGATCATGCAGACAACAATCACAACATCTCAACAGCTTGATCCTGTCGAAGTCTTGGGACATATGACGCTTGAACAGGTCGAGAAGTATCTGCTGGAAAAAGCACTGGAGCGAACCGCGGGTAATGTATCTCGTGCTGCACGTGAGCTAGGATTGACAAGAATGGCCATGCGATATCGCATGGAAAAATATCAATTATAGTTTATTTGACGACTTTTAAACTGGGACGGCTTCCTGACTTATTAGTGTTATTTTGAGTCGAGGGTTCAGTTTTTGGTGGCGGTGGCGGTGTTGGCATTTCTTCTTCCGGAAAGAACATACCTTCGTTATTTTCTTTGCTGTAAATAGCCTGAACAGCAATGATGGGGATAAATATATCCATTGGTTTGCCGGCAAATCTCGCTGAGAAACTCAGCCAATCATTACTAATATTTAAATCCCGAACTGCATCAGGTGCGATATTCAAGACGATACGACTATCGCGTACGAAGTCAGTAGGAACTTGTACACCCTCGTGGTCAGTATTGACCAGTAGATAAGGAGTAGAAGCATTATCTAGTAACCATTCATGTATGGCTCGAATAAGATATGGCTTTTGTGAAGTCATAATTTATCGCATTGCCTTTTCTGCTGCCGTTAAACTCTGTTGGAAACTGTCTCTGCGGAAAATCTTCTGTGCATATTTTTCTACAGCACTGGCACTTGCTGGTAATCTTATTTTTAATGCCGGAAGACGCCATAATAGAGGGGCTAGCGTGCAGTCCAACACAGAAAACTCATCACTCATAAAAAACGCTGAGTCTTCAAATAATGGCGCAAGCACCGTTAAATCTTCCTGAATCGTTTTACGTGCTTTACTGACGTTACCTTTTTCGCGTCCTGAAATAACATTCCAGTGTGAGTACCAGTCTCTGTCTATTCGGTAGAGCATCAGTCGTGTTTTTGCCTTTGCTACAGGGTCGACAGGCATCAGTGGTGGATGAGGGAAACGTTCATCCAGATATTCAGCTATCACACTTGCGTTGAATAACACTAAATCACGATCAAATAAGGTGGGACCAATTCCATAAGGATTGGCAATCGCGACCTCTTCCGGCCAAGCGCCATCAATTAAGGTTTCAATATTCGCATCAATATCTTTTTCCTGAAGAATAATGCGAACCTGATGACTAAAGGGACAAATAGGATCTGAGAAAACCGTCATTTTAGAACGGCGAGTACTATTCATTTTTTATCAAATCCTATCATGTCTTCGCTATGCCAAATAATGATCAATGTATATCTTTCCAGAAGGCTTTTTTAAGTGGATAAGCAATCAAGAAAAACACTATCAGGTAGAGCAGAACCCATTTTGCAAGAGCCATTCTTTGTAGTTTAGATGGCTCACTCATATAGGCAAGAAAGTTAACCAGATCATGCACTAATTGGTTGTACTCATGCGTTGATAACGGTGCATTTTCTGGAGCAATTAATTCGCCTGTCTCTGGATCCTTTGTTTGATAACCTTGTTGCTCCCATAGAACATGAGGCATACCAACATCTTTAAATGCAAGATTATTGGTACCCACTGGGCGAGAAGAGTCAAGATAGAATGTTCTCAGATAGGTATATAGCCAATCGGTACCTCTGGAACGAGCAATAACCGATAAATCAGGAGGCGTCACGCCAAACCATTTCTTTGCATCTTCCGGACGCATTGCAATAGTCATTGTGTCGCCAATTTTGTCAGAGGCAAACATCAGATTATCTTTAACCTGATCATCTGTTAAACCAAGATCTTTTGCCATACGGTTGTAGCGCATGTATGCAGCTTGGTGACAACTCAGGCAATAGTTAACAAATGTTTTTGCACCACGCTGTAAAGACGCTTGATCGGTGATATCAATGTCTGTGTGATCCAAATGGACACCACCCCCGGCAGCCATAGCCTGTACCGAAAACAGGCTGAGGAAAACAGTAAAAATTAAATGTTTCATTAGCTTGTTACCCTTTCTGGTACAGGTTTATCTTTATCAAATTTCGTGTAGAACGGCATAAAGATGAAAAATGCAAAATAGATAACTGACGAAATTTGAGCAATCAGCGTGTAAAGCTCTGTGGCAGGTTGTGTGCCTAAAAAGCCTAAAACTAAGAAGCTGATAATAAACAAGGTTAATGCAATCTTGAAATAAGGGCCACGGTAACGAATTGATTTTACTGGGCTTCTATCTAACCAAGGTAACAAAAATAAGAACACGATGGATAAGCCCATGGCAACAACGCCAGGGAATGCTGATGCATTGATGCTTGGCACCGCTCTTAAAATTGCATAGAAAGGCGTGAAATACCAGACAGGGGCAATATGCTCTGGTGTTTTCAACGGATCCGCTGGAATGAAGTTAGCATGTTCCAAGAACCAACCACCCATTTCTGGCATATAGAACAACACCAACGAAAAGATAAATAAGAAGACAATAACGCCAACAATATCTTTCACCGTATAGTAAGGATGGAATGGAATACCGTCTAATGGTTTGCCTTCTTTATTCTTAAGTTTCTTAATTTCAACGCCATCAGGATTATTAGAACCAACTTCATGCAAGGCAATGATGTGGGCAACAACCAGTCCCAGTAACACGATTGGTAAAGCAATAACATGGAAAGCGAAGAAACGATTCAGAGTTGCATCAGCTACAACGAAGTCACCACGAATCCATAAAGCGAGTTGTTCGCCAATGAAGGGAATAGCGCCGAACAGTGAAATAATAACCTGAGCACCCCAGTAAGACATTTGTCCCCACGGCAGCAGATAACCCATAAAGGCTTCCGCCATCAATACGAGATATATCAACATACCAAACAGCCACACGAGCTCGCGTGGTTGTTTATAAGAACCGTAAATTAAACCCCGGAACATATGCAAATAGACGACGATGAAAAAAGCAGAAGCGCCAGTGGAATGCATATAGCGGATTAACCAGCCCCATGGAACATCACGCATGATGTATTCAACGGAAGCAAAAGCTAGTGCCGCATCAGGTTTGTAGTTCATTGTCAGGAATATTCCAGTGACAATTTGTATGACCAAAACCAATAAGGCTAAAGACCCAAAGAAATACCAGAAATTGAAATTCTTCGGTGCGTAATATTCAGAAAGATGTTCTCTCCACATTTTAGATGCGGGAAAACGGGCATCAACCCAATTCATAAATCCGGAAAACATTATGCAGCTCCTTCTGAACTTTCACCAACGATAACGACGTTATCACCCTGGAAATGATAAGGAGGTACCAGCATATTCTTAGGAGCAGGCATATTTTGAAAGACACGGCCAGCTAAATCATATCGCGAACCGTGACATGGGCAAAAAAAGCCGCCTTTCCAATCTTTTCCAAGATCTTCCGGTGCTAATTCGGGCCTGTATGTAGGTGAGCAGCCCAAATGGGTACAAATACCGACAAGTACCATCAATTCGTCACGGATAGAGCGAGCTTCATTTTGACAGTATGATGGTTGTTGGCTGGCCATTTCACTACGAGGGTCAACGAGTCTATCGTCTAATGAAACAAGCGTTTCAATTGTTTCCTCGCTGCGTCTGAAAATCCAGACGGGTTTTCCTTGCCACTCAACGGTCAGTAATTGCCCTTTTTCTAATTTACTAATATCCACTTCAACAGGTGCGCCAGCAGCTTGAGCTTTTGCACTAGGTAGCATGGATGAAACAAATGGTACGGCAACGGCGACTGCACCAGCCCCACCAACAACACTGGCAGCTGCGGTTAGAAATCGCCTTTTGCCTGTATCGACATTGTGACTCATTGACGGAGTCCTCCCAGCTTTCTGAAAATCTTAAAATTCCCTATTAACCGCATGAATTATTATTGTTCAATGCTGCGGTTAACTACAAAACTCATAAATATTATCATAGTACTGGAAGCAAAGGATCAAAAAAGCCCGCCTAGAATTAGGCGGGCTTTTCATCTTGGAACGATTTTAATCGAACTTATTTAGCAGCTTTTGCGGCTTTTTTCACCAGACGTTTCAGAGCGCCTTTAGGTTTAGTGGCTTCGATAGCTTCTAAGTTAGTTGGTTTACCAACGATAACGACACCACCCATACCAGCACCCCAATGCGGGTCACATTTGTATAAGTAAACACCTTCTACTGTTAAAGGTTGTGTTGTGAAGTTTTCACCCATTTGTGAAGTCCAACCTGTTGCGCCTTCTGGGATGTACTCATGTTCACCATCAGCTTCAACAAATTTAGTGTTGGTGATGTGACCGTTCATGTTTTCGAAAGAAACTGTATCACCTGGTTGAATTTGAATAACCATTGGTTTGAATGATGTCACTTGGGCTGTTACTGTGTGGTTTTCAGCCATTACTGAAGTTGACATCAAAGTCGCTGCAGTTAAAGTAGCAGCAATAAGTGATTTACCATATTTCATTATTAATCCTCTTGTTTTCTTAGGTTATTTGACCCAGTGCGATGCAAGTTTGGCACAACCAAACTGAACCGAAACTGAACGGATAAAATAGTTATCTCTTTGGTATATATTGATTTAAGTCGGCTAGAACCGCGCGACATACTAACCTGACTTTTGTCATAAAGTCCAAAAAAGTGAGTGGTTAGCCTCAAATAACTCACTTATACAACGTTATTTGTTTCTGTATGACTTTGCTGTAGCTGCCACATGGAAGCATAGACACCGTTCTGGGCTAGTAATTGTTGATGAGTGCCTTGCTCTATAATCTCACCTTTGTCCATCACCAAAATCTGATCTGCGTCGATGATAGTGGACAGCCTGTGAGCAATAACCAAAGTCGTCTTATTCAGACTAATATTGATGATTTCCTTGCCAATACGTTGTTCAGAATGACTGTCCAGTGCTGAAGTGGCTTCATCAAAGCATAACACTTTGGGATTTTTCAGAAGGGTACGAGCAATGGCAAGCCGTTGTTTTTCGCCACCCGATAATTTCAAACCTCGTTCGCCAACGATAGTGTTATAACCATCAGGTAATTGTTGAATGAAGTCATGTAGATTGGCTTGTTTCGCCGCTGCAGTCACAGCTTCAGTGTTGGCAGATGGTTTGCCATAAGCAATATTGTGGTAAATCGTATCGTTAAATAAAACGGTGTCTTGAGGCACTATGCCAATGTGTTTTCGCAGGCTGTTTTGGGTCACGTGTTTAATATCTTGATTATCGATTTCTATATGACCCATTTGTGGATCATAAAAACGATAAAGCAGCCTGATAATGGTAGATTTTCCGGAACCACTCGGTCCTACAATGGCAAGTTTTTGCCCTGCTTTCGCGGTGAAACTGATATTTTTCAGGATTATTCTATCGGGGTGGTATGAAAAACCGACATTTACAAACTTGACCTCTCCCAAGCTTATATCAATATCCTTTGCATCGTCATTATCAGAAATTTCTTTTTCTTGTTCGAGTAAATGAAACATGCGTTCCATATCGGCCAGTGAATGACGAATTTCTCTGTAGACAAACCCTAAAAAACCCAGAGGCATATAAAGCTGGAGAAGATAAGCATTAATCAGTACAAGATCGCCGAGTGATAACTGACCATCAACCACTCCTTGTCCGGCAAGTAGCATGAGTGCGGTCAAGCCAGCAGAAATGATAACACCCTGACCAATATTCAAAACGGACAGTGACGTCTGGTTATGGATGGCAGATTTTTCCCACGACGCTAATTTTTTATCGTATTGCGAAACCTCCAGTTCCTCATTATTAAAATACTTAACGGTTTCGTAATTAATCAGACTGTCTATCGCTTGATTATTCGCTTGAGAATCCATTTCATTCATGCGCCTGCGATAGCGCATCCGCCACTCAGTGATAATGAGGGTATAAAAGATATATATGAGAATTGTACTGGTGGTGATAATCGCAAAAATACTGTCGTAATTAATGAGTAATATTGCAGTGACTAATCCAATTTCTACCAATGTAGGTAAGATATTGAATATCATGAAGTTCATCAGAAAACTGATGCCGCGACTACCGCGTTCTATATCGCGTGAGATACCACCGGTTTGTCTCTGCAAATGAAATTGAAGTGATAACTCGTGTAAATGAGCCAGTATCTGTGAGGCGATTCTACGAACAGAGCGAAAAATGACTTTGGCGAATAGCGCATCTCGAAGTTCACTAAATGCACTGCTAGCCAGTCTCAGAAGTCCGTAAGCTACTAACATCATCACGGGCAGATAGATGATATTCTGATGCTGGGGATCTAAAGCATCAATAGCGTGTTTAAGTGTCAGGGGGACAGCAACGTTAGCCAGCTTTGCTAGGGTGAGCAGGCTAAGTGCAAGTAATACACGGCCTTTAAATTTTTTTATAAAAGGAATAAGTCGGCGTATTGCCTGCCAATCATTTTTGGATGTCATTAGTATAGTTTAGCGCATTAAATTAGCGATGATGTAAGTGAGCACGGCGGCAATAAAGATTTTTAGTTATAATTAATGGGTTTAACTCTTGAAATGCGGCTTTCGAGACACTATAAAAGTGGTCTCCAATATTTGTTTTATCGTATGAGGAAGGAATAATGCCACTTTATGAATATCGCTGTGATGCGTGTGGTCATGAATTTGAAGCATTGCAAAAAATTAGTGATGAACCATTGGTTGATTGTCCAGCCTGTCAAGAAGCGCAGTTACGTAAATTGGTATCGGCGTCAGGGTTTCGTTTGAAGGGTGATGGCTGGTATGAAACTGATTTTAAAACAGGCAGTAAACGTAATTTAGCAGATACAGGAACGAGCGATAGCGGAAAAAAGACTAATGCAGCCGCATGCGGTACCGGTTGTGGCTGCCATTAATCATGTTTGAACCTAAGTCATAAATGCGTAAATATCTGATAGCGGGATTGTTAGTCTGGATGCCGTTGGGCATTACATTCCTTGTTATCCGCGCTATCGTTGGATTTCTTGATCAAACATTACTACTACTACCCGATGCTTATCAACCGGATAATTTCTTAGGTATCCATATCCCCGGGCTGGGAGTGTTATTAGCGGTTGTATTGGTATTAGCAACGGGTATGATCGTTGCCAATCTGTTAGGGCGACGGATAGTGAATGCCTGGGAATCCTTGTTATCAAGGATTCCTCTGGTCAGAACACTCTATGCGGGTATCAAGCAAATACTAGAAGCCGTATTAGCAACAGATGGACAGTCATTTCGCCGTGTACTTTTGGTGGAATATCCAAGAAAAGGGGCTTGGAGTCTCGCTTTTATGACGTCAGATCAGCTCGGTGAGGTACAAGAAAAAACACGATCCGAAGTGATCAGTGTTTTTATACCAACAACGCCTAATCCAACCTCCGGCTTTGTGCTCATGTTGCCAAAAGAGGATGTGATTGAGTTGGAGATGAGTGTCGAACAAGGCTTAAAAATGATTATCTCAATGGGGGTCGTTGTGCCTGATTGGGAAAAAGAACAATTATTGAAACAACAGGCTCAGCAGAAAAAGCCTGAACAAGCGTAAAATTAAGGGTTCGAATTCTATTTTTCAGAACTCAATTGCAAACTATAAAAATTTAAAGATTGGAAGTTATTATGCGTAGCCATTATTGCGGCGAGGTAAATGAAACCCTCGAAGGTCAGTCAGTTTCTATTGTTGGCTGGATGCACCGTCGACGAGATCACGGTGGAGTTATTTTTATTGACCTACGAGATCGTGAGGGATTAGTTCAAGTTGTTTGTAACCCTGAAGATGCTGAGTGTTTTGCTGTAGCTGAACGTGTCAGAAGTGAATATGTCTTAAAAATTGAAGGGCTTGTTCAGCTTAGACCTGCCGGTAGTGACAATGCCGATTTGCGTAGTGGCAAGATTGAGATTATTGCGAAAAAGCTGGAAATTCTGAATGCATCAGAAACACCGCCTTTCCCGCTGAATGAGCTGTTGGATGTGAACGAAGATATCCGTCTGCGTTATCGTTACATTGATTTACGCCGTCCAGAAATGCAGCAACGTTTGCGTTTCCGTTCACAGATTACCCGTCAGTTACGCCACTTTCTGGATTCAAACGGCTTCTTAGATATTGAAACGCCGATTTTGACGAAAGCCACGCCAGAAGGAGCACGTGATTATCTGGTACCAAGTCGTACCCATCAGGGTGAATTTTTTGCTTTGCCGCAATCACCACAGCTATTCAAACAATTATTGATGATGTCCGGTATGGACCGTTATTATCAGGTTGTTCGTTGCTTCCGTGATGAAGATTTGCGTGCTGATCGACAACCTGAATTTACTCAGATTGATATTGAAACTTCTTTTGTTGAAGAAGAAGATTTCATGAATATGATGGAAGAAATGATTCGCAGTCTTTTTGCCAATGTATTGGAAGAAGCCTTACCGAATCCATTCCCGAGAATGACCTATGCTGAAGCCATGGATCGTTTCGGTAGTGATAAACCGGATCTCCGTATCTCTCTTGAATTAGTCGATGTCAGCGATTTAATGGGTGAGGTTGACTTTAAAGTCTTCTCTTCACCAGCTAATGATCCACGCGGTCGTGTCGCAGCTCTAAAAGTACCCGGTGGTAATAATCTGAGTCGTAAAGAAATTGATGACTACACCAAGTATGTAGGAATCTATGGTGCCAAGGGATTAGCGTATATCAAGGTGAATGATATTGATGCGGGACGTGAAGGTTTGCAGTCACCGATTCTGAAATTCCTACCTGATGAAGTTATCAGTGCCATTATGCAACGTGTAGAAGCAAAAACTGGCGATTTGGTTTTCTTTGGCGCTGATAAAGCGACGATCGTTAATGAGTCTCTCGGTGCACTTCGTGTGAAACTGGGGCATGACTTAGACATGGTGGAACGTGGCTGGAAACCTTTATGGGTTGTTGCTTTCCCAATGTTCGAATGGGACGAGAAATCAGCTCGTTGGCATGCGCTTCATCATCCGTTTACCGCTCCCCGCGAATCAGATTTGGCACTGTTGGACTCTGATCCTGAGAAATGTCTGTCACGAGCGTATGACATGGTCTTAAATGGTACAGAGCTGGGTGGTGGTTCTATGCGTATTCACAAGACCGATATTCAGCAAAAAGTATTTGAATTACTTGGCATTAACGAAGAAGAAGCGCAGGATAAATTCGGCTTTTTGTTAAATGCATTGAAATACGGCTGTCCCCCTCATGGTGGCCTAGCATTTGGTCTTGATCGTTTAGTGATGTTGATGACCGGATCTGCCTCAATACGTGATGTGATGGCATTTCCAAAAACACAATCAGCAAGCTGTTTATTAACGGATGCGCCAAGTCCTATTGATGATGCATTATTGAAAGAACTGAATATCAGGTTGAGAAAAAATCCTCAGGCTGAGTAGTCGTTAAGGAGATCTTATGGGTGAGCAAAGTAATGATAAATCATGCACAGAAAAACATTATTGGGTTCACCCTAAAGATCTGCCGCTAAGCTGTCCAATGCCGGACATGGCGGTGTGGAATGCGCATCCCCGGGTTTATTTAGATATCGAAACAAAAGGTGAAGTGGCCTGCCCTTATTGTGGGGCGCTTTTCACACTAAGTGGTCAGGATTAAATGAGTCAAATACATGTCGCTGTAGGAGTTATTGTTCAGAAACAGCAAGTATTTATCGCCTTACGCAAGCCCGAGCAGCATCAGGGTAATTTATGGGAGTTTCCCGGCGGTAAGGTCGAGGCAGGAGAAAGTACTTTTCAGGCCTTAAAAAGAGAAATTAAAGAAGAGCTGGCGATTGAAGTTCAGTCAGCAAAACCACTCATTACTATTAGCCATGATTATGGTGATAGAACTGTTTTATTGGATGTGTGGTGGACTGATGCTTTTGATGGAACGCCAATAGGTCAGGAAGGTCAAATTACCCAATGGGTAGATATTTCTACCTTACATCAATATGAATTCCCGGCTGCCAATAAGGCCATCGTTGAATCAATACAACAGCAATTGAATACCATACAGGCATTTTAGAATTATGAGTTTAGCAGAAGCCATTCCACAATCACTTCAATCAAAGATTGACTCAATCATTGATAATGTTGCCCCAACGCCTTGGCTGTCTGAAGAGGAAAAAGCGGACTATATTGAGAAAATAAAACGTCTGTTAGAAGAAAAGAATGCCGTTATGATCGCTCATTATTATGTTGATGATGAGCTACAGGCTTTAGCAGAACAAACAGGCGGATATGTTTCTGACTCACTGGATATGGCGAACTTTGGAGCTAAGCATCCTGCTGAAACACTAGTGGTTTGTGGCGTTCGTTTTATGGGGGAAACCGCGAAAATACTGAGCCCAGAAAAGACGGTTATCATGCCAACACTCGAAGCCGAATGCTCACTTGATCTTGGCTGTCCGATTGAAGCCTTTAGCGAGTTTTGTGATCAGCATCCTGATCGTGTTGTTGTGGTTTACGCTAACACGAGTGTTGAAGTAAAAGCGCGTGCTGATTGGATTGTCACCTCCAGTAATGCTATTCAGATTATTGACGCCTTAAAAGCGGAAGGCAAAAAGATTATTTGGGGGCCAGATCGTCATTTGGGTCAGTACATCAAAAATAAAACTGATGCCGATATGCTGTTATGGCAAGGGCATTGTGTTGTACACGATGAGTTTAAGTTGTACGAACTGGAACAGCTTATGGCGAAATATCCTGATGCTGAGGTTTTAGTTCATCCGGAGTCGCCTGAGGCGGTGATTGCCAAGGCAGACTTTGTTGGTTCGACAAAACAAATTATTGCGGCAGGTAAAGCTTCTAAAGCCGATACTTTAATCATCGCAACAGATTATGGTTTGTTTTATAAAATGAGCCAGGCTGTGCCTGATAAACGTTTAATACCCGCGCCGACAGGGGGCAAAAGTGCGACCTGTAAAAGCTGTGCCCATTGTCCATGGATGGCAATGAATACTCTTGTGAACTTACACAAAACATTAGTCGAAATGAATAATACGATTGAAGTAGATGAGGATATTCGTCAAAAAGCGCTAATTCCGTTGAACCGCATGCTTAACTTTTCTTATGAAAAAGGTATTCTCACAGCCGGTGACGCTTAGTCTTAGTGATAATCGGATTCGTCGTTATCATCCAAAGGTGAGTGAACTGGTGGCCCAGGAATACGGTGTCCTTCAGAAGCCCATTCACCGAGATCAATTAGTTTACAGCGCTCACTACAAAAAGGTTTCCAGACTTGATCTTTTTGCCATGGCACTAATGTTCCGCATTGTGGACAATTAACAGTGGTTACCATAATTACATTGCACAACAGCTAAGTTTAAAAGGGATGGTTTCAAACGATTGCTGTGGTCTTTGCTGGATATCAAATAACATAAAGCGAACGGTAAATCGGTGTTTACCACCACTCACCTCCGGGAAGAAGGCCTTGTCACGAGGGATTTCAACACGGATAAGTTGATAAGGCTGATTTGAATCCAGGCTGCGTTGATAGAATCCCGCTTCTGCTACTTCATCTTTAAAACCCACACTACCACGAATAAGTCGAAGACTTAGTTCTACCGCATTTCTGACGGAAATAAATTCATTTAACCACAGCCGAAGTTGTTCACTGCGTGTTTCGGCAAGCGTATGCTGCAACCAGAAGTGGTAAGAGGGTAAGTCGAATTCACAGGTGCCGCCAGGAATACTGGAACGCTGCCGAATGCTGTAGAGGAATTCGTTATCACGTAACGGTTGACCTAACCCTGATTTTTGTACGTGCAAAGCATCCAAGCTTTGATCCAAATCAGAAAGCAATGCATCCAATGCCTCTCTATCAACACCTGGAGTATTTTCCAGCGCTGATAAATTAGCAATCAACCGCTCAATTTCTTTCATCAATTCTTGTTTCATATCGCTGCGCTCAAAGACACTGAGCATGCTTAATATTCCATCCAAAGCATCGCGATGATGCATCTCGGATTGGCCCATTAATGCAGAATCAACACGTTTAAATAGAAATTCTAACCTTAGGAAGGTTCGAATTCGTTCATTGAGTGGTTGTTCAAAAATTATCGAATCTGACACGGGTCTATTTTTTAACGATGAATGGATAGGTTTATTGTCCATGACTCTTTGCTGGCAAGCAACTTAATGTCATTTGTCAGCAAACTTTAAGTAGAGTTCATGCAATTGAGCAACTTGATGTGCTAAAGAATCTACAGAGTCATTATTATTGATAATATCATCTGCGTGTTGCAAGCGGAGTTGGTGGTCACACTGACTCTTAATCATCGCTTGAGCTGTTTCCATAGAGATATTATCACGCGTTTGTAATCTTTCTAGCTGCTTCTCAAGGCTGACATCAATCACACAGACGCGGTCTACTTGTTTATAGATGCCTACTTCAATCAGTAGCGGCACAGACATTATGCAGTAAGCAGATGTAGAGCTTGCCGCTTGAGTGAATAATTGCTGGCGAATAGCCGGGTGTAATATTTTTTCGAGACGTTGTTTATCATTATCATTGTGGAAGATACGTTCGCGTAAATAGCGTCGGTTAATTTCTCCATTATCCAACAAAACTGACTCACCAAAAGCCTCGACAACTTCGCTGTAGCAGTCTGAATCTATTGTTAAAAGTGTATGAGCAATACGATCGGCATCAATAATGTCGATGTGGTATTTATCATGAAATAGTGAAGTGACAGTAGATTTGCCACTGGCAACACCACCAGTGAGGCCAACCTTAAACACCATTAAACGAGACCTGACCAATGCAGGTAAGCACTGTTTATGATTTCTCCCCAGACGAGTGCTATCCACCCTGCAATGGCAAGATAGGGGCCGAAGGGGATAGGAATCTCACGTTGATGCTGTTTTAGCAGAACCAGTGTGATGCCGATTAACGCTCCAACAAACGATGATAATAATACAATCATAGGGAGTGCTTGCCAGCCCAGCCAGGCGCCCAGTGCGGCGAGAAGCTTAAAGTCACCATAACCCATACCCTCTTTACCAGTCACCAGTTTAAACAGGTGATAGATGCTCCACAGCGATACATAACCGGCAATCGCACCAATCACACTGCTATGAAGGTCTGTGTAGACACCTGAAAGGTTAAAAGCCAAACCTAGCCAGATAAGCGGTAGCGTGATTTTGTCAGGTAACAGTTGGTGATCAACATCAATAAACGTTAATGGTATCAATGCCCAACTAAGTAGCAGCGCACCAACTGCACTCCAGCCAAAACCAAAGTGCCAGGCAATAATGACTGACACCAGAGCTGATAGAGCTTCAATAGTAGGATAGCGTATTGAAATCGGGGTTCGGCAAGCTTTGCATTTGCCTGCAAGAAATAAATAACTGATCACTGGAATATTTTCCAGTGCCGTAATGGCATGTCCACAATGCGGACATGCAGACCGAGGCCTTGAAAGCGTGAATACCGCTTCGGGATGGCTTGCTTGGTCACGTAGTTCTGCACATTGTTCAGTCCACTCACGCTCCAGGATGATAGGCAGACGGTAAATAACCACGTTTAAAAAACTGCCAACGAGCAGGCCAAGAATGCCGGCAATGATGATCCATGCAACTGGCGATGTTGCCAGGTAATCGATAAGCGACATATTTAGATCGCTGCGCCGAGTTTGAATATTGGCAGATACATGGCGATGACTAGTGTACCTACGATGCCACCCAGGAAGACCATGATGAGTGGCTCTAATAAGGCCGTCATATTATCTACCGCGTCATCAACTTCACTTTCATAGAACTCGGCGACTTTGGCCAGCATGGCATCAAGTGAACCAGACTCTTCACCAATAGCTACCATTTGCACAACCATATTGGGGAATAACTCGACATCAATCATCGCTTTATTCAATTGTGTGCCTGTAGAAACATCATCCCGCATAATCAGCGTTGCTTCACCGAAGACCACATTACCTGTCGCACCTGCAACAGATGTCATCGCTTCGACCATAGGAACACCTGCTTTGAACATGGTGGAGAATGTTCTGGCAAAACGTGCAATGGCCGCTTTTCTCATGATTTCACCGACCACAGGGATTTTAAGTAGCATCCTGTCTAAAAAGTGTTGAACTTTACGTGAACGCTTGCGTGACTCCATGGCGCCGTAAACCGCCGCAATCAGTAGCCCGAAGATTAACCACCATTTTTCCTGAAAGACTTCGGATACCCGAATCACTAATTTTGTCAGACCCGGCAAGTCAGCACCAAAGCCTTTGAATAAAGACTCAAATTGTGGAATAACAAAGATCATCAAGATGGCTGTGACAATAAACGCAACGACGATAATCGCCGAAGGGTAGACGAGTGCTTTTTTAATTTTTGCTTTTAATGCTTCGGTTTTCTCTTGGTAGGCGGCAATTTCATGCAAGAGTGTTTCTAATGCACCTGATTGCTCACCAGCATTAATCAGATTGACGTATAAATCATCAAAGTGATGAGGAAATTTAGATAAGGATTCAGCTAAGCTGGTACCTGATTCAACGTCAGCTTTTATCGCCAGAATCATTTCTTGCATACTACTATTTTCATGGCCTTCGCCGATAATTTGCAGTGACTGCATTAATGGCACGCCAGACGACATCATGGTAGCAAGCATACGACTGAAAACGGCAATATCGGAAGGCTTGATTTTCGGTTTTCTGGGAGCGAAAAGATCTTTGGGTTTTTTACGGACTTTTAACGGGGTTATTCCTTGGCGTCGTAAATCGACTTTGGCCTGATTCAGGTTTTCTGCACTGATTTGGCCTTTGACTTTCCGACCCTGTTTGTCCGTTCCCTGCCACAGGAAGATATCGGGTACTTTGACTTTTTTTGCTTTAGCCGCTTGTGCTTGTGCCACATCTTACTCCTTGATTACCCGATTGACTTCTTCGAGGCTGGTTAAGCCTGCTGCGACTTTTTTGAGTCCGGACTTACGAAGATCATCAATACCTTCTTTTTCTGCCTGATCCGCCAACTGAATTGCATTTCCGCCTTCCATGATGATGCGACCCATCGCATCGGATACCGGCATCACCTGATAGATACCGACACGGCCTTTGTAGCCTTCGGTACAACTATCGCATCCCACCGCTTTATAAACTGTGACACCAGCATCAATTTGCGCTTGTGTGAACCCTTCAGCCAACAGCGCTTCGTTTGGAAGCGTATCCGGTGCTTTGCATTTTGAGCACAGTCTCCTAGCCAGACGTTGTGCAATGATAAGGGAAACAGCGGAGGCGATATTAAATGCTGGCACACCCATATTCATTAATCGCGTTAAAGATTGTGGTGCGTCATTGGTATGCAGAGTTGAAAAAACCATATGTCCGGTTTGTGCCGCTTTGATGGCAATTTCTGCTGTTTCCAGATCACGAATCTCACCGACCATGATGACATCCGGATCTTGACGTAAAAATGCACGTAAAGCTTCAGAGAATGTCAGTCCTATCGCTGGGTGAACGTTAACTTGATTAATGCCGGGCAAACTGATTTCAGCCGGATCTTCTGCGGTAGAGATATTACGATCACCGGTATTGAGAATATTCAATGCGGTATAAAGCGAGACGGTTTTACCACTACCTGTCGGTCCGGTAACGAGCACCATGCCGTAAGGTTTGTGCATGATTTCCAAAAAGGTTTTCTTTTGGTTTTCTTCATAACCCAAGGCATCAATACCCAACTGTGCACTGGTGGGATCCAAAATACGCAATACGATTTTTTCACCAAACAAAGTTGGACAGGTGTTCACACGAAAATCAATGGCTTTGGTTTTCGACATTTTCAATCGCATACGGCCATCTTGTGGGACACGGCGTTCTGCGATATTCAAGCGTGATAATACTTTTAAGCGAGCAGCGATGCGGCCACCAAGAGCGACAGGCGCTGTTTTCATTTCGTGAAGCATGCCGTCGATTCGAACCCGGACCCGGTATTTTTGTTCATAAGGTTCAAAGTGAATATCGGAGGCACCTGACTTGATAGCATTCGTTAAAATGCCATTTATAAAACGAACGACCGGGGTGTCATCAATATTTTTGTCGTTGAGCTGATCGTTTTTGTTGTCATCTTCGTCTGGACCAAGATCGATATCGTCGAGCTCTTCGTCATCAAAGTTATCCAGTTTTTCGTTGGTTTTATCTAATGCCTTTTCGATAATGTTGGAGAGTTTTTGTTCATCGACCAAAACCGGAAAGGTGTTCATGGCCGTATTGAACTGGAATTCGTCCAAGGCCTGCAAGTTAGTGGGGTCTGAAACAGCGACATATAAACGTTTGCCGCGCTGGAATAATGGTAAAGCGTTATGCTGGCGAATTAATTTTTCTTGAATTAATGAGGTCGCCGCAAGATCCAGGTTCATTGCGTCAATATCGAAGAGCGGAACACCAAATTCCTGGGAGGCAATTGCCGCAATGTCGGCACTAGCGAGAATTTTGTGATTAACCAGATACGTAACGAAAGGCTGCTTGGCTTCTTTGGCTGCGGACTGGGCATGCAGTGCTTGCTCTTCAGTTAAAAGACCTTCATTAACCAGTCGTCGAGCGAGGCCACTGAGTCTCATGGGGGCTGCCATATTTGCCATGACTATTTGTGATTCCTTAACATAAGCTGATCTAGGAACCCTAATAGTATGTAACTTAAACAAGAAATTCTAGTTTTCAGATTCAAGACGAATAAGTCTGCGACGTTATATACTGCCGAATAAATTTTTTGAGGAAATAAAATGCGAGCAATTTCTTGCTGGACCAGACTGGCGTTGCTGGTTTGTGTACTGATGGCCGTCACAGGCTGTGGACAAAAAGGTGATCTTTACTTGCCGGAAGGCCAGACTAATTTAATCGCGGCAGGGTAAGGTAATAATGAACTATTTTGATTATCAGGCGGGCACCTTGCACGCAGAGAATGTGCCGGTTGATAAAATTGCGGAGCAATATGGCACGCCAGTCTATATTTATTCTCGTACCGCTCTGGAAAACCACTGGAAGGCCTTTGATGAGGCTTTTTCGGCCTATCCTCACCTTGTCTGTTATGCCGTGAAAGCAAACTCTAACCTTGCTGTGTTAAATGTGCTGGCAAAACAAGGCTCTGGTTTCGATATTGTCTCCATGGGGGAATTAGCGAGAGTGCTAGCTGCTGGCGGTGATCCCGCGAAAACCGTATTTTCTGGTGTCGGCAAAACGGAGCAGGAAATTGAATATGCACTGCAACACGGTATACGTTGCTTTAACGTAGAATCGATTCCTGAATTGGATCGCATTAACACAGTAGCTGGTCGTTTAGGCAAAAAAGCACCTGTGTCAATTCGAGTCAATCCTGATGTCGATGCACAAACGCATCCTTATATTTCAACAGGACTGAAAGAAAATAAGTTTGGTATCGCTATTGAGGATGCACGTGAGGTATATCGTTCTACCCAAGCCATGCCGCATTTGGATGTGGTTGCGGTGGATTGTCATATCGGCTCGCAACTGACCTCTGTTTCGCCTTTTGTGGATGCATTAGAGCGTGTTTTGTCATTGATTGATGAACTTGCTGAAGATGGTATTGAGATTAAACATCTGGATATTGGGGGCGGATTGGGTATCCATTATCGCGATGAGACACCACCTACACCTGCAGAATATGCACAAGCGCTGGCACCGTTATTAAAGGACCGTGAGTTGGATATTCTGTTGGAGCCTGGACGTGCAATTGCTGGCAATGCAGGCATTTTATTAACAAAAGTGGAATTTATTAAGCCAACAGAAGCGAAATGTTTTGCGATTGTTGATGCGGCTATGAATGATTTGTTACGTCCCGCACTTTATCAATCATGGCAAAATATCCAAACAGTCAAACAACATTCTGATACAGAAGTGGTCAGCTATGACATAGTAGGTCCTATCTGTGAAACGGGTGACTTTTTGGGTAAAGATCGTGAGCTTGCGATTAAGCAGGGCGATTTATTAGCTATTCGTTCGGCGGGGGCTTATGGTTTTGCCATGAGTTCAAATTACAACTCTCGTCCACGAGCCGCAGAAGTGATGGTAGAGGGCGATAAGGTTCACCTTGTTAGAGAACGTGAAACGATTAATGATCTATTCGCTGGCGAGCATGTTATACAGGCATAAATGATGTTGAAATTCAGCAAAATGCATGGTTTAGGCAATGATTTCATTGTGATTAATGCCATACAGCAAAAAGTAGAGCTGACCACTGAGCAGATTCGTTTTATGGCGGATAGGCATTTTGGTATCGGTTGTGACCAGCTTTTACTGGTTGAAAAAGCATCATCGTCAGACGTGGATTTTCGTTACCGGATTTTTAATGCAGATGGTGGTGAAGTCTCACAATGTGGAAATGGTGCGCGTTGTTTTGCCCGCTATGTCAGTGATTATGGTTTAACAACCAAAGATACCATTGCTGTAGAGACCGCTTCAGGCATCATTTATCCGACAATCCAGGCTGATGGACTGGTCAGCGTTGATATGGGTAAACCCGTTTTTGCACCAGAAAAAGTGCCGTTTATTGCTGAATCAGAAGCGGTTACCTACCTGATCGATGTCCCGGATTACGATAAAGTCGAAATTGCCAGCGTCTCAATGGGCAATCCGCATGCAGTGATGCTGGTGGACAATGTCGACACTGCTGCGGTAGAAAAAATAGGTCCTGCCATGGAGTCTCATACACGTTTTCCAGAACGAGTGAATGTTGGCTTCATGCAACTTGTGAACTCAGAAACGATTCGGTTGCGTGTTTTTGAGCGTGGTTCGGGTGAAACGACAGCTTGTGGTACAGGGGCTTGTGCCGCAGTCGTAACGGGGATTCGCCGAGGATTATTAGCCAGAGATGTGACTGTCTCTTTACCAGGAGGGCAGTTGCACATTAGCTGGCCAGATGAAAATGCCTCTGTATGGATGACCGGCCCTGCAGAGCATGTATTTGACGGAGAAATTGCGTGGTCGACACTACAACAGATTTAACACTGGAACAGATTGAACAGTATTTAGAGGCCC
Organism: Methylophaga sp. F-2; assembly: GCF_056859315.1. Taxonomy (NCBI): domain Bacteria; kingdom Pseudomonadati; phylum Pseudomonadota; class Gammaproteobacteria; order Thiotrichales; family Piscirickettsiaceae; genus Methylophaga; species Methylophaga sp. F-2. The sequence goes on from NZ_JBSXOF010000020.1 coordinate 25,021, forward strand.
ACCCCGATCTGTTTCTTGAGCAGCCTCATCTGCTGGAGTCGCTGAACCTTAACAGCTCTCCGGAAGGGACGATTTCCCTTGCCCAGAGACAAACTCAACGTTTACAAGAGAAAAACCAACAGTTAAATGAACAGTTACATGCTCTGATAGACAATGCACACAGTAATGCTGCGCTAGAAAAGCGTGTACATAGTTTATGTTTAAGTGTCATGGATGCAGTGGATTTGGCCGATCTGATTAACTTAATCCAGACCGAGCTAAAACAGGAGTTTGCAGCGGATGATGTTGCGCTAAGATTGTTTTATCAGGGACAGCACAAACTTGATTTGCCTCAGGTTGCAGCAAATGTGTCACAGCTTCATGCTGATGATAAAAAACTACGTATATTTGATAATTTATTTACCAAACAGGAACCCGTGTGTGGTCGACTGACAAAAGCACAGAAAGGGCTATTGTTTGATGAGCGTGCAGAGGCAATTAACTCTGTTGCCTGCCTGCCTTTAGGGCATCAACCTTGTGCGGGCTTATTGGCCATTGGCAGTGTTGATGCTAACCGGTTTCATGCGGATATGGCCACCGATTATCTGAGTTTTTTAGGTGAAGTGGTGATGCGAGTGATTAGACAACATACTCACCAACAGCATGCGCAATGAGATAATCAATCCGATAGACGATTTCCTTGACAATTTGTCGCTGCAACGTCGTCTGTCGGAGCATACGGTGAGTAACTATCGCCGGGACTTGCTCCAGCTTGCTGAATATGTCGAGCAACAAAACATCTCAGACTGGACCGTGCTTAAGTCCAGTCAGCTCAGACAGTTCATTGCTTTTTTGCATAGAAAAGGACTGTCTGGTCGGACCATCCAGCGTATGTTGTCTTCGATACGTTCCTTTTATCAATTTCTTATCAAATTTGGTTTGGCTGAGAGTAATCCGGCTAAAGCGGTTCAAGCCCCAAAAAGTGAAAAAAGATTGCCATCAACATTGGATGTTGATCAGATGAATGCCTTACTGGACAACACACGTCCCGATACCTTTGTCGCAGCCAGAGACAGAGCCATAATGGAATTGTTTTATTCCTCAGGCTTACGTTTAGCCGAGCTGGCTGCACTGGAATTACGAGATATCGATTTTGGTGATCATTTGGTTCATGTCACCGGCAAGGGGAATAAAGACCGTGTCTGTCCTTTCGGTGGCAAAGCCTTGGCAGCACTGAAGGACTGGTTAGATAAACGCGATCAGCTGGGTTTTTTTGACCAGCCAGCCGTGTTTATTACTCAACAAGGACGACGTTTAGGGGTACGTTCCATCCAAAAACGATTGAGCTACTGGGGTAAAAAACAAGGGATTTCTGATCGTGTTCACCCACACAGATTAAGACATGCTTTTGCTTCGCATATGCTTGAAGCCAGTGGTGATTTACGTGCGGTCCAAGAGCTGCTCGGGCATGCCGATATCAGCACGACACAGATTTATACTCATGTGGATTTTCAGCATCTTGCTAAGGTGTATGATTCGGCTCATCCGCGAGCGAAAAAGCGTTCAGACTCCTAAATATAATCACTATTTATCGTCTAAGTCTGACTTTATAAATAAAATCCAATTTAACATCAGTTGCTGACTAGTAATATTATTTTGAGTTAATCGCCGTACATTTACATTGATATCGCTGCCGCAAGGCATTCATTTATTTTGCATGCCCAAAATAAACGAACCAAACAAAAGGGCACCCGATATTGCCTTTTCTCTAAAAATTCACTGCATTTTATGGCGTGGACACCAACTCGCTGCGCTCAAACACGTGCCCACTTAATCCATAAAATACAGCGAATTTTTAGCGGCAATAGACGGGAAAATGGGGCTTTTCTAATCCCCCGTTTGTGCTGACGAGGAGTGACATTTATTCAGGTCTGAGGGAGGCTAGTGTTTGATTCGTGGCATCCATGCCACTCACCCTTTGGGCGCCATCGGCGTCCAAATTTGTTCCAGACAAATTTGTGAGCGAAGCGAGTTTTAGCCGACCGCCTGAATCAATGTTATGACGAGTGAAGCCGCAGGCCAGCACTGTGGGGTGCCCTAGGGTTGTTAGGGAAATGGGCAAACATTTCCCTGACTCGCCATTAAGGCGAATTTATAAGAGACTAAATCAAGCCAATATATTTAGTGTAGGCAGAAATGTTAACTGAAGAACAAGTTGTAGAGCTTTTAAGACGTTGTGAGTTATGTGTCGGGCATCGGCTTAATATGATCAGAGGAAATTTAATAAATGCTGAGACTCGTTCTGCTGCAATTTGGGAATTACTTGTTTTAGAGGAGGCTTCGAGACATGGCACTGTTGAGTATGAACCTTTATCTGGAGCCAGCCCAGATATTCTAATTAACCTAAAGTCAGGTGGAAAAATTTGGATTGAAGTAGCTTTCTTATACGGTCGGTTTTGGAAGCAAGAGCGTCTAAGTATGGAGGTGGTTAACTGGCTTAATAAAGAAGTGAGTAGACGCAATATTGACCCAGCGAAAGTAAGTTATCGATTTGATGGAAATAATGATCACAAAGCTGGACCAGTTAGAGTTTTACCTGGCTCTCATCAGAAAAAAATTTTTCTGAATGATCCTGAATTGAAACGGTTTTATTTGGAAATAGAAAAACACCCGGATACGGTTTTACAATTCAAACACTCAGCTTTCTCGATAGAACTTACTTATAACCCAAAAGCATCTATTTCATTTAGCGGAGGGCTTGTGCAAGAGGTTCCAACAGATATTAAACAACACTCTGTATATCGACTACTAAAGGAAAAAGCACGTCAACACTCTGTAGATGAGCCTCGAATAGTTTGCATCGGTACAGATCAAAACCGAGTATTATCTGATACAAATACTCATTTTCCGGAGATTACATTGAGTCAAGCCATTGGTGCTGGCTTCATGAAGTCTAGTGGGTTATCAGCGGTAATAACTGTATCTATTAATGATGCAGTAGAAGGTTTTAGTGCCAATTTTAGGAGAGCCTCTTCAAAAATATTTCTTAACCCTGATACAAAAGTCCCTCTTATGGAAAAAGACGTATCAGAAATTAAAACTTTTAATTTTAATCGTTGGAATTATTCTTTCAGATTAGAAAAGTTTGAGCCAGAAAGTACAGAGCCGTATAGGCGAAATAATGGAAACTTAACGATGAGAACAAGAGGAACTAGAGTCATTTTTGATGTACCCACTAATTTAGTTGTAGATGCTTTAGCTGGTAAAAGCAATCTTCGAGATGTGTATCGTATAGATGAGAATGATAACCTTGTGAGATGTTTTAACGATGGTTGGATCATAAAATCATGTAGCTTAAAAAAAGGGAATATAGAACAAGGCGAACCTGACATGATGACTTTAGAGCTTGAACCTCCATTCCCATCGGTATTGTTTCCTAAAAAAATATAAAGCTAATGTGCTTGTTCCCAGTTATCACCCACACCAATCCCGACTTCCAGCGGCACTTTTAATTCTGCAGCCTTAATCATAAAGTCTTCGATAGTGTTTTTTGCCATATCAAGCTGGTCTTTCGGTACTTCAAACACTAACTCATCGTGTACTTGCATGATCATTTTGATGCCAGTATCGGCGTTAGATAACCAAGTATGGATATCAATCATGGCGCGTTTGATGATGTCAGCAGCGCTGCCCTGCATCGGGGCATTAATCGCGGTACGTTCGGCATATTGGCGGCGCATACCATTACTGGAGTTAATTTCTGGTAGGTACAGACGGCGTCCAAAGATGGTTTCAACATAACCCTGATCTTTGGCCTGCTGGCGGGTGTTATCCATGTACTGACGAACACCGGGGTAACGTTCGAAATATACATTCATATAGTCCGCAGCCTGATGACGTTCGATGCCGAGTTGACGGGAAAGGCCGTGAGCTGACATGCCATAAATCAGGCCAAAATTAATGGCTTTAGCGCTGCGTCGTTGATCGCTGGTGACTTCTTCTAATGCGACGCCAAATATTTCTGAAGCGGTATGGCGGTGAATGTCTTCACCATTGGCAAAGGCATTGAGTAAGCTTTTATCACCTGATAAGTGCGCCATAATTCGCAGTTCAATCTGTGAATAATCCGCTGCCAATAAAACATAACCATCAGAAGCAACAAAGGCTTCACGAATGCGACGACCATTCTCACTACGAATAGGGATATTCTGTAAATTGGGATCCGATGAGGATAATCGTCCAGTAGCGGTGACGGCCTGATGATACGAAGTGTGTACTCGCCCACTGGATTTATTGACCTGCAATGGCAGCTTATCGGTATAAGTGGATTTCAGTTTGCTGAGTCCACGGTATTGCATAATGATTTGTGGCAGTTCATAACCTTCATCTGCTAATTCTTGTAAGACTTCCTCTGCCGTTGATGGCTGGCCTTTAGGCGTTTTCTTTTTCACGGGTAATTGCTGTTTCTTGTAAAGAATTTCCTGCAATTGTTTTGGTGAACCCAGATTAAATTTCTGACCAGCAACGGTGTATGCCTGTTCTTCGAGATCGGCAATTTGTCTGGCCATATTGTCGCTTTGTTGTTGCAACATCCAGATATCAATATTGACGCCATTACGTTCAAGTGTGTTTAACACTGGCAATAATGGCATTTCCAGCTCTTTATAGACCTTGGCGAGAGAAGGAATCTTTTCAATTTTTGGCCAGAGTGTCTGATGGAGTTGTAAGGTGATATCAGCATCTTCAGCCGCATATGGCGACGCTTGTTCTATGCCAATTTCATTGAAGGTGAGCTGTTTTTTACCCTTGCCGGCAATGTCTTCAAAGTGAATGGTGTCTCGGCCCAGATATTTTTGCGCTAAGGAATCCATATCATGTCGTGTGGCCGTACTATCAAGCACGTAGGACTCGAGCATGGTGTCATGAGCAATACCTTGCAGGTCAATGCCATGGTTGAGTAAAACATGTCGATCGTATTTCAGATTTTGGCCGACTTTGAGGTGCTTAGGACTTTCGAGTAAGGGTTTGAGATCATGCATAATCTCATCAAAGTCCAATTGGTCTGGTGCGCCTGGATAGTCATGTTTTAACGGTAAATAAGCGGCTTCACCTGCTTTCACGGCAAACGACACACCGACAATTCGGGCATCAAGATAATCAAGACTGGTGGTTTCCGTATCAAAAGCAAATAAATCGGCTTTTTGCAGTTTGTCTAACCAGGCCTGCCATTGCTGTTGTTCAAGAATCGTTTCGTAATGTTGCTCAGTGGTGTTTTTACTTGTTTCTGCGAGAGCATCGTTATCTGATATGGAGGCACTTTCAGACGATTGTAATTCGCTTATCCAACTGCGAAATTCCAGTTTTTTAAACAATTCAAGCAGTGCTTCAGTGTCTTGAGGCTGATTTTTAATGTCTTCAAGATGAATATCTAATTCAACATCACATTTTATTGTGGCGAGTTGATAACTTAGATCAGCCATTTCTTTATTTTCAGCCAGTTTTTCCGGCATTTTTTTCGCACCGCGAAAATCAAGCTCACGAACCGCTTCCAGATTGGCGTAAATATCTTTCAGACTGCCCAGGTTTTGTAACAGACTCAATGCCGTTTTTTCACCGACACCGGGCACACCGGGAATGTTATCCACCTTGTCGCCCATTAATGCCAGAAAGTCGATAATCAGTTCTGGTGGCAGACCAAACTTTTCTTTCACACCTTCGATATCTAGCACGGTTTCTGTCATGGTATTCACCAGTGTGACATGCTGGTTGACCAGTTGGGCCATATCTTTATCACCTGTGCTGATAACCACATCCAGACCTTTTTCGGTAGCCTGACGTGCAAAGGTGCCAATGACATCATCTGCCTCGACCCCATCAATGACCAGTAGTGGCAGGCCCATCGCTTTAATAATGTCGTGTACAGGCTGCACTTGCGAACGTAAGTCATCCGGCATCGGCGGACGCTGCGCCTTATATTCAGCAAAAAGTTCATCACGGAAGGTTTTACCTTTCGCATCAAAGATGACGGCAATTGGACTGTTGGGATAATCGGCCAGTAATCGACGTAACATCGCGGTCACACCTCTGACAGCCCCCGTTGGTTCACCGGCGGAGTTTCGGAGATCGGCTTTGAACATGGCATGAAATGCGCGATAAAGGTAAGAAGAACCGTCGACCAGAACGAAAGGGGCAGATTGACTCATAAGTTATAACGACCAATTGGATAATAGGGAACAGACTGCTTTTCTCCAAGCAGCGGAAATGCTATCTTTAGTGCCAAATGACACGGAGCATCCACATGTTTAACAAATTCGCTATTGTATGCGCAGTTACCCTGGTAATGACAACCCAAGTTTGGGCAGATGAAAAATCAGTGATGGAAAAACCACCTGTGATTCCTGAGCCATTACAAAGCGGTGAAAGCATGGAGCCCGATATTAATATTATTCAGGAAGATGACCGTACGGTTGAAGAATATCGTATGAACGGTCAACTTTATATGATTAAAGTCACGCCATCTATCGGCAAACCTTATTACTTGATGGATTCTGATGGTGACGGTTCTCTGGAGACAAAAAGCTTTGAGCTGGACTCTGGTGCCGTGCCAAACTGGATTCTATTGGAGTGGTAAGTCGTTTATTTATCTGAGTTCTTTTAATGTCAGTTTATACTGAAGTCGAGCGCGACGATTTAGTCGCGTTTCTAAGTGATTATTCGGTCGGAGAATTGGTGTTCTATCAGGGCATCAGTGACGGCATCGAGAATACCAATTATTTTGTCACCACAAGCAAAGGTGAGTATGTGCTCACTTTATTTGAGCAACACACCTTTGGTGAGTTAGCGTATTTTCTAGATGTGATGACGTTTTTCTACATGAACGACATTCCTTCTGCCCATCCGGAAGCAGATAGCCAGGGGCATTATCTCAAAAAATTGTGTGGTAAACCCGCAGCTTTAGTTGTGCGATTACCTGGTAGAGGTGTCAATGCCACCGCCACCATTGAACAATGCGCACAAATTGGTGCTGTGATGGCTGATATGCATTTAGTTGGACAGTCGTTTCAATCACGACGGCCCTCTGAACGCGGACCTGAATGGCGGCAGCAAACGGCACAACAGTTATTGCCTCAGTTGGATGATGAAAGAACGAGCATATTGAAAAATGAACTTGCTTATCAGCAAGGTTATGCGACGTTAGGTCTCCCTGAAGGGGTTACGCATTCAGACTTGTTTCGTGATAACGCTTTATTCGAAGGGAACAAACTAAGCGGTATTATCGACTTTTATTTTGCCAGTGATGAATATTTACTTTATGACCTGGCCGTTGCCGTCAATGACTGGTGTGTCGGTGAGGATGGTTTACCCGAAGCCACACGTTATCAGTCGCTTATGACACACTATCTGCAGAAAAGGGCATTAACAGAATCTGAGCAGGCTAACTGGAATATGGTTTGTCGGGCAGCAGCACTGCGTTTCTGGCTGTCTCGATTACAGGATCAACTCTTTCCCCGTGAAGGTGAGCTGACTCAAATTAAAAACCCGGATGCGTTTTTATCCATTCTCAAGTATCACCGTGAGCATCCTCTAACGCTGGATTTTAACTAAACAGCTGATGCGCGTTCTGATAATTAAACTGACTTCAATGGGCGATCTGATGCATGCTCTGCCGGCGCTCACTGATGCCGCTCAAGTATTCCCAGATATTGAATTTGACTGGGTGGTTGATAGTGCCTTTGCCGCCGTGCCGCAATGGCATCCTCGTGTAAAACGAGTCATCACCACATCACATCGGCGCTGGCGTCAGAATTGGTTCGGTCATTTGTTCAATGGCGAGATTGGACATTTTTATAAAGCATTAAATCTCGATGACTATGACCTTGTGATTGATATGCAAAACAATCTGAAAAGTGCGTTGGTCAGCCTGTTAAGAAAGGGTCCTGTTGCGGGTCTGGATAAATACAGTTGTCGTGAGAAGCCTGCTTATCTGGCCTACCGTCATAAAATCAATGTGAATCCTAACCAACACGCGGTTGAGCGTATGCGTCAGATCATGGCGAAAGCCCTTGATTATCCGCAGCCTGACACTGAGCCAGACTATGGTGTGGATTTAGCACATTGCCAGTTGCCGCAATTAGCATTTGAGTTACCCAAAAAGTATGTGATGCTAGTTCACAATGCGAGCTGGTTAACTAAATTATGGCCAGTGCAACACTGGCAGGCGCTCACATTAAAAGCCGTTGAGGCTGGGTATTCTGTGGTGATTCCATCAGGGAATGATGAAGAGTATCAACGTGCATTGCAGATTGCCGCTGTGAGTGACCATGCTTATACCTTGCCCCGGTTACCACTTGATAATGTCGTGGCTATTATGCAAGGCGCAAAAGCGGCTCTCTGTAGCGATACCGGTCTTGCGCATATGGCCGCGATGATGGATAAACCGGCAATTACCTTATATGGCTCAACAGATACCCATCTGATTGGTACCGCCGGTCATCATCAGCAACACTTGATTACCGGAATGTCGTGTTCACCTTGTTATAAACGTCGTTGTCCTTTGCCTGAGGCGAAATCCGGTATGCCGGTGTGTATGGCTGAGATGCAACCCGACCAAGTCTGGAATAGACTCGCTGCCGTTTTACAAGCACAATAACGCCTCTGACTTCTATTCTGGCGTGATAAAACCGCATTATGAAATTTGATTTTCCTGAATTCCATCAAGCTCGCATTGCTGTTATTGGTGACTTGATGCTCGATCGTTTTTACTATGGCAAAGCTAGCCGTATTTCACCTGAAGCCCCGGTGCCGGTAGTGAATGTGGACCGTTTGGAAGATGTGCCGGGTGGCGCGGCCAACGTAGCCATGAATATTGCTTCACTTGGTGCGCAATGCAATATTACGGGCATTACCGGTGCCGATGAAGCCGCCAATGTTCTCAAACAAAAACTTCATGCGGTGGGTGTGAATTGTCTGTTCCATCAAGCCGCTCATGCCTGCACAATTATCAAATCGCGAGTCATTAGCAGTCATCAACAACTGATTCGTCTCGACTTTGAAAAACGCTTTACTGAACAAGTGGCTCAGGATATGGAGCACTTAGCAGAGCATGTCACTGACAACGCGAAAGTGATTGTCCTGTCAGACTATAACAAAGGCACCTTAGCTCACCCTCAGTACTGGATTGAAAAAGCCAGAAACAAGCAAATTACCGTACTGGTTGATCCTAAAGGCGATGACTTTACTAAATATCGTGGCGCCGATCTGATTACACCGAATATGAGTGAATTTGAAGCGGTTGTCGGTGCAGTAGAATCAGAACAGGATCTTATCAGTAAAGCGCAGACGCTGATTAAAACACTGAATATTAAAGCGATTCTGATTACTCGCAGTGAACATGGTATGACGCTGGTTCAGGTGGAACAGCCGGAATTCCACTTACCCGCTATCGCCAAAGAGGTCGCCGACGTTACAGGTGCAGGCGATACCGTGATTTCAACATTAGCCACGGCATTAGCGGCCGGTGTAAGCCTTGAGCAGGCGGTGACATTAGCTAATGTGGCTGCCAGTATTGTTGTCACAAAACTGGGAACCTCTACGGTCAGTGAGCCTGAACTACGTCAGGAATATGAACGTCATCAGGGCATTAACAACACGGATCACTGTATTGGTGGTGCTGTTACGGTTGAACAGTTAAAAATGGCGGTAGAACAAGCCAAAAAACGTGGTGAGAAAGTCGTGTTTACCAATGGCTGTTTTGATATTTTGCATGCCGGGCATGTGACTTATTTGCAGCAGGCCAGAGCATTGGGTGACCGCCTGATTGTTGCTATTAATACCGATGAATCAGTCACCAAGTTAAAAGGCGAAGGTCGGCCGATTAATACCGCAGACCGACGCTTAACGGTGCTTGCCGGACTGGCGGATGTGGACTGGGTGACCTGTTTCCCCGGTGATACACCAGAAGCTTTATTGCGACTGATTCAACCAGACATTCTGGTGAAAGGGGGCGACTACGACAAACAAGGTGTCGTTGGCTGGGAAATCGTTGAAGCTTACGGCGGTGAAGTCAAAGTGATGGGGCTGGTGGAAAACTGCTCAACGACGGCTATAGTGAATAAAATCAATCAACGAAGCTAGTTTTAGTTCGTATTTATTTCGTCAAAGCCTTAACAACTTTACTGATATTGTCACGCAGATGGTCAGGGTTAATCGTACCGATAATCACACTACTGACTGCTGGTTCATTAAAGATAAAGTCGAAGTTTGCCTGAACATTATCATCGGCTGAATTTTTTGCAAGATGACCGCTGCCCAAAGCCTTTTTAATAAAAATGCCTTTATTAAGTTTGGCGGCTTGTTCAATCACCGACTGTTCTTCCTGATACTGCAGATTATGCATCACCATGGCGATATCGGACTGTTCCAACGTTAATAGACCGCCTGTGACGGTCTTAGTCGACATGCCACTGGCGCGAATCCAGCCGCGTTGTTTTAAGTCAGCTAAGACTTCCAGCGCCCCATGATGACGAATAATCTGTTCATCATTGCCATCAGAGTGAATCAATACAATATCTAATTCATCTCGATGTAGGGTTTTCAAACTGTTTTCAATACTTTTAATCAGTGATTCAGGGGTGAAGTCATAATGCGATTCACCTGTTTCCGCATCAAAATATTCACCGGCTTTGGTGGCAATGATCCACTCGCGCCGGACTTTTTTTAATAACTGTCCAAGACGTTGTTCACTGCGTCCATAAGCCGGTGCCGTGTCGATCAGATTGATACCGGATTCCCAGGCTTGTTCAAGTAATATCATCACTTGTTCATCATCTGGAATCTGAAAGCCATCAGGGTATTTCACTGCTTTATCACGACCGATTTTAACGGTGCCCATCCCCAGTGGGGACACGCTTAGTCCAGTATCCGCTATCGGATTTCTTCGTTCTAAATAGGCCATCAGAATGCTCTGTCCCATAACGGTTTAGCGATTTCTGGATGAGGAAAGTCAGGATTGTCGTAAGTCTGTTTTTCTATGGCGTCGACATTGATTGCTTTCAGTACCTGATCGGCTAAATCTGGTGCCAAGGCTAATTTGGTTGGCCAGCAAATATGAATATTCTGTTGTGAATCAATAAAGGCATTATCAGGCCGAGTCAGGCTGGATTGTTTAGGCTCCGCGCGGTTAACGGCATGTGTTGCCCAATCCAGATCTGGAAGTTCAAACCAGGGCAGAATATTGTTGAGTAGCTGCTTTGCTTCAGCAATCAAGTTTTCTCGGGATTTACCGACACCTTCTTCGGCAATATAACCGCCGATGTACCATACGGTCTCGCCTTGTTGTGTTTTATGGCTGGAAATCGTTGCTATCGGCTTGGAACCACTTCCCAGGCTATGAGCATAGATCGTTGGCAATGGCTGAGTTGAGTCGTGACTTTTGCATAACACCATCTGCAAGGGGCGACGTTGCATCGCGGGCTGTTTGATACCTAATGATTGCAGCAGGGCTTCATTGCCTTCGCCTGCGGTCAAAACAAACTGCTTTGCATGGATTGTCATATCACCAATCTGAACCGTTTCTACTTTTTGCCCTGTGCGTTGCCAATGATATTGACTATCTTTAGGTACTAAAAGCATACGTGAGTGCCACTTTTCAGTGATCTTTGTTAGCAGACTTGGAATATCTAACACAGGCTCATCAAGCTGATAGAGCGTGCCTTTAAAGCCGGCATCCTGAAATAATGCCGGTGCCTCGCGTTTCTCTACCCGTTGCATACGACTACTTAAAGCTTTGCTGGCAAAAAACGACACCATTTTTGAGGACAGCTTGTCTTTAGACCATAACAATTGATGATCCGCCAGTTTTCTCACTGAGCGGAGATCAATATCACCTTCACCATTTAAGGCGCTTTTCCAACGGGCAGGCATGGTGCTAATGACCTGCGCGGCTTTGGATAACACACCATTAAGGGCATATTTACTGCCACCATGAATAATGCCCTGTGAGCTGAGCGTTTGTCCTTGGCCAATGTGTCCGTGTTCCAGCAAGATGGCGTGAATACCCATATCGTTAAGGCGATGATGAAGCCACAGGCCAGCAATACCTGCGCCGATAATGACAACATCGGTGTTAAGTGTGGTTTGCGTCATGAATAAATTTAGTCTGTTTCGTCGAGGGTTTCACACAGCCAGTGACCGATCAGAATATGCCCTTCCTGCACGCGTGCCGTTTCTTTGACTGGGACGGCAATATATTCATCAGCTATTTCAGCTAATTTCCCGCCACCTTCACCAGTAAACGCACAGCTCCAAATGCCCATTTCTTTTGCGGTTTTAATACCGTTAATGACATTACCGCTATTACCGGATGTGGATAAACCAATCGCAATATCACCTGGACGCCCTAAAGCAGCAATTTGGCGATCAAATACGGTATCAAACTGATAATCGTTACTGTGAGCAGTCAGAATAGACGTATCTGTTGTTAAGGCGATGGCACCATAGGGACGACGATCTTTGTGATAACGAACCACAAATTCGGCAGCTAAATGTTGCGCATCAGACGCGCTGCCACCATTGCCAAAGAACAGAATTTTATTGCCTTGTTTCACACAGCTTGCAATACGAGCAGCAAGTGCTGTGACTTGTGGTTCAAGTGCAAACAGACTTTCGATCATCGCCTGATGGCGTGTGATGGTGGCTTTAAATGACACGGCTTCCCCTTAAACTGGTGTAGTGATGATAACATCTCACTTTTTGACATCGACAGTTTAACAAAATTCAGACTGACTGGCGGTTTTAAGCCATAACTGAGTTTGACTGAATCACATCATAAAACTGAATGAAAACATACACTCTCTATCTACGTGAAGAATTAGCTCATGCCTGGCAGGATAAAGCCATATTTACCTGGTTACAGACCATACCGGGTGAGATTTTTCGTGATAAAGAGGGGCGACGTACTTTACGGTTTAAGGTGAATCAGAAAAGCTATTTTCTTAAATATCATCAAGGCGTTGGCTGGGCTGAAATTGTAAAGAACCTGCTGTCATTACGTTTGCCGATCATCAGTGCCCGTAATGAATGGCAGGCGGTGCAGTTTTTACAGTCTCATGATCTGGATACAATGACCCTAGCCGGTTACGGTGAAAAAGGCTGGAATCCGGCGAAGCGTCATTCATTTGTGATTACCGATGATTTAACCGACACGATGAGTCTGGAATATCTGGGCCAACAATGGCGAAATACGCCGCCATCATTCACAAGTAAATACCAGTTAATTCAGAAGTTGGCCCATATCGCAGGGACTATGCATAAAAACGGCATGAACCATCGGGATTTTTATCTTTGTCACTTTTTGTTGGATAAGTCGTTTGCTGAAACGAATATTTATCAGCCAACAATGCCAATCTATCTTATCGATCTTCACCGTGCTCAGATCCGGCTGAAAGTCCCACGTCGCTGGCAAATAAAAGATCTGGGTAGCTTATACTTCTCGGCTTATGCCGTGCCGCTGACACAACGTGATTTATTTCGGTTTATCAAAACTTACACTCAGCTACCTTTGCGTGAGGCATTAACCCAACAGGCTGATTTGTGGCAGCAGGTTAAACAGCGGGCAGATACCTTATATGCTGAATAAAATGTCAGATATCAATGCCATCATCAATCCTGTAACTCGGCCTGAGCTGCCTTTTGAGTTACAGCTGCAGCAGCAAACGTTTCAATGCCAGCAAGTTCTTCGTGATTTGCCTGGGCGCCGTTTAGTGATTAAGGCATTAGACAGTGCTGGAAAGGCTGTAATCATTAAACTTTTTGCGAGTGAAGGCAAAGCGCAGAAAGACTTTCAGCGAGAAATTCAGGGTATTGATGCGGTAAAAGATAGTGAGGTAAACACGCCGGCATTATTAGCGACGGTTGAGGAAGCTCATGGTTCTGCACTGATATATCAATTTATAGAAAACAGTGAGCGTTTTCAGCTTGGTGATTCATCTCCAGAACGTTTGAAATTGCTATCAACGTTAATGCTGACTCTGCATCTGGGTGGGCTTTATCAAGACGATATTCATCTTGATAATCTATTGCTCAATGGGCATGAACTTGTGTTGCTTGACCTGGGTTCTGTTAAACAATCAAACGATGGAAAAGCACTTGATAAGGACACCAGTTTAACTAATCTGGCGCGACTCATTGCTCAATTCTCACTACAGGAACAAATGACGCTAAAACCACTGATCGAGATGTATTATCACGGTCGTGGCTGGGAATACACTGAGGATGAACAGCAGCAGTTTACAACAAGGCTGGAAAAGGTTTGGCAAAAAAGAAAGTCACAGTATCTTAAGAAGTGTTTTCGCCCCTGTACGATGACCTTTTATCAACAGAACTTTCGCTGGCAGGTCGCTGCCAAACGTGACTTTTGGCAACAGAGCCAGATTCAGTCAGTTGACGATATTGAAGCATTATTCACTGATGCACAGATATTAAAGGCCGGTAATACCGCTACGGTGTTACGTACTCAGATGGGCGGCCTTGATGTTGTGATTAAACGTTACAATATTAAAAGTCTTGGTCATGCACTGAGCCGTTGCTGGCGACCAAGCCGCGCTACTATATCCTGGCGTAATGCAAACTTACTGATGTTTATGGGCATTCCGACAACAATGCCTCTCGCTTTTATTGAGCAGCGCTTTGGTCCATTGAGACGTATAGCTTATTTTATTAGTGAATATCGGGAGGCTGAGGAGTTGTTGGATGTCTATCAACAGCGAATGCCTACCGAGTCTGAAGTGCACCAGATTCAAGACATTTTCGCTGGCCTTGAAATAGCGAAGTTGGGTCATGGCGATATGAAAGCACAAAACTTGTTATTAGATGTAAAAGGCAAAGTCTGGCTAATCGATTTAGATGCCATGCGAGAATATACCAATAAAAAACAGGCAGTCATGGCTAACTTGCAAGATAAAAAACGCTTCCTGAAAAACTGGAAGAATCCTGAGCTGGAGGCTTTTTTCAGAGTGATGCTACAAAGACAAAAAATACGTTTATGAAATACGCCGTTTGTTTATATAAATTTTTTCCTTTTGGCGGGCTTGCACGTGATTTTATGAATATCATGCAATGCTGTCTTCAGGACGATGATACGGTCGATGTTTATGTGATGGAATGGCAGGGTGAGGTGCCTGAACAGTTTAATGTGCAGATTATTGAAACATCCGGCTGGAGTAATCATGCCCGATTGCAATCTTATATAGATCAAGTTCTGCCACAATTACATCAGGGTGCTTATGACCTCGTTATTGGCTTTAATAAAATGCCTGGACTCGATGTTTATTATGCGGCAGATCCTTGTTATATCGACCGTATTAAATCCCACCCTTTGCATGTTTTATTACAGTATTCTGGACGAGTCAGATTTTATAAAGCCTGTGAAGAAGCCGTTTTTGGTAAACAGTCAAGCACCGTATCGATGATGATCTCCGATGTGCAACAAGCTTTGTTTGAGCAGCATTACGGTACGCCAAAACAGCGCTTAGTCAGCTTACCTCCAGGCATTGACCGTGACAGACAACGTCCAGCCGATGCTGAACAAATTCGTTTGCAACTGCGAGAAGAGTTTAATATTCGTGCAGATGAGTGGTTGCTATTGATGGTGGGCACGGGCTTTAAAACAAAAGGGGTTGATCGGGCGATTGCCGCCTTAGCCAACTTACCCGACAAACTTAAACAGCAAACCCGATTAATGATCGTTGGCGATGGTGATAACCGGTATTTACAGCGTCAGGCAAAACAATCTGGTATTGCTGAACGAGTAACATTTCTTGGTGGACGTTCAGATATTCCGCGCTTTCTTCTGGCGGCTGATTTATTAATTCATCCAGCCAGAAAGGAAAATACGGGTACGGTTATTCTGGAAGCCATGGTTGCTGGTCTACCCGTGTTAGTTTCTGATGTCTGTGGTTATACCAAACATGTGATTAAGGCCGATGCCGGTCTGGTTATTAAGAATGCCGATAGTGCACAGCAAACAGCCTTAGATCTTGTTGAAATGTTAGATAAAGATAAATTACAACAATGGTCTGAGCACGCTTTGCACTATGCTGCGACGGAAGATTTGTACAGTATGCCGCAACAGGCAGCCGCAGTGATTAGGTCACAGGCAAAACAAAAAAGGAAAAAACAATGACAACAACGGTCTTGGTTACCGGCGGTGCAGGGTATATTGGCTCGCATATCTGTGTAGTGTTACTGGAAGCAGGATTTGATGTCGTGGTCGTGGACAATCTTAGTAATAGCTCCTCTTTAGCTATCGATAGAGTAAGTCAGATTACAGGGAAAAAAATCGCTTTTTACAAAGCAGATTGTCGTGATAAAGCGGCTTTACAAGGTATTTTTAATACCCATCCTATTGATGCTGTTATTCACCTGGCAGGATTAAAAGCTGTGGGTGAGTCCTGTGCTTTTCCTTTGATGTATTACCAAAATAATCTGGATGCCACCTTTGTTTTATTAGAGGTGATGCAGCAATTTTCCGTGAAAAACTTTGTATTCAGTTCATCAGCCACCGTCTATGGCGATCCGGCTTCAATGCCCGTAAATGAAACGTTTCCGACTTCGGCAACGAATCCTTATGGCCGTACCAAACTGATGATAGAAGAAATTCTGGCAGATATGGTCAAAGCGACACCTGATGAACTTAGTGTGGTGTTATTACGTTACTTTAACCCAGCTGGTGCACACGAGTCTGGTCTTATTGGTGAAGACCCGAGCGCTATTCCAAATAATCTGATGCCTTATGTCACGCAAACAGCCATTGGTAAACGAGAGTGCTTATCCGTTTTTGGAGGCGATTATGACACCGTTGATGGCACAGGTGTTCGAGACTATATCCATGTGATGGATTTAGCTCGGGGACACCTTGAGGCGCTGAACTGGCTGGAATCGGATGCGACAGCACCCTGCTGTAAAGCGGTTAATCTGGGCACGGGGCAGGGATACAGCGTACTTGAAGTGATCGCTGCTTTTGAACAGGCATCGGGCAAGCAAGTGAATTATAAAATTGTCGACCGCCGTGCGGGAGATGTGGCAATTAATTATGCCGATCCGGCCTTAGCAAAATCACTATTGGGATGGACCGCTGAGAAAACACTGGATGATATGGTGACGGATGCCTGGCGCTGGCAAAGTCAAAACCCTAATGGATATGGCGATGCTTGAATTATCGCCCGCTACATTAGTCGGAAAAGGATTACACAGAGAAGTCCATGTCCATCCTGACGATGATTCAAAATGTGTGAAGGTCGTTGTTTTACGGGGTAAGGAAGAGACTCGTCGAGAACAGGCTTATTATCGGTTCCTGCAGCGCCGAAATATTGATTGGATCAGCTTACCCCAGTTTTACGGTAACGAAGAAACAAATATGGGCCCTGGCGCTGTCTTTGATTTGATTCGTGATGATGATCGGCAAGTGTCCAAAACTTTGGCGTTTTATCTGGATAATCTGAGCTCGACACCAGAGTTAGTCGAATCCATTAGTCAGGCGCTGATTAAATTGAAGCGGGACTTGCTAGAGCAGAATATTATTACCATGACGCTTAAGCCTAAAAATATGGTTTTGCAGCTGCGAAACGACGGCGTGAGATGTTTGATTATCGATAATATAGGTAACTCGGACATCGTACCGATTAGTAGTTATGTTCGTTTTTTCGGCAGAAAGAAAATTGAACGGAAATGGGGAAAGTTTAAACAATTATTGAAGCGTGATGATAGTCAACAGCAAATAGAGGTTATTTGTAAGAGAATTTGATAGTTGAGTTAACTTATCTTTGATTGCTTTTTTTATTGGAGTGAAACCGCTCTCTGAAATCTGAAAACCATTTTCATTTACGCTTTTCCAATCAATATTGATTATATCTTTCACCTCACTCCAAGCTGCAGGCATATGCCGATATTGTTTGGGTAACCAACGATTTGACTTCCAGTTCATAAAATGTAAGTACATAAATTCACGCTCATTTCGCTCATTTAATAATTTACCTTTGTACCAATACCATTCTTTAGGGTGCGTTTTCGAGCCATCAAACCAAGGTATCGGTGAGAGGATAGTTGTATATTGCTCACGAAAGAGGACTTTTCGTTGGTATCTTGAGCTTAAAGACCAGAGTTTGCGTAACCATAGAGGGTGTTTTCTATGAGGTATAAAAATTTTTGAAAACTTTGATTCATCAAGACTGACGTGGTTTGGATTTGATAAATATTTTTTCCAATCCTTTATCTGCATGAATGCTTCACGGTTACGCTGATTATTTCTAAACACACAGAAATGCCCGGAAAGACGCAAGTCATGCGTTCCTATTACATCGTATTTGTTTAGAAGGTCATCTGTAAGGAAACGACGTAAATCACCATAAATAACGTCAATATCACCAAAACAAAAAAAGTCATATTCTCTAATCTCATCTCTGTGGATATACCCCAAGGCTGGTTTTAAATCACAGAGTTTGTAGGCATTATTTGGATTAAATGTAATCCCTAGCTGTTTGGAGACTAAACACTTATATTCTGAAAAAGAGATTTGAATATATTTGATATTGTCTGAGTGATTCTCTGGCAAAGGGCAGTTTGTATAAAACAACCAATCGATATCATGGTTAAATTTACAACTTTCAATATACAAATTTATCCATTCTGGCCAATGCCCAAAATAAGGAATAACTACAACAATTTTATTATTTACTGTTGTAGCTGTCCGTCGCTTTGCTTGTGTAACAGTATCGTGAATTTGTTCCGTCATTTTCACTAATCCTGATGTATTATTTAGTAATGAGTATATCTTCCATGACTAAGTATTCTAAGTCTGAGCCAAAGAACATATTCAATGCATCTGTAGGGCTGCATACCATTGGTTCACCACGGCGATTCAGAGAAGTGTTAAGTACCACGCCATTACCGGTAAGTTTCTCCATTTCCTGAAGCAGTGAGTAATAACGAGGATTGGTGGCCTTTGTGACAATTTGAGCACGGGCTGTTCCATCTTCATGTACGACTTCTGGAATGCGTGATTTCCAGCTTTCTGCCACATCAAACGTAAATGTCATATATGGACTAGGGTGATCCGTCTGTAGTATTTCTGGTGCGATTGTATTCAGCATGCTCGGACAGAATGGACGCCAGCGTTCACGGTATTTGATTTGGGCATTAATTCTGTCAGCAACCCCAGGATGGCTGGGTGAGCCGAGAATACTGCGGTTACCTAAAGCGCGAGGTCCGAACTCCATATGTCCCTGAAACCAGGAAACCGGATTACCATCAGCCAGAATTTTGGCTGTTTCTGCAGTAACATTGGTCATTCGTTGCCATTTGACTGGCTGCTCGTATTGCTCACATGCTTCAATACATTGTTCTGTTGTATACGCAGGTCCTAAGTAGACATGTTCCATTTTTTCTACTGGTACCCCCGCTAATTGTGAAGCATAGCTGGCCGCACCAATGGCCGTACCCGCATCACTTGCAGCCGGTTGTACAAACAGTTCTTTAACGCCAGGCATGGCGATAATACGTTGATTCAGTTTGACGTTTAATGCAACACCGCCTGCATAAGCAATTTTGCCGGTCTCTTTAATAATGTCACCGAGATAAAAATCAATGAGTTTTAAGGCTGTCTTTTCTAACAGATCTTGGATACTGGCGGCATAGTCGATGTAAGGCTCGTCTTTTTCATCACCTTCACGCATTGGCCCGAGCCATTCAATTAATTCAGGGCTGAAAAAGTAACCTTTGCCGTTCTTTTTGAAACGGCGGGTACCTACAACGTTCACTAGTTTTGTATTGACTTTGAATTCACCGTCTTTGTAGTCAATCAAGCGTGAAAAATCGAAACGTTTAGGATCACCGTAAGGGGCCATACCCATCACTTTGAACTCGCCATCCAGCATTTCAAAACCAAGGTATTCAGTCAGTGCTCCATAAACCCCACCAAGCGAATCTGGATCATAGAATTCTTTGATTTTATGAATCTTGCCATTTTCACCATAACCAAAGAACGTGGTGGCATATTCACCCTTACCATCGATACCGATAATGGCTGTTTTTTCTTTGAAACCGCTTAGATGGTAAGCACTGCTGGCATGAGCTAAATGATGTTCGACGGGAACAAATTTAACGCGATTTGCGCCGATACCCAGATCATCTAATAGCTTCATCACATTTCGGTGATTACGCCAATATCGACGATTGCCACTGAATAAGGCGGTAAGTGCTCGGTCTGGAGCATACCAATGACGTTTAGCATAATGCCAGCGGGCGGGTGATTTCAGACCAATTTCGGCGTAAGGGAAAGCTACAATATCAATCTGATCGGGACGAATACCAGCTTGTTCCAAACAAAATTTAGTTGCCTCGTAGGGCATTTTTCCTTTGGCATGCTTGTCACGGAGAAAGCGCTCCTCTTCAGCAGCAGCTACAAGCTTTCCATCAATATATAAAGCAGCGGAGGCGTCGTGATTTACCGCGCCAGACAAACCTAAAACGATCATGATGTGATATATGTCTTTGAGTTAAACAGCGTGTAAGTATATCGCATGCAGTCGGCCAACACGACTAATGACGTTTTGCTTTTTTGGGCTTAGCAAGCTTCTGTAAAAGTTGTCTGGTTTTTTTAGATAACGGTTGCTCGTTGAAGTACTGCTGTAAAAAGAAAACGCGATCTTTCTTCGACCAGTCTTGATTAGCATGACGTTCTAATGTGCCCAGATCCCTCATCATCGATTGCCGCACGAACAATGTACGTTTCATTTTCTCCAAATCGATTATTTTTATATCCCAACCACTGCTGATTGGCTTGGCAAAAATATGTTTGGGATAAAGTGAGTTATGCTGAAAATGTGCCTGATGCATATCTGCTAACACATGGGCGACTGCTTTCAGCAACTGTTTACGAGATACACTTGATAGACTTAAAGGAGAAATGTTTTCCAGAGATTGGTAACCAGTCAGTTCTTTTGTTACCAGTATCGCCCTGGACTTGTCACATGAAAAATAAACCGGATCGAGCGTCGGAATGTGTTTTGCTGTCAGCCTGAGAATATTGTTATATTCCTTTTGAAAGGTATGAATGCCTTTTAGTGGATGACACCATGTTTTAGTGCGGTGATTCTCCTGACGTTTGATGAACACATCAACCGCGCCATTTGCTGTTTTCAATACATATTTAACCACACCACTCCAGCCGCCACGTCTATGATTTGGGGGCTCGAACCAGTCTGTATCCAGTTGCCATAACTGTTCAAAATACTCTGAGTTGGATAATAGTTGTGCTTCTTTTAGTACTGACATTTTAGCGCTCTGATTGCTTTTCTCTCTATAATCACAAACATAAATTATCACACTATTAAATACTTATTTCTTCAAACGTGCTTTAAGTGCAGGCATGGACCAGAAATATTGCCTTACCGCGCTTTCAGTAAAATGTTGGCTGATTTTCCTATTCACTTTACCAACTATGTTCATACGTTCAGCGTTATTGAGATGGAAGGTTTTCTTTAATTGTTCTGCCAATTTTTTATGGTCACCTATTGGAAAAGAGTAGCCAGCCTCTGAAATAGCTTCTTTATTTCCATTGCACTCAGAAGCAATACAGACCTGCTCTGCTGCAAACGCTTCAAGCAAAGAAACCGGTAATCCTTCACGAATAGAACTGAGTACAAAGGTGTCAAAAGCCTTCAAATATTTATAAAACTCGGGAACCATACCAAGAAATATCACCTTATCAGTTACACCTAACTCACTTGTTAATGATTTAAGTTCCGTTTCAAGTCTGCCTTTTCCAGCAACTATAAGTTTTGAACCTGGTAACGCATCGCGAGCATGAGCAAACGCTTTTATTAGCGTTTTCTGGTCTTTATCTTCATGCAAACGTCCTACATTCACAAACAAATAGTCATTATCAGGAAGGGATAAGGCTTGTCGAGCTTGATCTCGAGGTAGTTGTTTTTCCCTTATCGACTGAAAGTCGAGGGAGTTATAGAGGTGTTGAACTTTTTCATCATCAAATAAAAAAAGACTTTTTCTTATATCGTCTCGTATGGCTTTCGATACACCTAAAAGTAATAAGTTCTTGCGATGAAAGAAAGCAAATAACTTCCTCATTAAAGGCGTAAAAACGCCGTCTATGTGTGCGACACCGATAACAAACAAGTTTTTGACATGACTAGCGATGTATATAGATTTATAACGATGCGCTATTGCGAACTCAAATTGATATTGCTTATCAAGCTGGCGAATTTTTTTGATTAGCTGCTGTTTCAATCCTTTCATTTGCTTTGATGAAGCATCCAAGAATATCACTTCATCGGCACCACACTGCTCAACGACCTCAGAATTGTGTTGTCCTTTAATAAACACAGTAATAACCCTGAAATCTGTATTCTTGAATAAGGCAGCATATTGATTTGCCACGCTTAAGAAAGGGGCTTCATATCCATGACACAGCAGTAATACATTTCGCTCCACGAGCAACTACTCCTTCATTCCAGTGGGAGTAATATGTTTGTAGACAATGGCTCTGTCACCTCTGGCATTTTGACTTTGATGAACGGGTTCAAGAGCCCAGTCACTATAGATTTTTTCATCATCCTGATGAGACTTTTTTTCTACAACGAGCAAGTAATCAAAATCAGGCGAACCTTCAAGTTCTCGATTCAGTTTTAGTTGCGTCTTTGGCTCATTTTCATGGAAATAAAAATCAATAAAAATATCATTGGTGAGAACTTGGCTATTTTCTGGCAAATGTTGGCTTGCCCAGATCGCCGTTTCTTTTATATAGCCTTTGGTTACACTCGTCGTGCATGAATCAATCAGACTGGCTAGAAGCAATAGCGAAATTAATACAAGCGCAACTTTATTTTTTGCTTGCCAATACTCATCTATTAGTCTGCACATGGATGGTAGCATTAGTAACATCAGAGCAGTGATTAGCATCACAGCATAACGCGTACTCATGAAGTAATGTTTAAATAGGAAGGAAAGCAAAATGACGACGTTTATACCGACGAAAAAAAGTAAAAAACGCCGAGTCTTAGCATCAGATGAGCTCTTTTTGTGCTGAAGTCTCGCGAAGACAAATAAAATAAGATTAAGAGGTGATAAGCCAGTAATGATTTTTGCCAGTAACATATAAACCAGGCCTGAAGCCAAAATCATCCCGCTGTATCTTTCAGAATACTGATTCAATAATTCATTACCGAGAATGGCTGTTTTAGTATGAAATTCATCAGTAATGGCTGAGTAGTCTAGAAATTGCGTCACGCTAAGGACTTTACCAAATGCATTCATTAGTCCTTGCTGTTGGGTAAAGGTGACAGCACTTATTACTCCAGCGAACAGGAAGAATGAACAAAGCTTGACACTGGCTTTTGAGCCCTCTTTAACACCTAGTTGGAAGAGGATGAAGAGAGGTGTTGCCAGAATAATAGTGATAGCTTCAACACGAAATAACATGGCTAACAAGCTGGATAATTGCCAGTAAAAGCCATTTAACCAGCTGGGTTTTTCCAGAAAAATAATGGTTCGATACATGGATATAGATATAAAAGCCCAATAACCAATATCTCGAATAATATAACTGCGATAGTCATTTAAGGTGGAAAAGCACAGAATGAGCAACGCCGCAATAAAGACGTATCGCTGGGTTGTGAGTAGCTTGCTGGCGATAAGAAAAAGTGCATCGGTGAAAACGACAAAAAGCAGGCTATTGATTAGCTGACCGCTAAACTCCAGTTTGAAACCGCTAAATTGATGAAACTTTGCAATCAACATGGAAAAAAACGGCCAGTCATACATTGATGCTGTGGCTGTAAGTCCCCCGTCAATATAGGCTTTTGCCATATTCATGTACAAAACACCATCACTGTTGATTAGCTGATCATTGGTGAATGCCAATATGGAAAGTAGAAGACTAAATAACGCCGTAAATAAGCGTAACTGGTTATTATTAAGTTCTGAAAAAAACGAGTTTAGCGATTTCATTTTGTTGTTTTTATTTGTTCAATAACACTTTCAACAGAAAGTTGTTTCATACAGTTATGATGCCCCAGAGGGCAGGTGCGTTTAAAGCATGGGCTACAGTCTATATCAATCTGGATGATATTAGCGTTGTTGGCTAAGGGGGGAGTGAATGCGGGTGATGTTGGACCATAAACTACTACTAATGGCACCTGTAACGCCGCAGCAATGTGCATTAAGCCTGAATCATTGGAAACAACGTAATCTGCAGTGCCTAATAAGTCTATGGCTTCTTCTAACTGTGTCTGACCAGCAAGGCTGATTAAATTATCAGACTTATCCCGACAAAGACTGACGATTTCGTCTGCCGTGCTGATATCCGCCTTGGAGCCAAGAATTAATACTTGCCATCCTGACGTAAGAAAAGAGTCTGCTAGCGCTGCATAATGCGATGTCGGCCATTGTTTGGCTGGCCCAAATTCTGCACCAGGACAAAGGATAAGTCGTTTTTGCTGAACAGACTGGCGTTTAGGATTAATGACTTCATTTGGGGGCTCACCAATCATCAACGGTGCTTGATAAGTCGGTTTTATCTGTGACTGTGATGCTGGATGTGCCAAAGCAACAAAGCGCTGAACCATCATCGGTAAAGCTTTTTTGTCCAGTTTTCGGGCATCATTTAGTAAGCCATAACGATATTCGCCACGCCAACCGGTTCTTACAGGGATTTTGGCAAACCAGGGAATAAGCGCTGATTTCCATGAGTTGGGTAAAACAATCGCCTGATCGTAATGTTTATCACGCAGAGAGAGGCCTAATTCTCTACGCATTTTCCAAGCAAAGATACCATGAGATATTGGCATACTGATGGCGTTGTTAACTTCAGGCATACGCTGCAACAATGGTCGTGTCCAGTCCATCGCGAGGACATCAATGATAACCGCTGGATCTTGTTGCTTTAGCGCAATAAAAAGTGACTGTGCCATGACCATGTCACCCACCCAAGATGGGCCGACAATTAAGATCTTTTTATTGGGGTTCCTTCCCGCCATGACTAATGTAATGTGCTATGAGCGATATAAATAAACACGACACCGAGAGCAATCAAACTGATTTGCTGTAAAGATTCAATAGGTTTGACCTTTTCGTGCAGGCCAGGAATTAAATCGGCAACAGCCACATAAATGAAGCTGGATGCGGCAACCAGCAGAACATAAGGCAGGAAATGCTGCATACCGGATAACGCAAAGTAACCAATTAACGCGCCGGCTAATGTACCTAAACTCGACAAGATATTGTAATAGAGGGCTTTTTTTCGGCTAAATCCACTGTGTAATAAAATGACAAAGTCGCCCAATTCTTGTGGGATTTCATGAGCTGCAATAGCTAAGGCAGTGACGACCCCAAGATGTACGTCAGTCAGAAACGCTGCGGTGATTAAGATACCATCCACAAAGTTATGTATCGTATCGCCAATCAGAATTAACGGGCCAGCCGATTTATGCTTGTGACTATGGTGGTGTCCACCATGATGATCGGGTCTGTCCAGTTCAGGGATATGTTCATGACCATGATGAGTATGACAGTGTCGCCATAACACCATTTTCTCTAGTGCAAAAAAACTGAGTAAACCGAGAAGTAATGTTAAACCGATAGCATGCGCATCAATGGCATACTCATGCTCAATAGCATGTGGAATTAAACCCAAGAAAGAAGCGCCGAGCATCGCTCCTATCGCAAAACTAACAAGGTGTGGCACGGCCAGTGTGCGATGTTTTTCAGGCAATAATAAAAACGATGAAGCCACAACAACGCTCAAAAGTCCGCCTACCAGACTAAAAACAATGATCCAGATGAGTAATTCCATAATGATCCAACAAGGCTGAATTAAGCCGCTAATGATACCTTATTTATCACTGATCCAGATAAGCGAAACCATACGACCAGTCTCTCCATTCCGTCGATAGGAGAAAAAACGGGAAGCGTCAGTCATCGTACAATAATTGCCACCGAATAATTGCGAGACACCATGCTGTCTCAATCTCAGGCGGGCGAGTTGATAGATATCAGCCAAGAAATGACTGTCATCGCTTTGCTGAAAAGCGACTTCAGCCATCGGATCGTGACTGAGAAATGCCTCATAGACATCTAAACCCACTTCGAATTTTTCCGGACCGATGGCAGGCCCCAACCAGGCATAAATATGTTCTGCGGCAGCATCAAATTGCGCTAAGGTTTTTTCAATAATGCCATCGGCTAAACCTCGCCAGCCGGCATGTATTGCAGCAATTTCAGTACCAGATGCATTACTGAGCAATAGTGGCAGACAGTCAGCAGTCATAATCGCGCAGACGTGATTGGTTTGATTAGCGTAAATCGCATCCGCTTCGATGCCTTCATGCCAATCCTGACTATTAACTACCTGAGTGCTGTGTGTTTGTTGCAGCCATAGCGGGGAGGCTGGCAGTTTTAGGACAGAGCTAAGTGCCGCGCGGTTTTTTTCCACATTCTCAGGCGTATCGTTAACGTGATTGGCAATATTCAAGCTATCGTATGGGCTAGGGCTGATACCGCCCTTTCTGGTTGTTGTGTATGCCTGAATATGGTCAGGCATGGTCCACTCTGGCGTAATAAATTCCAGTGTTTTTCTAACCATTCACCGCATCCAGTAAGTAGCTTTGCCAAACCTGAAATAATTGTTCATCAATGGCGGCACATGAAGAACGTGGCTGTAAGGTGTAACGAAACGAAGGATCGCCATACAGAGTAGAAGCAAAACCACCTGCTTCTTCTAAAATTAAGTCGCCGGCGGCATAGTCCCAGATTTGCTGACTACCATGCAGATAAATATGTCCACGGCCAGCCGCTAACCAGCATAACTCCAACGCGATAGAGCCCAGATTTCGCTGTGAGGCAAAAGGGCGATCTGCCACGATTTTAGAGGCTAAGGCTGGCGGTAAACGCTTAAAGTCGACAAACGCAATGGTGTTGTCGAGGCTAAGATTAGGTGAGGTCAGACGCAGTGGTTCATCATTCAGCCAAGCGCCCTGACCGCGAATAGCGGTGAAACTCTCATTACGAGAGGGATCCAATACCATGGCAAAGGTCACTTCACCTTGTTCAATCAGGGCCAGTGAGATGGAGTAAAACGGTAAACCTGAAGCAAAGTTGCTGGTACCGTCCACAGGATCAAGACACCAGATTGGTTTGCCGGAATCAAATAGTTGTTGCTGCTGTTCAGCAGACATTTCTTCGCCGAGTAAAGCGATATCAGGATGCAAGTCAGCAAGCCGTTTGGTTAATGAGCTTTGCACCGCACTATCCGCGGCTGTGACGATACTACCGTCCTTTTTATAGTCACGGCTGACATTATTGGTATAGGGCAAAAGGGTCGTGGAGGCCACGTCCCTGACAAGTTGCTGAATTTGTTGCCGGTCTATATTCATGTCTCGAGTATAACAGCGAAAAAAGGAATTTGATTCAATCTATCGATGACAATCTGTAAACTGCTAGTCACTTTAGTAGCTTTTTGACTTCAACACCATGCGAATGCCCCGATTTTATACTGAAATATTGTCATCTTCTGAATCAGAATTTGTCTTGCCTGATGACGTGCATCGTCATGCCGTTCAGGTGCTGCGTCTGAAACCTGGAGCAAATATCCGCTTGTTTAACGGCCAGGGAATGGAGTATGAGGCAGAATTAACTCTTGTTGAAAAACGACAGTCACGCGTTTGTCTTGGTCAGCTTGTAGAAACGCAGAAAGAATCACCACTAGACATTACCCTGCTACAAGGCATTTCTCGTGGTGAACGCATGGATTTTGCCATTCAGAAAGCGGTGGAACTGGGTGTGAAAAAGATTGTTCCGGTGATTACCGAACGTTGTAATGTGCAGTTAAGTGGTGATCGTGCTGATAAGCGTTTTAATCACTGGACAGGCGTTATGGTCAGTGCCTGTGAGCAGTCTGGACGCAGTTTCCTGCCTGAGTTAACGGCCGTTCAAACCTATTCAACAGTGCTTGCTGACTATAAAGATGAGTTGAACTTAGTGTTGGATCCTTTGGCACAAAAAGGATTTTCTGAATTGAGCAAACCGGCGTCCCTGACCATGTTAATTGGGCCAGAGGGTGGTTTGTCAGATACTGAAATTGAGATGGCAAAAAACGCCGGCTATCAAGCAGTACAGTTTGGCCCTCGTATTCTTCGCACAGAAACGGCTGCGGTGGCAGCTTTAGCTGTTGCACAAACATTATGGGGTGATCTGGGATGAATGATAGTGGTTTACTACTGATTATTCTCGGTAGCCTCGCCTGGTTTTGGTGGGACAGTCGTGGCGTGGCTGAGCGGGCCACGATAGCCGCAAAATCTTATTGTGCCAATACCGGAGTCGCCTTCTTAAATGATACGGTGTTCTGGCGTAAAATCCGTTTTAAACGTAACCGCCAAGGACGAATACAGTTACAGCGTTATTATTTTTTTGAATTTGCCAGCGATATGCAGCAGCGCTATCGGGGGGAAGTCATTATGATGGGGAAAAAAGTGGAGTCGATTAGCATGGATGCGTTTCGGGTCGGTTAATCACATCAGAGGATAAACATGTCTAAATTTACGGCATTGGTGGTGGATGATTCTCGCGTTGCCAGAATGACGTTGAGTAAGCTATTACGTGACCACAGCTTCAACAGTATTGAACTGGGGAGTGCTGAAGAAGCCATGCACTGGCTGCAAACTACCGACAAACTGCCTGATCTCATTTTTATGGATGTGATGATGGCAGCAATGGATGGACTCACAGCCACTGCTCAGCTAAAACAGCATTCACAATGGGGACGGATTCCGGTCGTTATTTGTACCGGTAATGAAACCGAAGCCGATCAGAAAAAAGCCTTTGATGCCGGTGCCTCTGCTGTGTTGAGTAAGCCACCTGAGGCAGATAAGGTGGCCGCCATATTAGATGAGATTGAGCTCAGAACAATCGACTTCCCGGAGATGAGCCCATCAGGAGTCGAACCACAACAGCTTGATATTGAGGCGATAGTGACTTCGCTTAAAGCTGAGTTGATGAACGATCTTGATATGCGTTTGCAACAAATTCAGCTGCCGGAAAAGACTACAACGGAATCTCAATTAGGGGCAGTTGAGATTACTCAGTTGGTGAAAGAGCTGACGCAACAGCAGTTTTCTGATCTGAAACAATCTCTGTCAGTGCAATTGAATGAGCTGGTTACGATAACGGCTGAACCAGTTTTACAACAGGCGCTTAAAGATATGGATTTGAGTTCGAGTATTGATCGGGCTCTGGAGCAACATGCTGGGAAATGGTTGGATAAACAACAAAATATCGTACGTGAGTCGGTGTTAAGGCAGCTTAAGCACGATTTAAATCCATTGGTCGCAAAAAGTCTGGAACGATTAGTCAATGAAAAAATCCTGCCGCTTATCCGCAATCAAGTGACGGCGATGAAGCAGGAGTTTGACAACAGTCATCAAGAACAATGGGCTCAGCTTCATACACAACTGACCATGCAGCGTAATATCAGCATCGGAATCGGCGTTATAGCAATATTAGCGTTGGTGTTTGTGTTTATTTAATGTTGCCCTCTATACGTGAAGCTCAGGCCTATGGCCGTGCCTGTTTAAGCAGTTCAATCAGTCCAGATATCGATATACAGTATCTTCTGTGTCATCTTCTGGACTGTTCTCCAACACGATTATTACTGGATGCCGAAAGCGATCTCACAGAAAGCCAATGGCAACAATTTAAACAATTTATTGAACGCCGAAAGAACGGTGAACCGATAGCTCACATCACGGGCTCGCGAGGCTTCTGGTCGTTGGAGCTTGAAGTAAATGATTCAACACTGATTCCTCGGCCGGATACTGAATTATTAGTCGCACTGGCCTTGGCGAAAGTAGAAGCCGGCATGAAAATTATTGATCTGGGCACGGGTAGCGGGGCCATTGCTTTATCCATCGCAGATGAGCGGCCGGATATCACCATGTTTGCCACAGACTTTCATCTGCCTGCAGTGCAATTAGCTCAGGCAAATGCACGTAAACACATATTAAATAATGTGCATTTTATGCAGGCTTTCTGGCTGACGGCATGTCAGCAAAATCAATTTGATATGGTGATATCAAATCCACCCTATATCGAAGCGGATGATCCGCATTTGCAGCAAGGTGATGTGCGATTTGAACCTCTTTCTGCGCTCATTTCTGGCCCGGACGGTTTGGACGATATACGGCTTATTACCCAGCAGGCGGCAAACTGTTTGCGTCCAAATGGCTGGTTGCTGGTGGAACATGGTTATGATCAGTCTGTGGCTGTGCAACAGCTTTTTTCCGCCGCGGGCTTTTCTCATATTTCAGCACACCAGGATTTTGGCGGAAACGACCGGGCCGTGATGGGCCAACTCACGTTATAATGCTGCACTACGCTATTGAGTCTAATCACTGATGAATGACGAACAATTATTACGCTACAGTCGCCATATTTTATTGTCGCAAATGGATATTGAAGGGCAGCAGCGTCTGCTGGACGGCCATGTGATGATCATTGGTTTAGGTGGGCTAGGCGCGCCTGTTTCGATGTATTTAGCGGGCTCTGGTGTGGGTCATTTAACCTTAGTTGATGATGATGTGGTTGAGTTAGCTAATCTGCAAAGACAGATTGTTCATACCCATCAAAACATCGGTCGAAAAAAAGTTGAATCGGCGGCAGAACAATTACATGCCTTAAATCCTGATATCAGGATTGATATGATCGATAAACGTCTGGATAAACCAGCTATGCTGGCGGCATCTAGAGATGTCGATGTGATCGTAGACTGTACCGATAATTTTGAGACACGTTTTTTCTTAAATGAAGTCAGCAGGGAAAATAAGATTCCCCTGGTATCAGGTGCGGCCATTCGTTTTGACGGACAAGTGACAGTCTATGATCCACGACAGGCTGATTCACCATGCTACCGCTGCTTATATGAAGACAAAGGCGAATTACAGGAAACCTGCTCTGAGAGTGGTGTGTTTGCCCCCATGCTCGCGATGATTGGCGGAACGCAGGCCGCGGAAACATTAAAACTACTGGCAAAAATTGGGACACCTTTAACGGGGCGTTTATTACTGCTGGATGGGCTTTCCATGAGTTGGCGAGAAATAAAACTCAGGCCAGATCCAAGCTGCCCGGTTTGCTCCGATAGCCACCACAGAACATAAGCCGATAAGGCATCTCAAACCATTGAGAAAGACAAATAAGTCGAGGATTTGAACACAGATGAGTCAAATGACAAACACCGTTGAATTAGAACGTGCCGCTGATATGGCATTAACTGAAGCCAAAAAGCAGGGGGCCAGTGCTGCTGAAGTGGGCATCAGCCATAGTGAAGGACTATCGGTCACGGTCCGCCAACGTGAAGTCGAAACGCTGGAGCACAATAACGATACTGGTTTGGGCATCACGGTGTATTTCGGACACAGCAAAGCCTCATCCAGCACATCTGACTTAAGTGAAGCCGCTATTGCTGAAGCAGTCAAAGCGGCTTGTAATATTGCTAAACATACTCAGGCAGATGAAGCGGCAGGGCTTGCCGATGCAAATTTAATGGCCACAGCGTTTCCGGAATTATCGCTTTATCACCCCTGGGCAATTGACGTGGATAAAGCCATTGATTTAGCGACATTGTGTGAACAGGCCGGTCTTGATCGCGATAGTCGGATTTCAAACTCAGAAGGCGCCACTGTCTCCAGTCATAGTGGACAACGTGTGTATGCAAACAGTCATGGTTTTATCGGAGCAACACAAAGCAGTCGTCATAGTCTGTCTGCGACGCTGATTGCTCAAGATGAGCGAGGCATGCAGCGTGATTATTGGTATGACATTAAACGCGATGCTAACGATCTGGCTAGTGCCGAGTCGATTGGTTTAAAGGCCGCTGAACGGACGTTATCAAGATTAGGTGCCGGTGAAGTGAAAACCGGAAGTTATCCGGTGATTTTTACTGCGCAAATGGCCCCTTCTTTATTTGGCCAGTTAATCTCTGCTATCCGTGGTGGTGCTTTATACCGTAAAGCTTCTTTTTTGTTGGACAAAAAAGGCGAGCAAATTTTTCCTGAATTTATTCATGTGCATGAGCAACCGCATATTCTTAAAGCATTAGGCAGTGCAAGTTTTGATGGTGAAGGCGTGGCGACACAAAACCGTGACATCATATTAGATGGTGTACTGCAAGGTTATGTGCTCGACAGTTATGCTGCCCGACGCTTAGGCATGCAAACAACCGGAAATGCGGGTGGTGTGCATAATTTAACCATTGATAGCAGTACTGACGCTGATTTAGCGGCGCTGATAAAGCAGATGGATAAGGGCATTATCGTCACGGAAACCATGGGCATGGGCGTTAATATTGTGAATGGTGACTATTCACAAGGCGCAGCGGGGTTTTGGGTTGAGAACGGTCAAATCCAATATCCGGTTGATGAATTTACCATCGCCAGTAACTTGCAAGACATGTTTATGGGGATTGTGGACGTAGGCAGTGATGTGGATATACGAGGCAATACCCGTTGTGGTTCAGTGTTGCTCGAAAAAATGATGATAGCGGCGGCTTAAATGGAATTGCAGGTTCTCAATAGACATTAAGGCCCAATTCCGTATCACTGATAATTTAACGCAGCTAATATGTAGTTCTAATGTTAAACAACGACGGGTGCTTGTCTAGCTTAAAGCTAACTGGTGTCAATAAACATCAAGCGTAAAAGAGCTGCTTTTATTTGCTAATAACAGGAAAAGATTTTAAATCTAATTGAGAATGTGTTGCATTTAGATTTAGTTAAAGGTAAAGTTTCGTTCCTTCTGGCGTGACAACGCGTTTGGTTTATCTTTACTAAATACGAGCAATATGAAAAATAAATTCCCCTCACGACGTCCTGTATTAAATAAATCGGTTCATCCTACGATCACCGCTTTTTTATTATCACTCCCACTCTCACCGGTTGTTATGGCTGATAATAGTGCTACTGATAACGAAATTGATCTGGATAGTATTAGCGTTGTGGGTGAGAAAGAGAACCAGTTTAATACCGAATATTCATCCTCAAATAAATTCACCGCCCCGCTGTTGGATACACCAAAAACGGTCAACGTTATTCCAAAAGCCGTTATTAGTGAGAAAGGGGTGACTACGCTTGAAGAGGCATTACGTACTGTGCCAGGTATTACTTTTGGCGCTGGTGAGGGTGGTAATCCCTTAGGTGACAGACCCTTTATTCGTGGCATTGATAGTCAGAATAGTATTTCGGTTGACGGTTTACGTGACATTGCAGCTGGTTCACGTGAAATGTTTAACGTAGAACAAGTGGAAGTGATAAAAGGTGCTGATTCAGCATTCAACGGCCGTGCAGGTGCTGGTGGGAGTATCAATATTGCGACCAAGCTTCCAAAAGCCGAAAACTTTAAGCATGCTGAAATTGGTTTAGGCACAGATAACCATTTCCGCAGCACTATTGATGTGAACCAGTTTTTTGATAATGGTGTGGCGTTTCGTTTAAATGCGATGGGGTTAAAAGAAGATATTCCTGGCAGAGAAGGACCAGAGAATAAACGCTGGGGTATTGCACCTTCTGTGACGCTGGGTTTGGACACACCGACACGAGTGACACTGGCCTGGTATCACCTAGAAACAAATGACATTCCTGATGGCGGCGTACCTTATAACTTGCCTGCTACTTTACCTACTTCAGGATCTGTGACGCTGCATCCAACCACCGGCGGAGACAGAAACAATTGGTATGGAATGACGCACCGTGACTTTCGTGACGAAACCACCGATCAGCTCACCGGTATTGTGGAGCATGATTTAAACTCTGACACCACCATCAAGAATACATTCCGTTTTGCGAAGTCCAAACAAGACTACCTCTGGACACTGCCAGATGACAGTCAAGGCAATGTGGCTGATGGTTTAGTCTGGCGTCGTGGTAATGCTAACTTTAGTAAAACAGAAACCGTACAAAATGCGACCGAGCTGAGCGGAAAATTTGACACCAGTTTCATTCAACATAGCTACACCACAGGGATAGAGTTATCTCATGAAAAATCTGAGGTAAAACGTACGGCCGTTACCTTTAACAACGCCTATGTTAATTGTGGTCAAGATGCCATTGATGCTTTTCTGTGTACAAGCCTAAGCAATCCTTCACCGAATGATCCGTGGTTATTTGACTATACCTTGCCTGAGCCGGCTAAATACAGAACAAAAACGGCCTCTGCCTATGTGTTTGATACTATGGAATTATCTCCTCAGTGGTTGCTAAATGGTGGTGTGCGTTTTGACCATTATGACTCGACTTATACCGGGGCTTCAGCGGCTACCGTGTCGCGTATTGATAATTTATGGAACTATCAATTAGGCATCGTCTTCAAGCCAGTAGAGAGCGGCAGTATCTATGCTAACTACTCAACATCAAGCACCCCTGGTAATTCTTTCCTCGGCCAAGGTCGTGAAGCAGGTTCTATTGACCCTAACGGGCGACGTGCACCTACTAATGCGGATCAACTCAAACCAGAAAAGACCCGTGCTTACGAATTAGGCACCAAATGGAATTTTGCAGATGATCGTTTATCGCTTGGTGCTGCAGTATTCCGTAATGAAGTAACAAATGTTCGAATTCAGGATCCAAACGATGCTTCACTGGCTGAAATGGGCGGAGAAAAAGTGGTCAATGGTCTGGAGCTGTCTGCGACAGGGCAATTAACACCTAAATGGGATGTGTTTGCCGGTTATACCTATATGGATAGTGAACAAAAAGATCTGGGTTTGAGTGGCGGTGTGCCCGCCGCCGGAACGGGTAAAGCGTTTCCTAATACGCCGCGCCATAGCTTCACTTTATGGACGAGCTATGAAGTCACGCCTAAGCTGACGTCTGGCATTGGCATGATTACGCAAAGTGAAATGGTCGGTGGCTACACCTTTAATGGTGATGCGCTGATTACCAGAGCTGTGCCGGGGTACACACGTTTTGATGGCATGGTGAACTATGCCATCAGTGAAAAGCTGGAAGCACAATTAAATGTGTATAACCTGCTTGATAAAGAGTATTACTCCTCTTCTTATACGACACATTATGCAACGATCGCAGCGGGTCGTTCTGCGGTGGCTACCTTGAAACTCGATTTCTAAACGCCACATTTAGTTATACTCTCTATAGCTTTGCCATCATCATGATGGCAAAGCTTTTTTGCTATAAGGGTGTCACTTATTATGCTTATTCCTATTAAAGGTCTGTTGAGTTCAGAGGAAGCTGAAAAATGTCGGCAGGCGCTGATGCAAGAGGCATGGAATGATGGGCGGCAGACGGCGGGGCATGTCGCCATCAATGTGAAAACTAATTTGCAGTTAAGTCGAGACAGTCAGGTTGCTCAGCAGATTGGCGATCTGATTCTTGACCGCTTGGGGGCTCATCCTCAGTTTATGTCTGCCGTCTTACCAGCGAAAGTATTACCGCCCTTGTTTAATCGGTACGAAAGCGGCGGCGCCTATGGCAATCATGTTGATAACGCTTTATTAACACTGCCTAATTCAAGTATTAAATTACGCAGTGATGTGTCTACCACAGTCTTCTTCAGTGAGCCTGAGCAATATGAAGGCGGTGAGCTGGTTATTCAGCATAGCTATGGTGAGGAACGCGTTAAGCTCGCAGCAGGGGATGCTATTGTTTATCCGGCAAATAGTTTGCACCGGGTTGAACCTGTCACCGAAGGCATCCGCCTGGCCGCTTTTTTCTGGTCGCAAAGTTTGGTGGCAAGCAGTGAACAGAGACAGATGTTGTACGAGCTTGATCAAAGCATCCAGACTTTGATCATGGATCATCCTGAAAGTGAGTCGATCGCCTCGTTAACCCATCTTTATCACAATCTGTTACGTCACTGGTCACAGACATAAAGTTGAATGGAACAATCCCCTATGGCTGAGGAAACCAAGCATATTCTGCAAGCTGCGTTATCGGCTATTCCGGCCAGTATCAGACGTGCGGTTGATTATGAAATCCTGGCAAAAGACTTTATTGCCGATGATATTTGGGCTTATATTCAGGATGGCGCAGATAAACCCGGTCAGGACCAAATAAACCGCCAGGCATTTGAACGCTGGCAATGGTTGCCTCGTCGTTTACAGCCTATTCATCAGGGCAGTGCTGAAAGTCATTTATTAGGTCAGTTACATGCCTACCCGATGTTGCTTGCACCTATTGCTTATCATGGTTTAGTGCATCCGCAGGGCGAGTTGGCGATGGCGCAAGCTGCAGCAGCATTACAAACAGGCTTGGTAGTCAGCTCTTTAGCCAGCAGACGATTGGAAGATATTGCGGAGACGTTTTATGCCACTGCAGCAGAAATGCAGATTGAAGCTGCCCCGTTATGGTTTCAACTGTATTGGCAAGCGGATATTGAGCAAAACAAACAACTGATTGAACGCGCCGTTAAGGCGGGCTATCAAGCTATCGTCTGGACCGTGGATGCCCAATACAAGCGTTCAGAATTTCAATTACCTGAGGGCGTGACTGCTGTTAATTTAGTGTCAGATTCTCAGGAAAAATACACCAGTCATGTGCTGGATAAACACATTGTGTTTCAATCCAGCCTGGCCCAACAAGAAACCGATTGGGCAACACTGGATTGGATAAAACAACAGACCTCACTGCCTGTGATCGTTAAGGGACTTTTAGCCCCGATTGATGTTTTAACGGCTCAACAAAAAGGCGCTGATGCGGTGGTGATCTCAAATCATGGCAGTCGGGTATTGGTGGATGCGGTCTCCCCCCTAAGTGTTTTGCCAGACATTAAAAAGGCATTAGGTAACGATGCAATGCCACTGATTGTCGACAGTGGTATTCGCTCTGGTAATGATATTGCTAAAGCACTGGCATTAGGCGCTGATGCCGTATTATTGGGACGCCCGCAATTATATGCGCTTGCGGTTGCAGGCAGCCTGGGTGTGGCTCATCTGATACATTTGTATCGTGCCGAGTTAGAAATGACTATGGCACAACTGGGCTGTGATTCTGTTGCTGCGCTTAGCCCTGATTATTTATGGGATGTGCTCCGAAGCAGATGAGTTTGCATACACTAGCTGAATTAACGGTGTAATGTCAGTCAGTTCAGCGATAGCGAATAATTCACTGAGCTGCTGGCGAATGCGTTTTATACGATGGGCTTGTTTACTACGCTGCTGATTCAGTTGTGGTAACAGATCAGTTTGTTTATCAGCTTCCCGACGACTGATTGGGCTGATATAACATTGAAAGGCATAAAATTGCTTAGCGGTCAGTGCCCGCTGTAGAAATCGATCTTTATCGTGTTGTGCAATAAATTGGTGATCAAACATCCATTGCCATTGATCCTGGCTATTTCCGAATCCATATAGCGCTGTATTGAGCGACTCCCCCTCTTTTGCTTGAAAGTTTTTAACTTGCTCATGAAGTTCTGCCAGGTGAACTTCCATCGATAACCAAAAGTTATCTGATTGCTGATGCGCATTGTTGAGTTCAGTGCAGCCAACGATATAGATGCGTCTTTGGCCTGATTCATCAGCACCTAAAAATAAAGGAATCGATTCTGCTGTGTCGAGAAGGGAAGGTATGAACAAGCGACTTTCATGGCCTTGAAGGAGATCATCCTGATTTTGCTTCAATTGTTGCTGGTTGCTGGCAATAACGTGGTTAAAAAACTGGTCCTGACTCGAGGAGCAGTGTTCCTGAATACGTTCAAAGCCGAGTTGATAACGATTTTTCCAACGTTTCTTATTCTTAAGTTGATACGGGATGCGTTGCAAACTGACTTTTTTAGTCTGGCTTTGCCAACGAGGAAAGTCCACATAAACCACTTTATCCAGACTTACCTCAATACTGAGTGGCAATGTGACAGATAAACCATGACTTGAAACATCAATGCTGGTGGTTTCCCATTGTTGTTCATTGATATGAATGGCAACTGGGGTGCGAATTTGATAGCGCTGAACTTGACGTTTAATGATATGACTCAACGCATAAGGTGTCGG
The DNA here is from genome assembly GCF_056859315.1 of Methylophaga sp. F-2. Lineage (NCBI taxonomy): Bacteria > Pseudomonadati > Pseudomonadota > Gammaproteobacteria > Thiotrichales > Piscirickettsiaceae > Methylophaga > Methylophaga sp. F-2. The sequence continues at coordinate 63,050 of NZ_JBSXOF010000020.1, forward strand.
TAAGTCATTTAATTCCCATATAGGAATGTCATAGCATTCGGGTTGAGCCACGATTCCTTTTTGGGCATCAGCAATATACGGTGTAAGTGATTGTTGTAAATCAATCAAATGAATGGCGTATTGTGGGCGATTCAGATTATTGGCTAACTGTTGAGCATAGCCTGGCATCTCTTCTTTTAAAGCACTTATTGAGGTCGTAGACAAGATTTCGTCAATCTGGATCGGACTTCTGAGCATCAGAAACAGCTGTTGATGATTGATTGCGGCATTGTGGAGTAACGCAATGACTTGCTTTTCTGATTTTAATGGCGAGAAACATACCTGTTTTTTATCCATCAAAATCAGTAGTTTTTCTTGTTGTTTTTGATCGGGTGCCGGCAGACTTTCAATCAGCGTGCTCAGGCTGGTTTGCCATTGTTGTGTCTGCCATTCTGCTTCTACACCGCAAAAAATAGCCTGATAATCTGGGTAGTCAGCATGTTGTACTTGCCATAATACCGGGTACGCAAGGTGATTGACCCAAAGGCGCCGATAAAAGGCTTTCTGTAAATTGAGTACCTCATACTCGGTATCAATATGCCGTTGCTTGGCTTGCTGCTCAATGAACCCAGACATCCACTGAGTAAATTCAGTGTCGGTATTTTCCTGGGTCAGGATCAGTGTTGAATAGGCTTCATCGTGCTCCAGCTTTAATATGATGTAGCGCTGAGCAGAGAGGAATGACAGTCGGTGTTTTTCTGATAGTTCACTGAACTCAACACTGACTGAGTCACCCTTGTGCAATGTGTAACTGCGTTTTAACGTGACCCGTATCGCCGTTAAGGAGATATTGACGGTGTGGCCGCTGTATAAAACATCGGCGATACGAAGTTTGACCGGCGTACTGAAGTTGAGTCGTTGTTCTGTGCGGGAGAAATTTTCATCCAATATCAGACGTTGAATGGTTGGTTTATTCTTTTCTACTGATTCTTCGAGTGTATTTGTTTGCTCTAGTTGTTTGATGGTCTTCAATACAGCTTCGTAGACAGCTACTGTATAGCGCCCCTGAGTACGATTCATCAGTTGTTTAACCAGCAGATAAGCTCTGTCATCAAGATAGTGGCGACGACCACCAAACTCGTAGGCCTGACACTCACCGCTGACTTTACCTCTTAAATCAATAATTCGCAGACAGTCTTTATTCAGACGCTGTTTCTCTAATCCCTGCAAAAAGGCTTGGTTTTTTTGCTTAAGATCAGCGTGTTCTGCCATGTCGGTATTATTGAGACTGATATTCGGCAGGCGTTTTTGCCTGAATGCTTAAGGCATGAATTTTCGATTTCATCAGCGCTTCGACCTGCTCAAAAACGAGACGATGACGTTTGATAAGGGACAAGCCTGTAAAGGCGTCGCTGACAACCAGCAGGTTATAGTGACCACCACCTGTATTACCGGCATGACCAGCATGTTTATCACTGTCATCCTCAATTTCAATGACTTCAGGGGCGAGTGTTTGCAGTGCTGTTTTGATTTCGTCAATGGTACTCATGGTAAGACTTTTTTAAAGGGTTTTACGGTGACTTTAGCGTAGACCTCGGCATCAATATACGGATCATCCGCTGCCCAGGTTTGTGCTTGTTCCAGACTATCAAACTCAGCCACGACCAGACTGCCGCTAAAGCCAGCATCGCCAGGCGCTTCACTGTCAACGGCAGGATGAGGACCTGCCAGAACTAAACGCCCCTGATCCTGTAATGCCTGAAGACGTTCTAAATGAGCGGGTCTTGCAGTAAGACGCTTGGCAAGACTGTGAGGGTAATCTTCACTAATAATGGCGTATAACATGATTGTTAGTCCCTATTTTTTCACTTCTACAGCGTGTTTTGCCAGATAGATGGATTGAGCAACAACAAACACAATGGTAAGACCCAGCATGCCAAATAATTTGAAGTTGACCCAGGTCGCTTCATCAAAGTTGAAAGCGACGTAAAGGTTGACCAAACCGGATAAAACGAAAAAAGCGACCCAGGCCAGATTCAAACGGGTCCATATTTTTGCCGGCAGTTGAATATGATCCGCCATCATTCGTTCTAAGAGCGATTTATCCGTGAACAGATAAGCCCCAATAAAGACTAATGCGAATAACCAGTTGACCGCTGTCGGTTTCCACTTAATAAAATCTGGATTGTGTAACCACAATGTCAGCCCGCCCAATACCAAAACTAAGGCCAGGGTAATTAAATGCGCACGTTCCACTTTTCTGAACAGCAACCAGGTAATACACACCTGTAATAAGCTGACCACAATCATGACCGCTGTGGCGACATAAATGCCTTCTAATTGGTAGGTAACACCATTAAATGTGTAGTCTCCGCCGCCAAACTTATAAGCAACAAAAAACAACACAATAGGCAGGAAATCAAAGAATAATTTCATTTCATTTTTTCACATCAAGCAGGATGACTGCATTCTATCGTAAAATAGTACTTATGACTCAGTTTGACTTACATACCCATTCCACAGCCTCTGATGGCTCACTGTCGCCTGAAGCCCTAGTGGCTCGCGCTAAACAACAAGGTGTCACGCACCTTGCGTTGACCGACCATGATGGAACAGAAGGTATCAGGCTGGCTATGGCAGAGGCTCAGCTGCAGGATGTGGTTTTGATTCCAGGGGTGGAAATTTCCGTCAGCTGGAATGGTGCCACAGTGCATATCGTGGGACTGCAGATAGATATCGATAATGAAGTTTTACAACAAGGTTTATCAGCATTGCGAGATTATCGCCGTCAGCGTGCGATAGATATTGCGACTCGATTAGATAAAGCCGGCATTCATGGTGCTTATGAAGGCGCCAGCCAGTATGCCTCTGAAACGATGCTTGGTCGGGTGCATTTTGCCCGCTTTTTAGTCGAAAAAGGCTACGCAAAAGATATGAAAGATGTCTTTAAGCGTTTTCTGGTTCGTAATAAACCGGGTTATGTCACGGGGCATTGGGCCAGTCTTGAAGATACCGTCAACTGGATTACCGGCGCAGGCGGGCAGGCCGTTATTGCTCATCCTGCACGTTACAAAATGACCGCAACAAAACGCCGGAAACTCGTGGCAGAATTCAAAGCATTGGGTGGTTCCGGAATCGAGGTTGCCTCTGGTGCGCAGCATCCAGAGGAAGTCAGAACAATGGCAAGGTTAGCAACCGAATTTGATTTGTTAGCTTCAGCAGGTTCAGACTTCCACAGCCCAGATAATAGTTATACTGAACTAGGTAAAATGACGGTGTTGCCGCCAAATGTGACACCCATCTGGTCTACATGGGTGAATTAAGCCCTTAATCTTTATAAGTGTGATTTTTATATGAGCCAGTTTTTTCAAATACATCCAGACAACCCTCAGGTAAGACTGATCAAACAGGCTTGCGAAATCATTCGTCGTGGTGGGCTGATTGTGTATCCAACGGATTCAGGCTATGCATTGGGGTGTCAGATTGGTGATAACGATGCAATGGAACGTTTGCGTCGAATCCGTCAGTTAGATGCCGAACATAACTTCACGTTGGTGTGTCGTGATTTATCAGAACTCTCGACCTATGCGAAATTCAATAATGCGGTGTTTCGTTTATTAAAAGCCTATACGCCAGGACCATATACCTTTGTTTTACCGGCGACCAAAGAAGTGCCTCGCAAGTTACAGCACCCCAAACGTAAAACCATTGGTTTACGTATTCCGGAACACACAATTGCGTTGGCACTGCTGGAAGAACTGAATGAACCCCTAATGAGTTCAACCCTGATTTTGCCAGGCGATGATATGCCCATGACGGATGCCGAAGATATTGTCGATGCCATTGGTAAACAGGTGGATTTAATTATTGATGGCGGTGCCTGCGGTGCCGAGCCAACCACCGTGGTTGAATTTGTCGATGACTTACCTGAAGTCACCCGACATGGTATGGGAGATACAACCCCATTCGAGAGCTAAGCACATGTGGGTAACGCTTATTCTCTTATTAGTCTTTTTTGCTGTCTGTCTATCTAAGTCACGCGCTGACTGGGGTGGTATTTATGTGAATTGGCTGGATGGTCTTACCCGTATTCTTTGTAAAGTGTTACATCGCCATCCCGGTCTGGTTTTACCCTTGCCTGAACACGGTCCTGCGATTGTTGCTGCTAATCATGTTTCTGGCCTCGATCCCCTATTATTAATTGCGGCTAGCCGTCGACCATTACGGTTTTTAATTGCGGCTGAAGAATATCATCGGCCTGTACTTCACTGGATTTTCAAAGCCGCTGGTTGTATTCCTGTTGATCGTCAAGGCCGGGCTGAACAAGCACTTCGTGCAGCGAGACGGGCTTTGGAACAGGGAGAAATCATCGCCTTATTTCCGCATGGTAAAATTCATTTAGATACCGACCCACCAAGAGCAATAAAAGCAGGTGTCATTCGCTTGGCAATATGGACAAAAACGCCAATTTATCCGGTGCGATTGGATGGGATTACAGCGCAAGGACAGGTGTTACTCGCGCCCTTTGTTCCCAGCCATGTTCAGATCCGTGTTGGCAAACCTATATCACCTTTGCAGGAAATCGATGAGCTTAAAGCTCAATTAACAAGCTATATCGAAACGTTGCAAAAACATCCGCATTAGCTCTCTTGATTTTTATCGAGGCTTCCCCCATTTCTGTATTAACTTACTTTTTCAGGGGAAATACCTCGTATGCAAATAGATAAATTAACCAGTAAATTCCAGGAAGCGCTCGCGGCTGCCCAAAGTATGGCTGTAGGGCAAGATCATCAGTTCATCGAACCCGTGCATTTAATGCTGGCTTTACTGCAACAACAAAATGGCAGTGTGAAACCTATTCTGGCTCAGAGTGGTGTTAATGTTGCGGCTTATCAAGCTGATTTAGACCAGCAGTTATCACGACTGGCTCAGGTTGAAGGTGGTAATGGTGATATCCATGTTTCACAAGATTTAAGCCGATTATTGAATCAAACGGATAAGCTGGCACAGCAACGTCAGGATCAATATATTTCCAGTGAACTGTTTGTATTGGCGCTGGCGGAAGATAAAAACCAACATGGTGAATTACTTCGCAAACATGGCGGTAACAAAACAGCGATTAATGCCGCTATTGATAAAATTCGTGGAGGGGAGCGAGTGACCGATCTAAACGCAGAAGAGCAACGCCAAGCTCTGGAAAAATACACGATTGATCTAACAGCAAGAGCTGAAGCGGGCAAATTAGACCCGGTGATTGGTCGTGATGATGAAATTCGTCGCACTATTCAGGTCTTACAGCGTCGTACCAAAAATAACCCTGTCCTTATCGGTGAACCTGGGGTGGGTAAAACCGCGATTGTTGAAGGGTTAGCACAGCGTATCGTCAATGGCGAAGTACCGGATGGTATGAAAAACAAACGGGTTTTAGCTTTGGACATGGGCTCGTTGATTGCCGGTGCCAAATTCCGTGGTGAGTTTGAAGAACGCTTGAAGGCGGTTTTGAATGATCTATCGAAACAAGAAGGTCAGATCATTCTGTTTATCGATGAAATTCATACCATGGTTGGGGCCGGTAAGGCTGAAGGCGCAATGGATGCCGGAAATATGCTCAAACCTGCGCTGGCACGTGGTGAGCTTCACTGTATCGGTGCCACAACCTTAAATGAGTATCGCCAATATGTAGAAAAAGATGCTGCGCTGGAACGTCGTTTCCAAAAAGTGATTGTCGGCGAGCCTACGGTGGAATCGACGATTGCGATCTTACGTGGTCTGGCAGAGCGTTATGAAGTGCATCATGGGGTGGATATTACGGATCCGGCGATTGTTGCCGCAGCGACGTTGTCTAACCGTTACATCACAGACAGAAAACTGCCTGATAAAGCGATTGATCTTATCGATGAAGCAGCGAGTCGTATTCGTATGGAAATTGACTCCAAGCCAGAGGTACTGGATCGGCTTGAGCGTCGTTTGATTCAATTAAAAATTGAACGCATGGCACTGAAAAAACAAAGTGATGATGCTTCCAAAAAACGGCTTGAAACGCTCGAAACTGAGATGAAAAAACTGGCCAGAGAATATACCGATCTGGAAGAGGTCTGGAAGTCTGAGAAAGCGTCGTTACATGGCAGTCAGCACGTGAAAGAAGAGCTGGAAAAAGCGCGACTGGAATTGGATGCTGCCAATCGTAGTGCCGATTATGAAAAAATGGCCAAACTACAGTATGGACGTATTCCAGAGTTGGAAAAACAGTTGAAACTGGCAACAGAAGCCGAAATGCAGGAATTCACTTTACTGCGTAATAAAGTCGGTGAAGAAGAAATTGCTGAAGTCGTCTCTAAATGGACGGGTATTCCTGTATCAAAAATGCTGGAAGGCGAACGTGACAAATTGTTGAAAATGGACGACGCCTTACACGAAACCGTGATTGGTCAGGATGAAGCGGTCACTTCAGTGGCCAATGCGATTCGTCGTAGTCGGGCAGGTCTGTCTGATCCCCATCGTCCTAACGGATCATTCTTATTTTTAGGGCCAACCGGAGTAGGTAAAACGGAGTTGTGTAAATCTCTGGCTAACTTCTTGTTTGATACACAGGATGCGATGATTCGCATTGATATGTCAGAGTTTATGGAAAAACACTCGGTTGCACGTCTGGTTGGTGCACCGCCTGGCTATGTGGGTTATGAGGAAGGTGGTTATCTGACAGAAGCCGTCAGACGCAAACCTTATTCAGTGATTTTGTTAGACGAAGTGGAAAAAGCCCATCCGGATGTCTTTAATATTCTGCTTCAGGTACTGGATGATGGCCGTTTGACGGATGGACAAGGGCGTACTGTGGATTTCCGTAATACGGTAATTGTGATGACTTCGAACTTGGGATCGAGTGTTATTCAGGAAATGGCGGGTGAAGAAAATTATGACGCGATGAAAGCCGCGGTGATGGAGATTGTGTCACAGCATTTTCGTCCGGAGTTTATTAACCGTGTGGATGATGTGGTGGTGTTCCACCCATTACAACAAGCACAAATCCGTGCGATTGCCGAGATTCAGTTATCACATCTGCGAGCAAGATTAGCAGAGCGAGATATGAAACTGATGTTATCCGATGAGGCATTGGACTTGATTGCCTCGGAAGGCTTTGACCCTGTGTATGGGGCAAGACCGCTGAAACGGGTGATTCAGCATGAGATTGAAAATCCACTGGCGCAGGATTTATTGTCAGGTAAGTTTTCTGCTGGTGATACTGTCAACATTGAAGTTGAAGCGGATAAGCTGGTGTTCAAAGAGCTCAAACTTCACTAAAACCTGGGCAAAAAAAGAAGGGAGAAAACCGTAGTTTATCTCCCTTCACCAAGGGGTAATCTACCAGGCTTTATAGGGTAAAAATTTACCATTCATGGTCACGACAACACGATCACCTTTGGGGTCGTGTTCTCGTTCTACGGACATATTAAAATCAATGGCACTCATAATGCCATCACCAAACTTTTCCTGAATGACTTCTTTCAGGGTGGGGCCATATACCCCAACAATTTCATAAAGACGATAAATCAACGGATCTTTAGGCACACTCTCATCCCAATTTTTGATTGGGTAGGCCTCAAGAGCTGTTTTGACTTCTGCTGGTAACTCCAGAAGTTCGCATAAAGCACGTGCTTTTTCTGCTGGCATGCTATTCATTCCCAGACAAGCTGAGGTGGTCCAGACTGTAGACATGCCGATGACTTCGGCAATCTTTTCCCACTGTAACTGCTTATTTTCTTTCGCCACCATAATGGCTTGTGTCATTTCCAGCTTATTCATTATGTTCCTCGCGTTTTTGGAATTAATTCATTTTCAGTAGATGAAGGTTAATTTGCCGTCACTTTGTTATCGGGCTTAATCACACGGCTACGGGTTGGGCCTGGTTTTAGATGGGTGGCATAGAGCACCATGCCCGTTAACAGCAGACCGCCAACTAAATTGCCTAAAATAACGGGGATTTCATTCCAGATTAACCAGTCAGCAATGGTGATAGGAGCGCCCATCATCATGCCAAGTGGGAATAAATACATATTCACGACAGCATGCTCAAACACCAGACCAAAGAAGATAAGAATGGGCATCCACATCGCGATAACTTTACCGATCACATCTTTTGACAGCATGGCACCGACCACACCGACAGATACCATCCAGTTACATAAAATCCCTTTAACAAATACCGTTAACCAACCTGCGGCTCCATGTTCAGCAAAGCCGAGGGTTCTGGCTTCAGCTGCTTTGGCAATGGCTTGTCCAGCCGCACCGGGCTCCGTGGTAAATGCAAAAGTCCAGGCAATGCCGATCAACACTGCTGTTGTTAAAGCGCCTAGTAAATTACCCAAAGCAACCAGTCCCCAGTTTTTTAGTAAGCCATTGAATGTTGCCCCTGGCCGTTTATCAAATAAGGCCAGAGGCACCAGAGCAAATACACCGGTTAATAAATCAAAGCCCAATAAATTGAGAATACAAAACCCGACGGGAAAGATTAAGGCGCCGACAATGGGAATACCGGTTTGGACGGCAGCCGTAACCGCAAGAGCCACAGCAATAGCTAAAATGGCGCCAGCCATAAATGAACGTATTAATACGTCACGGGTGGCCATAAATAATTTTGACTCACCCGCATCTACCATTGTTTTTACAAACTCACCTGGGCTTATATAAGACATAACCGCTATTTCTCCACACAATCACGATGATAAAAAGATAAGACTAAATTGGCATTTATTATGCCAATTTTAAAATTAATTATTTATCAATGGGTTATTGGTTTTTTTTGGAGAGAGGGTGATACGTTTTTGCACCATATTGAATGTTTTGATCCTGCATGGTGCAGGAAGACATCCAGTCGTGATGCCGTTTAATGTGTTCCGGATAACAAGTCTTGTTGAGGTTTGCCGATATAAAAACCTTGTGCAAAGTCGACGCCGTAGTTCTGCAGGATAGTAAGAATGGCTTCGTTTTCGACAAATTCAGCAATGGTCTTACGTCCTAAGCCTTTGGCGACATCTATCAGTGCCTTAACAAACAGCTGATCATCCGCATTGATATCCAGATTTTTGATGAAAATACCATCAATCTTGATAATGTCGATGGGTAATTCACGCATATAGTTGAATGAAGCAAAACCAACACCAAAATCATCCAATGAAAAACGACAGCCCAGCGCTTTTATTGCTGTCATCATCAGTTTTGCCTGATACAGATTGGCAACCGCAACAGTTTCAGTAACCTCGAAAATCAAGGCACTAGGATCGACATCAAAGCGCTTAATTAATTTTTTAAGGTATGGCAATAAAACGGGTGTATCAACAACCGCGCCGGACAGGTTGATAGCAAACTCCACTTTTGAGCCTTGTTTCTGCAATTCACCTAATTTTTTTATGCTGTGGTGCAGTACGTAATGATCGATACTTTGTATCAGTCCAACTTCTTCAGCAATCTCGATAAACTTACCTGGTAAGGTGATTTCCTGGGTTTCAGGGTTTCGCATTCTGACCAACACTTCATAATGCTGGATTTCATTATTACTCAGGTTAAGAATGGGTTGGAAATATAAAACAAATAGATGATTCTCCAAGGCTTCTTCGATTTTCTGTTTCCAGTAAACCCTTTTTTGTAGCTGTTCACGGCTTTGATCATCGAGCGAAAAAATATGATAACGACCTTTGCCGTTAGCTTTAGCCCGATACATGGCTAAATCCGCAAAGCCCATCAGCTCGTTGGTTGTGGCATCTTGTAGAGGATAATTGACGATACCGATGCTGGCGGAGATTGTATGACGCACAGATGCATAGTTCAGATGAATGGTTGAAAGCTCAGCCAGTATCTTTTCCGAGAGTGTAATCGCACCGGCCTCGTCACTTTCTGGCATGATGACGGCGAACTCATCACCACTTAAACGTGCAACAAAGTCAGTAAAACGGGTGATTCTATTGAGTGCTTTTGCAACTAGCTTGAGCGCTTCATCACCAGCTCGGTGACCGCTGGTATCATTAATATCCTTAAAGCGGTCGAGATCCAATAACAAAAGTGTGCTGTTGTGCTGATAGCGAATCGCCGTTTGCAATGATTTTTCAAACTCTTCAGTAAATTTTCTTCTATTACATAAATCGGTTAGAGGATCATGTTCAGCCATCCATACGATACGTTTTTCTGCTGCTCGAGTTTGAGTGTTATCCAGTCCTACTGAGAGGATCATGGTTTCTTCGTTATTCCTTTCTACGCGCGAATGAAACCAGGAAATTTGTTTTAAGCTACCTGCTTTATCAACAAGTTCGGCTTCTTGCTGGGCGATCTGAATATTACCAATTAATAGTTCTTTCAAAATATTATTGGTTTCAGACCAGTGACCAGGAGGGAAGAAGCGAGCCACATCCGATCCTTCCACTTCTTCACGACTAAATCCCGTTAACTGCTCTCCATAATGGTTGAACAAGTGAATCACCTGTTTATCATCGGATGTCATTACGATCATCTGTGCCGTATCAACAAGTTGAGTGATGAAGTCGCGTTCGTTCTTTAGTGCTTGATGTGCTCTAAAAACAGCTTTATTGCGCTGAGAAACTTTGTCTTCCAGAGCCTCGAGTATCGTTGCCAGATTACATAGCTCTTGTTTCAGATTGACAATGGCATGGTCTGAATTGTTTTCATTAACAGACTCGCATTGTTCGCGGGCCTCAATAAATTTTTTACTGGCAACCAAAGGAACGGAGAGGGTGAGTTGACCTATGTCATCGAAGCTCGATTGAATAGAACGAGTGAGGTGACGTGATAGAAATAGGATAAGGAATAAATAACAAACAGAGCTTATTGTCGCTGCAATCCATTTGATATGTGAGACAGTCGGGAAAAGATAAGGTATCAAAAAGAATGCGCTAACAGTGATAACAGCGGATAAAACACTGCCTGCCAGAATGCGGTTTCTGGTGATGATAACCGTGTTTGAATGTGTGGTATCTCTCATAGTGACAGCTTATTCATCATGCGCATCCTTTCAGGCTAGCTATCTGAAACCTTTCGGCACAACCAGTCTAATACAGCAGCCGGTAGCAGTCTCTTACTATATGCAAAAAGATAAGTAGGAAAAGTGACGTAGTAACGCCTTTTGGGTTTTTTTGCCTCTAGCGCATGGATACATTTTTTAACAACGGCATCTGCAGGTAGAGTAAAAGGCGCTGCTGGGCCTTTTTTCTTGAGCCTCGCTTCCATCGCTTGATAGGTTTCCTGATGGGCACTGTTTGTTTTATCAATATGCTGAAGATACTTCGCATAGGCGTTATCACGAAACCGGCTGGTTATCGGGCCAGGTTCAATCAAACTGACATCGATATTCGTGCCATGAAGCTCTATCCTTAGCGTATCGGCCAAGCCTTCTATAGCGAATTTACTGGCGTTGTATGCACCACGGTAAGCCAAAGCAACTAGTCCCAATACCGAGCTGTTATAAATAATGCGTCCATAACCTTGTCGCCGCATATGTGTGATAGCGAGGTTAGTAAGCTGTTGTGTACCAAATACATTCGTTTCAAACTGTTCTTTTAAGGCCGTTCGCGATAAGTCTTCAACAGCACCAGGCTGTCCAAAAGCGGCATTATTAAACAGTCCGTCTAATTGATTATTGAGATAGATTAATGCTTGCTGAAAACCTGTGCTAACGCTGTTTTCATTCGCCAAATCCATGATGATGGTGTAAATACCATGTTGCTCAAGTGATGTTTTATCGCTGTCATTACGGACGGTGGCGACGACTTTATAACCACGCTGATGTAATGTGATTGCAGCACATAAACCAATGCCACTTGAGCAACCTGTGATAAGACATGTTTTCATTTGATTAATTTATCTTTCCTAAACTATTTGTCACTTTATCGGATGTAGGGGTAAATGTTTAAGTATATTGTCCGATATGCTATATATTCCTTTGATACTTAACCCTGGGACACTATGCAGACGCAAGAAATAACGGATATTGATTACCAACGCTTTAAGCGTTTCTTGGAAGATGCCTGCGGCATTCTTCTCGGGGATGGCAAGCAATATCTCATTGTTAGCAGGCTGACACGACTGCTCCGTGATGAAAATATCGCTAGTCTGTCGAATTTAATTTCGGCTGTTGAGCGAGGACAGCCTCATCATCTGCGTGATGCCGTTATTGATGCGATGACTACTAACGAAACCTCGTGGTTTCGTGATGTTCAGCCATTTGAAACATTAGGTCAGGTCATTTTTCCAGAATTAGACAAACTGCGTAGTAGCTCACTCAGAATCTGGTCAGCGGCATGTTCATCCGGTCAGGAACCATACACTATCAGCATGATGTTAAGTGAGTACTGTCGTAAATTCCCATCTAACAGAATCGCTTCCAGTCAGATTATCGCAACAGATATTTCAAGCTCAATGCTGGTGCAGGCTAAAAAAGCTGAATATGAAGATGTGGCGGTTGGCCGGGGCTTATCCGATCAGCGTCGTCAGCAATTTTTCACTAAACAGGGTGATCGTTGGCGTGTAATAGATGAGGTTAAACAACGGGTTAGTTTCAGACCTCAGAACCTGCTGCAAAGCTTTGGTACATTAGGCAAATTCGATATTATTTTTTGCCGAAATGTACTGATTTATTTTTCTGCTGATCGAAAAAAAGACATTCTGCAACGGATGGCACAATCGTTAAATAAAGGTGGCTATTTATTCCTGGGAGCATCAGAAACGATCAGTGGTTATACCGATGCCTTTGATCTTGTTCGCACACCACATAGTACGGTTTATCGCAAAAAAGATTAGTGCGGATCGTGTTCAATTTTCTTGACCGGTGGGGTCGTCTCAGTTGGAATTGGCTCAACAGGATTGCTCTCAGTCGGTTTTGTTAGTCCCAGCCATGCGCCAACTTTCTGAAAAATCGCTTTTAGTAAGCGCCACAATCTTGGTAAAAGCCAAATCATCAAAACAACAAACACCACCAGTGCAATCAAAAATAATACCGGATGGTGAAGCGCCGTCCATAATCCAGCAATAACTAATAAGTCTTCGCTGATGGATGCTGCCCAGTTTGTAACAGGCTCAGGAGAGGTATTAATCAATAAGCGACTGCCTGCCTTAGTTGCATGGCTGCCAGCGGCCAGTGTACCTCCTAACAACGCTGCGGTTAGTTCCACTGCCGGGCTGACATCGCCAACCGCGCCTGCAGCTAACATCGCCCCTGCTGGAATTCTGATGAAGGTATGCATGGTATCCCAGCCGGAATCGACGCCTGGAATCTTATCAGCAAAAAATTCAACACAGTACATAAAGCCTGCTGCCGCCATCACCATGGGATCGGTGAGCAGCTGGAGTTCATCAGGCAATACAATATTGCCGGTCGTGCCCATATAGCCGAGCATAAATATGGTCGCGTAGAGATTGATCCCGCTAGCCCATGCTGCTCCCATACTGAGTGCAATAATATTGACTGCTTCCATTGATTGCTCTCCATTTTGTTATAGTGATGACTTACTTAAGCCATAGGGATTTGAGTTGATGATAACCCGAACTGAATTTCTCGCCTATATCAATCATGTTTTGGAACCTGAGCGTTTTAATGATTACTGTCCCAATGGTCTTCAGGTTGAAGGTCGGGAAGAGATTACGACGCTGGTTACTGGCGTGACAGCATCAGAAGCCTTGCTTGAAGAAGCGATTGAGTTAAATGCCGATGCGATATTGGTTCATCATGGTTATTTCTGGCGGGGAGAGGATGCCCGTATAATCGGCATGAAACAGCGCAGATTAAGACTGTTGCTTGAGAATGATATTAATTTAATTGCCTATCACCTGCCATTGGATGCGCATCCGACGCTGGGCAATAATGCACAATTGGCTGAGTTGTTAGGCATCGAAGTCGATGGACGTATTTCTGGCATGGGAGAGCCGGCAATTGGCTTATGTGGTAGTTTGCCGGAGCCCTTATCGTTATCTGCATTCAGCAGTCATGTTCGGCAAAAATTAAAACGCGATCCTTTAGTGATACAAGGGCATGACCGACCGATTACCACGGTTGGTTGGTGCACGGGCGCCGCTCAGGGGTATCTACAGTATGCTGCTGAGCTTGGGCTGGATTTGTACATTAGCGGTGAGATTTCTGAACCAACTGTACATATGGCACGTGAATTAGGCATTAACTACATGGCTGCCGGCCATCACGCGACAGAGCGATATGGGGTGAAAGCCATGGGAGAAATGCTGGCAGAACAGTTTGATATCGTTCATCATTTTATTGATATAGATAATCCGGTTTAGGTACTCATGTTGAATTCCGTCTTAAATACTTATCAGCAACAGCGTCATCGTGTTCAACGTTTTTTTGACAGCACATTGTGGGAAGACCTGCCCGAGGATGCTTCACCCTTATGGCGGTTTTGGGTTAATGCGATTCGCGTGACTTATATTATGGTTCGGGAGTTGGCGACGGGTGAGCTGAATTTGCGCGCTATGAGCTTGGTGTTTACAACCATTCTTTCTTTGGTGCCACTCATTGCCGTTGCGTTTTCGGTTTTAAAAGCCTTTGGTGTCCATAATCAAATGGAACCTATGCTGTTGAGCCTGCTGGAACCATTGGGCGATCGCGGCCCGGAAATTACCGAAAATATTATTCGTTTTGTCCAGAATGTGAAGGTCGGTGTTTTGGGATCTATTGGTGTGGCTATGTTGTTCTACACCATCATCGCACTGGTTCAGAAAATTGAGAATGCGTTTAATTTTGTTTGGCGCGTAAAGCGTTCACGCTCATTAGCTCGACGTTTTACTGACTATCTTAGTGTTGTGATGATTGGACCAGTGTTGATTTTTTCTGCACTTGGACTCGTGGCAACCGTTGTTAATCATGAATTCGTCAAGCAGTTGAGTAGTATCGAGCCATTTGGGACCTTGCTGGTCATCGGTACTAAGTTATTACCTTATTTAATGATTATTACGGCATTTACGTTTTTATATAAATTTATCCCAAATACCAAGGTAAAATTCAGCCCGGCATTGATCGGAGCATCAGTTGCCGGTGCCTTGTGGATTGGCGTGGGTACGGTGTTTGCAAAATTTGTGGCTTCCTCGTCCAACTACACGGCGATCTATTCGAGCTTTGCGATTTTGTTTTTCTTTATGATTTGGCTGTATCTGGCTTGGTTTATTTTGTTGACAGGTTCTCAGGTTGCGTTTTATCTGCAGCATCCTAAGTTGGTGAGATTGGCGGGGAAACCATTAACCTTAAGTCCACGTTTACGTGAGCGTGAAGGTTTGTGGTTGATGACGGTGATTGCAAGACGATTTTGCCAAAATTTGCCGCCGCTCACCATACAGCATCTGGAAGAGCAAACGGGACTGACCAATAATGCCTTACAGGACTTACTCAGTAGTCTTGAGAAAGGTGGGTTTCTTGTTGAAGTCGCTGGTGATGAAACTCGATATGTACCTTCATCTGATATCGCCACCATTAAAGTGGCCGCTTTATTAAATTGTTTACGTACGGCGGAAGAGAATAGTGCCTATCACGTTAAAGGTGTTCTGGATAAAGACGTGAACAAGTTACTGAAAGACATTGGTGATGCTCAGGCTGAGGTATTAGGTGATCTAACGTTACGTGAGCTTGCTATGAGGAAAGAGGGAGAATGAGCGACGTCTCATCATTAAATGGTAAGAAGATTGTTATTGGTGTCACCGGTAGCATTGCCGCTTACAAAGCAGCAGATTTAATTCGACGCCTGAAAGATTTTGGCACCGAGGTGCGTGTCATGATGACAACGGGCGCGGCTGAATTTATTACACCGCTGACATTGCAGACCTTAAGTGGTCACCCTGTGGCGATGACCTTGTTAGACGCCGACGAAGAGTCAGCAATGGGACATATTGCATTAGCACGCTGGGCTGATTGGATTCTGATTGCCCCTGCCACGGCGGACTGTCTTTCCAGACTGGTTTCTGGTCGTGCTGATGATATTCTTGCAGCCGTTTGTCTGGCAACAGAAGCGCCGATTGCCGTCGCACCGGCAATGAATAACAAAATGTGGTCAAACGCAGCAACGCAGAGCAATTTAGCATTATTAAAACAACGTGGCGTCAGTGTGATTGGTCCAGCCAGCGGTAATCAAGCTTGCGGCGAACAAGGCGAAGGTCGGCTGCTGGAACCATTAGATATTATCTATGAATTAGACCGTTTAATGGTACCGGGACTGTTGGCTGGGAAACAGGTGGTAATTACTGCCGGCCCAACCTATGAGCCGATTGATCCTGTGAGATTTATTGGTAACCGTAGCTCTGGAAAAATGGGCTTTGCTATCGCGCAGGCTGCTAAAGAAGCCGGGGCGAAGGTGACTATTATCGCCGGGCCGGTTCAATTAGCCACACCTACAGCGGTAAGACGTATCAATGTTGAAACGACAGAAGAAATGGCCTTAGCTGTTGAGGATAGTCTCGATGCGTGTGATATTTTTATCAGTTGTGCGGCTGTTTCTGATTATCGTCCCATTCAGGTTCAGCAAGAAAAAATTAAAAAAAACTCAGAGCAGTCGATACAAATAGAACTTGAACCGACGATAGACATTGTGTCTACTGTGACAAATCGACACAATAAGCCATCATTTGTCGTAGGATTTGCAGCTGAAACACAGAATTTAACGGAATATGCAAAATCCAAGTTAGCACGAAAAAAACTCGATATGATTGCGGCTAATTTGGTTGGAGAAAATCAGGGGTTTGCTGTGGATGATAATGCGTTGCATATTATCTGGACCGACGGCGAGCAAACATTGCCACTGATGCCTAAAACGCAGCTGGCAAGAGAACTAATGACATTAATAATAAAAAGATTCTATGCAAAAAATTCAATTAAAAATTCTTGATCCAAGACTGGGCGACAGCATTGCTCTTCCTGATTACGCAACGTCAGGTTCTGCAGGGTTAGATTTGCGAGCCTGCCTTGATGAGCCCGTCACACTGGCGCCTGGTGAAACCGTTTTAATACCTACTGGCCTTGCTATTCATATTGATGATGCCACGCTGGCTGCTGTGCTGCTGCCACGATCAGGCTTAGGCCATAAGCATGGGATTGTGTTAGGAAACCTGGTTGGATTAATAGACAGCGACTACCAAGGCCAGGTGTTTGTTTCATGCTGGAACCGTGGCACAGATAAATTTGAAATCAGTGTGGGAGAACGTATTGCGCAAATGGTTTTTGTTCCCGTTGTACAGGTAGGGTTTGAGAAGGTCGATGAGTTCACCTCGTCGGAGCGTGGCGCAGGTGGGTTTGGACATACTGGACGTCAGTAGTAGTCAAAGGGGATTGGCATGGCCATGATGGAAAAGCTGGGAAGCAAGTTTGTTAGTGTTCTTTTGCTACTGGTTATGCTTTTAGGTGTCAGTGCTGCAGTTGTTTTCATCAATACGCAAGCCAATACCACTCAGCAAAATACTCAGCGTGAGAAGAGTCAACAAATTGTTAATGCTGTCATAGCGAGTTATCAGCAACAAATTAAAGAATGGCAGCAAACAGCACTTAGCCTTGCCGAGTTAACCGAAACAAAGCAGCTCGCTAACACCAAGAATATTTACGATGTTGATGATTGGAAAAATCTGGCCAACCGTTTTTTTCCTTCAGCTAAGGCCATTTGTTTAATCACCAGAGAATATGATGCGCCAACAAATGAAGGGTGTTTGCCCATTTCTTACGTATCACTGAAAAGTTTGAGACAAATAACTACGCAGACGCAAGCTGATGTTGCGATGATTATGCAAGATGGAAAAGCCGATCATATTTTGCTGGCGGCGAGAGTACCTCTTGATGATAAGCAGCAATATGCAGCTGTTGCGATTGCTTTGAAACCAACGGATATTCAACTGATTAACCCAGGGCTGGTACCTGACGCATATATTGAGATCAGCCAAGGGGATTTACCAACAGGTCTTCTTACCACAATAGGTGACAGTCAATATAAACAAGCCGAACCCGTTATATCTCAACCCATACCTAACTCTTACTGGCAAGTGAAGCTGTGGTCGGTAACCACGAGTGCTGGAACACCATTATGGTTGTTTCTCGCGCCTGTTATGATTTTGATTGTACTGATATGGATGCTCAGAGATTGGTGGCAAACGAAATTATTACACTCTGATGCTAATAGATTAGAAGAACAGCTCAGAGACCTGCAAGAAGTTAAGCTGAAAACAAAGTATCCATTAGTTTTCAGTGAGTTGTATGGTGTCAGAGAGCTGATCCAACAACTTGCTATACCAGAGAAGAAACGGGCTTTACCTGTTGAAGAACCGCTTAACACATTTGTCATTGATGAAACTGAAACACTGGAACGAAGTGAAACACTTGTTGAAACGCCGCCAGAGGTTCGGGAAGAGAGTGAATCATACGATAGTGACGTGATTGATTACGACAGGCCATATGAGCAAGAATCCTTCGTTGATGAGGACTCTACCGCCCCTGAACAACACGTATCGAGTCTAAGTCTGGATGAAACCGTGGCGAATAATTCAGATTTACTTGAGCTTAAGCTGACGGATGATGAAACACCAACAGACGATGTAGAAACTTCTGTTTTTATTGAGCCTGAATTTTCAGCAACAGAAAAGTTGTCACTTGAACCTGAAATCGATCTGTCTTCAGAGCCTTATGATGAAACAAAAGAAATTTTTCACGAAGATACTCAACAGAGTCTCCCGGCAACAGAAAAGAAACTGGAATTAAATCCACCCTCAGCACAACATCTGCCAGATGAAGCTATTTTCCGAGCTTATGACATCCGTGGGATTGTGGGTGAACAGTTAACTGTGCCTGTGATGACATTGATTGGCCGAGCGGTTGGTAGTCAGATGATCGCTCAAGGTGTCACAGAGTTAGTGGTGGGCCATGACGGCCGGCTAAGTAGTCAGCCGCTGGCAAAAGCATTTATGCGTGGCGTGACCAATACCGGCTGTAACGTTATCGACCTAGGTCAAGTTCCCACTCCGGTTGTTTATTTTGCTTGTGAGTATTTAAAAACACGTTCAGGAGCGATGATCACCGGTAGTCATAATCCGGCTAATTACAATGGCATTAAATTGGTCATTGCAGGTAAGACGCTTGAAGGCGATGAAGTCCACGCACTCTATCGGCGTATTAAACAAGGTGCATTTGAGACCGGCCGTGGGAATATTACGGCGAATGATGTGACGGAAGCTTATGTTCAACGGATCAAGTCAGACATTAAACTCGAACGTAAACTAAAAGTTGTCGTAGATTGTGGCAACGGTGTCGCCGGTAAAGTATTACCAAAAGTACTAAAAGAAATTGGTTGTAATGTCATCGAGTTATTCTGTGAGGTCGATGGCCGTTTCCCAAATCATCATCCGAATCCGGGGGAACCCGAAAACCTTAAATCCTTGATCTCAGAAGTGAAGTCTACAGGTGCGGAACTGGGTATTGCTGTGGATGGGGATGGGGATCGTCTTGGCGTGGTAGATACAGAAGGAAATATTATCTGGCCAGATCAGTTGATGATATTGTTTTCACGAGCTGTTCTGGAGAAATCCCCTGGCGCCACAGTCCTTTATGATGTAAAAAGTACGAGTTTGCTTGAGGGCGTGATACGCTTTGCTGGTGGTGAGCCAATGATGGTGCCATCCGGACATTCTGTTATCAAAAACAAAATGCAGCAGTATAATGCCGCACTGGCTGCTGAAATGAGTGGACATTTCTTCTTCAATGACCGCTGGTATGGCTTTGATGATGCGACTTATGCAGCTGCAAGGCTGGTTGAGTTATTATCAGCAGATCCCATGACTCGAACGCCTACTCAATTGTTTGCTGAGATTAGTCAACGTGTTTCCACTCCAGAAATTATGGTGAATATGCCATATCCTGAAGCGAAACGTTTCATGACCACACTTCTCAGTAATTTCAATGCCGAAGGTGGTGATATTTCTACTGTGGATGGTATCCGCGTGGATTATGCTGATGGTTGGGGACTAGTGCGAATCTCAAATACACTTCCTGCTTTAACCTTAAGGTTTGAAGCGACAAATGACGTTGAATTGGAAAGAATTAAACAGTTGTTCATTGAACAAATGCAACAAGTGAAACCCACGCTAACATTAAAACTATAATTTAAGACGGATAGAATGAGTTTAAACACACAACGTGCTACCCATATTGCTCAGGTATTAACTGAAGCGCTGCCGTATATCCAGCGCTTTTCTGGCAAGACACTGGTCATCAAATATGGCGGTAATGCCATGGTGGACGAGGCATTAAAAAATAGTTTTGCCAGGGACGTGGTCTTACTCAAGGCAGTAGGAATCAATCCTGTTATTGTTCATGGTGGTGGTCCGCAAATAGGTGAATTACTGCAGCGTGTTGGTAAGCAGAGTGAATTTGTTAACGGCATGCGTGTCACAGATCGTGAAACCATGGATATTGTTGAAATGGTGTTAGGCGGTCAAGTTAACAAAAGTATCGTTAACTTGATTAATAATCATGGTGGCAGGGCCGTCGGGCTGACAGGTAAAGATGGCAGTTTAATTTTTGCTGAAAAACTACATGTTTCAAGTTCTTCTGATATTAAAGCATCGGAATTAATTGATTTGGGCCATGTTGGTAAAGTAGCCAGTATTGATACCAGCGTCATTGATATGCTGATTCATAGTGACTTTATTCCTGTTATTGCCCCAATTGGCGTAGGTAAAGATGGTGAGTCATACAATATAAACGCTGATTTAGTAGCGGGTAAAATTGCTGAGGTGCTCCAAGCAGAGAAATTGATTTTGTTAACAAACACCACTGGTTTACTCGATGCTGATGGTCAGTTGTTAACTGGTTTAAATGCTAAACAAGTCAATGACTTAATTGACGAGGGTGTTATATACGGTGGTATGCTGCCAAAAATTGGTTGTGCTCTAGATGCTGTTCAGTCGGGTGTGACAACTGCACATATTATCGATGGACGTGTTCAACACGCAGTATTGCTTGAAATGTTTACTGACGAGGGCGTGGGTACCTTGATTCGTGGAGGTGGTCGATGACTGAAGCAGTACCAACCAGTAGAGCTGAAACCAAACGTTCACGTCGTCAGGATATTCTAGAAGCACTTGCTTCTGAGTTAGAACAGAGACCGGGAGAACGGATTACAACCGCCAAACTTGCTGCAAGCTTAGGAGTATCAGAAGCTGCTTTGTACAGGCATTTTCCGAGCAAAGCGAGAATGTTTGAAGGTTTAATTGGTTTTGCTGAAGAAACAGTTTTTGGTCTGATTCAACGAATTTTACAAGATGAGCAAAATGCGTTGAATCGGATTGAAAAAATTATGACGCTTATGCTTGGCTTTTCTACAAAAAATCCAGGAATTACTAGTGTTCTAATGGGAACGGCTTTAACTGGTGAGACAGAACGTTTAAGACAACGCGTGAGTCAATTTTTTGACCGTCTGGAAATGCAATTCAGACAGATCTTGAGAGAGCGTGAGCTGACTTTGACACAGGCCGGAGGTCGACCTGTCAATGAAACTGCGAATTTACTACTCGCTGTTGTTGAGGGGCAAATGCAACAATACGTCAGAAGTAGCTACAGACAATCTCCTCTGATTGGCTGGGAACAAAAGTGGCAGTTATTAACAAAAATGCTTGAGGTTTATGCATGATAAATGTTTGTCTGGTCGGTTCTGATATAAAGAAGGAACTTGCTCTATTGCAGAGCCAGCATAACATTACGACAAATGCAATTTACGAAACTTCGTTTGAAGCATTACTGGATGCTATTGAAAAATTGAGTCCAGATGTATTAGTGATCTCCGATCAAACTAACCAGCTTTCAGCCGATGAGTTATGTTTTTACGTCAGTTTAAGGCTATCGAAAACAAAGACCATCATCATTACTGACAAACCTGCCACATACGAACAATTAAAGCTATCAGGCTTTACATGCCGAGGCTTTGTTGCATTCGAACAAAGACACGCAATTGTCAGAGCAGTAAGAGTCGTTCATGATGGGGAAGCCTGGATTCCGAGGAAATTAGTGACAGATGTGCTTGATAAACTGGCCAAAGAAGAAAAGCGACATAACCGCATTAATAACTAATTCTTTAATTCTCCCTCCATCATGGTACTAAATTTGCTTAGTTGAGGAACTTGCTAACGAAATGAGTATCACAAAAATGTGAACTCATTCACATTTACTGATGTGTTAGTACCAAAGTACAGTAGATCAAATGAGGCTCTCACGGCAATATTACGCCATGATGAATAAGTTACGCGTTCTGGTCTTCCCAGTTCAGCGATTAGGGGAATAAATATGGCTACAGAAATTGGTGTTGTAAAAGCGCTTATCGGCGCTGTAACAGTCACCTCCACGGATGGCTCTGTGAGAACATTACAAGTGGGTGATGTGGTTTATGCCAATGATTTAATTTCAACAGGTGCCGAAGGTGCTATTGAGATTGAATTTGCTGATGGCAGCGTAATGGATCTGGGTCGCAGTTCTCAAGCACTTTTAGATGCTGAAGTATTTGATCCAACAAATACGGATGTCGAGGATAATCAACAAGCCGTTACTGACGATGTTGATGCCATACAGCAAGCGATTTTAGAAGGTCAAGATCCTACTCAAGTAGGTCAGGAGACTGCTGCTGGTGCAGGTACTGCTAATGGCAACGAAGGCCATGATGCGGTGTTTATTGATTATCTAAATCCTGAACAAATTCCTGAAGCAGGTTTCGACACTATTGGCGTTAGTAATACTTTCGACTTCCCTGAGGCTGATTTACTTTTTGTTGATAATGGTGATCCTGAACAATCGGATATACCTCCCGTTACGCCTCCTTCTGGCGATATTGTTATTGAAGCCCCATCTAGCTTGGTTTCTGAAGGTGGTCTGCCTGAAGGACAGTCTGGTGGTTCTGCATCATCAACCCAAACTATCAGCCTGGATTTGGGCGGAAGTGATTTAAGCAGTATTTCGCTATCGACATCCGGAAATACGACAACCTTGTTAACCCTGGACGGTCAAGCCATTGACACTGCATGGGATAGTTCTACCGGCACATTGATTGGCTACATAAGTGGCACAGACTCAACTGATGCAAGTAACCAGATTTTTACAGTCACACTAAGTGACATCTCGAATAATCAAGCTTCATATACAGTAGAGCTTCTTAAACCTATTCGTGATGTTGATGGGGTTGCTGAAAATATTAATATTAATGTCAATGTCAGCAATAATGCTGGCGAGTCATCTTCTGCAAGTTTTGATGTAACCGTTCAAGATGATAATCCTGTTGCTAATCCTGCTCAGGAATCCATATCTGTCGGTCAGGCGGTTAATACAAACCTTCTTTTAGTTCTTGACGTCTCAAACAGTATGAATGAGACCACTGATTTTCAGGGGATGACAAAACTGGAAGTCATGATCAAGTCTAGCCTGAACTTAATTGAACAGTACGAAGCGTTGGGCGATGTCATGGTCAACTTAGTGACATTTAACAATGGTGCTGAGAATGCAACAAATATTTGGGTCGACACAGCTACCGCGAAAGACATCATCAACTCGCTCTCTGCGAGTGGAGAAACCAACTATGACGCTGCCTTAGCGGAAGCCGTTGATGCCTTCAATGACCCAGGTAAGATAGATGGTGCACAGAACATTGCCTATTTTATGTCTGATGGTGCGCCTAATGAAAGTAATCAAACAGATGCTGATGGGAATTATATCGGTGTTGGTATTGACAGCAGTGAACAACAGGCGTGGGAACAGTTTCTAGCTGACAATGATGTGACATCTTATGCTTTAGGAATGGGCGCTGATGCTGTAGCTAATGAGCTTGCGCCCATTGCTTATGATGGTGTTAAAGAAGCAGATGTTCCCGTCATTACCGTCACCGATTTTTCTCAACTTGCAGATGCATTATTGAAGACTGTGACCGGCAACAGTGTCTCGGGCGACCTACTTGACGGTGGTTTTCCCTCAAGTGCCGGAGCTGATGGTGGTTGGATTAGTCAGATCTCTATTGATGGTGTTGACTATACATTCGATCAGATAACCAATACAGCTTCAGCTGGCAGTTCTGCAGCAAGCTTTGATACAACAACTCATGTCTGGACAATTACTACCGCTAATGGCAGTGTCTTAACGGTAGATATGGACAGTGGTGAATATACATACAATGTTGGTGATTCTGCCAGTGGTAGCTTCTCAGAAGAGATCACCTATACCGTTACTGATGGCGATGGTGATACTGCCAGCAATACATTCACAGTCGATGTCGATGTTGATCTATCAACATTGGTGGTGAGTGATGATTTAGTCATTACTAATCAGGACTCTGTTGATATCCCTGACTGGGCTTTATTTGCCAATGACAGTGGTGCCGATGGTGAAACGTATACCCTGACAGACGCGACATCGACTACAGATACTGCCTCTGTGAATGGCAACAGTGTTACTTTCAATGATACAGACAGTAATGGCGGTAGCTTTAGTTATCAGAACCAAGCTGGTGGTCAGACAGACTCTGCGAATGTTTCTGTTACACACGTCAATGGCAGTATCCTTGAAGGTTCATTTAGGGATGAAATTCTGATCGGTGGCAATGATGTTGATTTTATTTCTGGCGGCGCTGGAAATGATGTACTGATTGGTGGAATAGGTGGTAGCTATGACGCTGGCTCAAGAACAGTGACAGCTACTGTTGAGTCAGGAGCCACTGGTACGGGTAATAATCAATTTTCATTTGCTTTAACTGCGTCAGCAATTGCAGCTGCTGCCGGATTATATGTAACTGAAATTCGTATCTCGCTTGCTGACTACAATGCTATTTTTGATCAGGTTGGTCAGGATAGTTATAAATTTACTTTAGGTGATGGTTCGACTATCTCTAGCGATGATATTCAGATGGTTACCGATGGTGACACTAATGAATTAGTGATCCAGTTTAAGCCTGGTACTTTTACCCATGAAGATACTCTGACTTTTGGTATTGATACTGATGGTCGAGGCATGACCACTGGCGATGATTTTGGCAGACAGGAAGTACCTTTTACCGTCTCTTTTAATGATGGCACAAGCCTAGATGGTACATATGAGCCTGATACGACTAATGGTGGTAGCTCAGGTACAGTTCAAGACAATCCCACGGTTACGGAAACATTAGATGGCGGAGCTGGTGATGACATCCTCGTTGGTGGTGACGGTGAGCATATTCTCCTCGGTGGTGAAGGTAACGATACGCTAGTTGGCGGTGGTGGCAATGACATCTTAACCGGTGGTGAGGGTGCTGATTTATTTGTTTGGCACAATGGTGATCAAGGAACTGCAGCTACACCTGCTAATGATATTGTGACTGACTTCAATGGAACTGAAGGTGATAGCTTAGATCTTTCTGATATTCTTCAGGGAGAAGAGAGCAATGATATCACCGACTATATTTCTGTCGCTGAACAAGGTAATGACGTTGTGCTTTCTCTAACACCAGATGGTGATGGCGGTGATATGACGCAGACAATCACCTTACAAAATACCAGTATTGATCAACTGGTAGGCAGTGATGCGTCAGGTATGTCTAACGCAGACATTATCAACTCTTTGATTACTAGCGGTCAGATTCAAGTAGATCAAAGTTAAGTCAGGATTTGAGAAGAATAAAAAAGCAGACATTAGTCGGCTTTTTTATTTGCATACTGAATAACAGTTACCAACAACCGACAGGACCAGTAGCACCTGTTTGAGTAATTGTTAGAGGTGTGCAGTTAGCATCATTAGCTTGAGATCCCTGAGCCGTTGCAACTAAGGTATAAGCTGTCGCTGTTGGAGCAGGGTTAGCTGCAATAATGTAATACGCTGTTCCCGTCTTAGGCGATTGATTAAAAGGTAGAGTGTTATCAGCACCTGCATAAGTGAAGTTTTCTGTGTAATAGCGCTCCATATAACTCGCCAATTCCATTAAGTCAGCTTGAGCATTAGCTCGTCGAGTTTGCCTGACTTGCTCTTGATAGGATGGATAGGCAATGGCAGCCAAAATACCGAGAATGACAACAACAATCATCAATTCGATGAGTGTAAAACCATTTTCTCTATATATTGTTTTATTCATTTAATAACCATATTTCAGTGATATAGGGGGGCTCGCCATCAGCACCACGACTCGTGTTAAAACCTATAGCTGTGTCTTCATTCACAATAGGGCCTTTTTCACCTTGTGGCGCAAGACCATGCACAACCGTATTATGGTCGATAAGATACTCTTGATTAGAAATCACTAATCTATCTGAGGATAGCGATGAGTCCGTTACTGTTCCACTCTGACTAAAAGTCTGTGCAAATACTGACATTGGTATTAATAACACAGAGAGGATGGTTAAATAATTTTTTTTAAACATACATATGTCCTCAATCAGTCAGTTGTATCCAAGATCGTCTTCCTATTGCATCCTGACTCGCAGATTCTTCTTCTAAAATAAGTTCGCCTGTCTCGGCATCGCTCATAAACTTCACTTCGGTAGAACCAGAACCTGGAACTCGTCTACTGATTTTGGGGGGAGAAATAATGCTATCATAGCCTTTACCTGCGACAACTGGCACCTCAGTATCTGGCTCACCGTCACCATCAGTATCTATATAGAGATCATTTGCATCAATAACGCCATCACCATTGATATCCAGTGGCTGATAGTTCAAAGGTAGTCCTGTGTAATAGTCTAATTCCATTAACCAACTACTACCACCAAAGTCACATGCATCTTCTGAGGGAACCAGTGACGTAAAGATCACTTTTTCGTCTCTGATAATGGCTTCAGAAACTTGTCTTTCACCACTATTTTCACCGGAAGAGGCACTCACTAAGTCAACATACCAGCCTCGGTCATCACTGGTAGCCGTACCCCAGTTGATAATTTTATCTGATTCTGAGGCTGATATTGTTCGATAGTTAGTGCCTAAAATCGTAAATTCAGCCATTGTTCTCTTATTAAGTTGGTCTCGAGAAAAAGCATAACGTGTATAGGATGATGTATCGGCATCATATACTCTCGGATCCCAAATTGCGTAAAAACTTTGTGTAACCTGGTCAATAGGGGTATTGTCGCCAACTTCAAAATATTTACCGGTACCAAATAAAAGTAAATAGCCATTTTTCTCGTTGTGTAACTCTACTTTCAGTGGGGTTGTAATTGGTTGAATGTTGTCTTTATTACAGGTTGTTCCGAAGCAGGCCGAATATAAAGGCAGTGGTTTATTGGTATCAGCATCTCTGTAAGTAAAGTCCCAGTCATTCTTATCATTACTTCCTATTTCAACGCTCCATACATTACCAAACATATCACCTGCATAAATAAGATCGGTGGTTCCATCCTGGTTTGTATCTATAGCCGTTGGTGTGGCGATACCATTAGGTCGAAATTGTTGAGTTGGATCCTCATTCTTGCCCGTTTGCGTATCAAACTTCCGAATTAGGTTACCCGTTTCTAAATCTACGATATAGATATAACCATTTCCATCTTCACTATCATGGCTAGCGTTATTTGCACTGCCATCAGCGTCATTATCAAAAATATTGTTGTAGCCGCCACTAAATAAGGCCGCCCATTTACCGTTATTCAAACGAACAATATTTGCCTGTCCCATGGTGTATCCCATATCGGGATCATTTTTATCGGTAAACTCCCACAAAACATTGTTTGCCGCTTCTGTTTCGTTTGAAAACGTCGAAGGGTCGGTGATATCTAATGCAAAATAGCCTTGACCTCCAGCTCCAAGCCCTGAAACAAGTACAGTATGCCAACGGCCATCAAAAAAGGCATCGACAACTGTTGGACTGGCATCAACGTAATATTTGTGTGAGTAGCTGGGGGATGATAATTCTTTCAAGTTGTCATAGACACTATTGGGCACATAGGCAAACTTTTCAACTCCAGAATCAGCATCAAACGCATGCAACATCCCATCATTCGCCCCTACATAAATCATAGCGGTTCGGTTCAGATAGGTGCTTACAAACTCAGAATATAGGACAGAATCTTCTGGCTCATCATCTTCTGATCTATTGCCCCATTGATCGTAATAATCTGATCTAGGAGGACCAAGTAACACTGGAGAGGAATTAATAATATCGCCAAGTAATTTAGTTCGTGTTCTATAGATACCCTCAGATTTACTCTGTTCTTTCGATTGGTTACCACGAAGATAATTCAATACATCTTCGCTGCCTAATAATAATTTTTGACTAGAATTCAATGCATTCCAGTCAAATGCATATCCATTATTACCATCAGAGGTAAATATCACTCGTTGATTAGCACTTGGAATTTTATTAGCAGCATCCCACAGTTCTGAAGGCAATAATTGTCCATCGTCGTCGAAGCCAAAGGCTAGTAATCGCCCCGTCCAATCTCCACTGTTAAAACGGGCTTGATAGACTTTACTATCACTAGTTATGGCACCAGAGTTAACGGCAACCGCTGCGGACGACGAAGTTCTAGATGTGATATTTTGTAAAATGCCAGCAAGTGATTCGGCAAACTCATCAGGATCAGCAGCACTGAAAAAATTACCATGACTATTGACTGCAGCATGCCATAAATCATCTATTTTTGCTGGGTTTGAACTTCCCGGGTCAGGCCATGATTTGGTCGGAGGGGTGGCTGAAAGCGCGTCTAAATCATTCTCTGGATCGAGTGAGCCTTTGACCCCGAGCCCCACGGTGAATGTGACCATGTGTTGCCAAAATGCTGGATCTTCCGTGTTGGTTGGTACTTCATTTTCTAAGTCTGTCCGAAGATCCCGTTTCCAGTAGTGCATGGCTGTATCAGCCAGTGTATTTGACCATGAGTCAGAGAAAGGGGGAGATGCAATGTACGTATAATCGTCATCATTGGGACCACTGATGGTGGTGCCGTTGCTATTATCGACATTTCCAAGTCCTGGGCTTCCACCATTCCAGTAGCCATCTGTAGTGAGAATATGATAGCTCTGACGACAAGTCAGGTGAGCAGAGGAGTCATCAGTACCTGGGGTTGCTCCCCATGGTCCTCTGTTGTCGGTTCTTTCGAAGTATTGGCCTACGCTGTCTGCAGCAGACCTGAGTGGTGTACCGTTATTATTGATTACATGATCGTAGAGGTTATCGAAAAATGCTGTCCTATTCGTACCACTAAATTTTCTAACACCTTTGATGAGGGCTCTGTTACTGCTTACACCATCGATAGTGCGGCTACCCTCGTTTATTGCAGCAAAACCGACACGTGAATTTTCAGATTGGGTGGCAAATGCACGGCCTACGCCAGCTCGAGCTGTCAAAATTCTTGAACGATAATATTGAAACCAATTAGCAAAGTTTTGTATTTCTTCATCACGAGTTCGAGTCGTACCGTTTGGACTAGTGAAGGTTGTACTGGCAGAAGTGGCGTCGGTAATTCTGACTCTTGTGTAGCGGGAGCGATCCAACCGTAGAGCCTCTGAGTCTGAAGCACTTCCATTATATTTATAGTATGTGATGGGCCAAAAACTATGGTTACCATTGCATGGATCGCCATAAGCACTACCAAGGCTACTGCCATGTTTGAACCAGCATGCATATTGTGTTTGTTGGTTTTTTAAGTTGATGCTTCCACGAGAAGGATCGGCCGGATTATATAGCGCTGCTGATGGATTGGCATTTCCCATACTGGAGCCATCAGCCTTGCTCCAAGGAACGTAAGTCACATCAGGATTGTAGAACACAGCATTATTGGCGGATGAGCGTGAGAAGAAGTTGTGTACGTTGTCATCATCAAAATTTGCAATTTGGTTGCTGTATGTCGCGCCGCCGTACAAATTAGATGGTCTCGGAAACAGGTAGTTTCCATAATGTACGTTCTCATCAGGCATGACTTCCCACTGCATGGAGCCTGAATCATCGAGTGTAAACATGATATTCGGAGCAACCACACCACCGAGATAAAGTGGCACATTACTGATGTTGAGATTAGCTGCTGAAGATGTCAGCGAGTAAATACTTAATAATACGAGCGCTGTGAAAGAGGATAATTTATTCATATTTTTACCTCATACGAACGACAGACTGTAAAAGGACCACGGATTGCACTGAGCCACCCACACCGCGGGCAGTAACGCGGTAGAACTTAGCGCCACCTTGTTGCTGGTCACGAGGCTTATTACCGTTACTATTTCCGGGTTTTATAATTTCTTCAATGACATAACGTGGTGGGTTGACAGCACCTTGTGGTTGGGTGGCGGCTGTGCCATTTGCAGCCCACCAGGCGGCATTACGTTGAAGCCACCAAGGGGTCGCATCTGTGCCGACAGGATCCATAGATTGCTTGGTCCAACACCCGGGGGCACCAGTATCGGAACAAATTGGCAGATTAACCCAGTTTAAGACGGTACCTTCACCGGCTCGTAATGCCACTTCAGCTGCTTTAAACGCTATATCTCTGTCAATTTGATTAGCTGCCATTTTTTCTTCCATGATGCCTGTACGCATGGCGAAGATACCTATCATGGTGAGTAATAACAGCATAATAAGACTGACAATCAAGGCCGCACCTGACTGCTGGGTTTTCATAATATACGGTTCCTGAGCGTTATCGTTTTGGTAAAGACTTGCCTTAACCTGCCGTCATTCGGGGTGATGACATTGCCCTCAAGGGTATAAGCGGCGTTCCCTAATGCCACATTATCATTTTGTTGAGGGTCGATATTGATCATGACTAAGGAGATGCGAACACTAATCACCTGCTCCCACTCAGCCACTGCATTTGCTTTGACATATTGGTCTACACTACCGTTATTACTGGTATCGACACCATACTCCACCTGCATCTGTTCGACACCTTCAATAAGTACATCGGGAGCTTTTCCCAGCACCATCTGATAAAGAGAAGGGTAATTGCTGGGGCCATTTCGAATAAAAAAAGTATGTGTAGTGATGGTATTTAACCAGCCCTGACTTAGGCCAGATAGTCCCAAGTCAACTCTACTATTTCCAGGAGTACCGATACCTGTTTCATGTTGAAGATTGCCGTCTACAGAGGGATCGTTGGTCACCTGAAAAATAACGCTTTTTTCGCAGTCAGAAGCAATCACGATATTGGCACAGTCACCGGGCTTCGCCTCTGTCGCCGGATCACATTTATCCAGAGGATTATCCTGTGGAATTTTAACTGGAGCAGAGGGACCTACACTGCTATCGAAATGACTCACTTCAATAAAGACATTGCTCACTGTACGTAAGGTAAATACATCACTACCTGCTATCGCTTGATTGATTCCAGCAGGTAATGCGGGAGACCAGCCACCGTTATTATCGGCTTCGTGGCCTAAGACTGGGGCACCCTTCATGTCCCAGAAATAATTATTTGCCGTGTTCAGATTATTGACTACAGTTCTTCCTGTACCCCCTGAATTTCTACCTGTAACCCCTCTATCCCCTGTAGGAATTGAATTGCAACCAACGTAACCGGCTCGGTCTAAAAGCGATGAAATGTGATGAATTGCATAGCGTCCATCTTCTTGCATGCGCGCTTTCATATCTTGTACACGATAGGTTTGACGCGTACTAACGAATAACTCTATTACCCCAGCAATCAGTAAAAGGCCTATGACGAGTGCCACCATCAATTCGACGAGAGAAAACCCTTTTTCTTTATTCATATTGCACTTTCCAGAATCATTGTCGAGGTCGCATAGTCACCATAATTAGTATTGTCATCACCAATTTGAATATCTGACCACCTCACCGTAATCGTACAAATGAAGGGCTGGTTCACAAGAAAGTTGCCGCACACAATTTGTCCCTCACCAGCAGGAAGATAGGCTGCTAAAGCCGCTCGCCATTCTCGAACATCCGTATCAGAAACACTATTGCCAGCTGGCGTGGCCCCATTAAAAAGGATGTCATAATTTTTAGCATAGGCTGCCGTGGTATTGGCTTTCATGCGTTCTAGTATGCTGCCAGCAAGAATATTGGCCTGGGTTTTGAGGCCTGCGGTTGAGTTAGCCTTCAGGGTGGTGACTTGTAAATGTGCCATACCAAGTAAACCTATAGCTAAGACAAATACTGCCACCATGACTTCTAGTAAGGTAAAGCCTGTTTGTTGACGTCTCATCATGGGCAAACATTCCCGATAGAAATTCTGCTACTACCAGACTGGTTCACGGTAATAATTCTTTCATTGCTGCCTGTCGAGCAAAAAGTGATATTGCCATTTGGAAAACCTAATGTGGAGAGAATTTCACCTGTCGGCATAAACCGAAATCCACTGCCTGTATTCCCAGCAGCGACTGACGTAACGTTGTCCAAGGCATTTTGTTGGGAAAGAAAGCAGTCTTGATTCTCTGCACAAACGGCCCCAACATCTCCAAGCGACTCATCAGCATCCCAGTCAGTAAATACATTCCAGCCACTACTCCAGTCACCATTCGTAATTGGTAGCATGGTGACTTGAATGCCTCTTCTGATGGCTTCGCTGCGTGCCAGTTGCATGGTGCCCATAAAATCATTTGCTGTGGTGATAAGACGGTGGTCTCGAATCATTTGAGAAAAACTCGGGGCAGCAATAGCTAATATGATGGCGGCGACCGCGAGAGTTACCATCAATTCAACTAGAGTAAATCCTTGATTAAATTTGTCTTTTACCACTTTATTCAGCCCTCTCCATGGGATCGGTTTTAGCCTTATTTATTTTCTCAGTCAAGTTTCAATCAATAGACTTTGTGGGGCTTGTCTCATATTTGAAAAAAAACTGTGAATATCAGTCATATCGTCGTTTTTAGTGTAACAACAAGGCGGCAATAGGGGGAAATCTTTGCCGCTAATTTCGACCACTACATTGCCGAACTCATGGTGACTTATCGGCAATTCATACAGTTAGTTTAGTTGGCACGTTAAATGCTGAATGACAATTGTAAATGAGGATGGAGGCGTATAAATGCCGATTAATTTTGATAGTGCAATTGGAATTCATGCTGATGCATTACGCGTGCGTTCACAGCGTGCTGAGCTACTTGCCACCAATATGGCCAATGCCGATACGCCTAATTATAAAGCCCAAGATATTGATTTTAGGGAAGCTTTGAATAATGCGATGACGGGGTCAGCGCCTGGTCAATTAAACACGACTAATCAAAAACACTATTCCACAAACCCGGAATCTAATGGTTTGATGGGACCGATTCAATACCGGGTAGCAACACAGGATTCTTTAGATGGCAATAGTGTCGATGAAGAAGTGGAGCAGGCACAATTTATGCAGAATGCTGTTCAGTATCAGGCCAGCCTGCAATTTTTGGGTGGTAAGTTCAACTCGCTGACACGGGCACTGAAAGGAGAATAGGCACTATGTCGTTATTTAATATTTTTGATATTGCCGGAAGCGGTATGAGTGCTCAGTCTCTACGTCTGAATACAACGGCAAGTAATCTCGCCAACGTCGATAGTGTCAGCAGTAGCATTAATCAGACGTATAAAGCCAGACAACCTGTGTTTGCAACCGTGTTGGATAATGCTCAAGAAGGTTATAAGCAGGGCGCTGTTCAAGTTCAGGGCATTGTCGAAAGTCAGGCTCCTGTCAGGCAGGAATATAACCCGAGCCACCCAATGGCAAATGAAGATGGCTATATTTTCCACTCAAATGTGGATCCGATTACCGAAATGGCAAATATGATGTCCGCGTCACGTTCCTATCAAAACAACGTTGAAATCGCGAATACCTCAAAACAATTGCTGTTAAGAACATTACAGTTAGGGCAATAAGGAGGGGTGAGAGATGGCTGTGAGCGGAATTAACGATAACAACCCGTATGCATTCTTGAACTCGACTAGTTCAACAGAAGAAAAAAATAAAGATGCTGGCACACTGGGGATGGAAGATTTTATGTCCCTGATGACAACGCAGTTAAAGTATCAGGACCCGATGAATCCCATGGAAAATGGTGATTTTCTTGGGCAAATAGCGTCTTTTGCTCAGGTAACAGGCTTATCTGACTTGCAGGATTCTTTTTCTACTTTTGCCAATTCGATGCAATCTAATCAGGCATTGCAGGGATCATCATTAGTTGGGCGAACAGTGCTAATCCCCTCATCAATAGGTAACTTAACAGCAACAGATGGTTTATCCGGTCGGATAAATGTTGCCGATCCTGTTACAGATTTGAAAGTGAAAATTTATGACGAGGCGGGTGTTGTAGTACGTACTATCGACATGGGCTCAGCCTCAGGTTATACCGATTTCACTTGGGATGGCTTTGATGATAATGGTGAAGCTATGCCGGAAGGTGTTTATCAATTTAAAGCCTCGGGTACGGTTGATGGCTCCAATACAGCTTTTGCTACCGGTGTTTTAGCTCAGGTGTCGAGCGTATCAATCAGTTCGACCGATGGATTGATAGTGAATCTGGCCGGAATTGGTTCGGCGTCATTTAGTGAAGTTGTTGAAATTCTTTAGGAGAATATCTTATGTCATTTAGCACAGCTTTAAGTGGTTTGAATGCGGCAACAGCCGATCTAAACGTCAAATCAAACAATATTGCTAACGTCAACACGACCGGCTTTAAGATGTCTCGTGCAGAGTTTGGTGACGTTTTTGCCGTTTCAGCCTTTGGATCAACCAATCAAACAGCCATTGGTAGTGGTGCTGTATTACAAAATGTGGCTCAGCAGTTTAACCAAGGCAATCTTGAGTTCACGGACAATTCGTTAGATTTGGCGATAAGTGGACAAGGCTTTTTTGCCTTAGCTCCCGAACTCGACAGTGGTGAGGTTATTTACACTCGGGCAGGTGAGTTCGGTGTTGATAAAGATGGATATATTGTCTCAAATGAAGGTTGGTATCTAAGAACTTTCCCTGTGGATGAGCAAGGTAACATTTCAGCAACCAGTATGAATGCGACATCGCCTATTCAATTACCGGCATCTGTTGGTGCACCTGAAGCGACTACAGAGTTGAAAATCGCCACCAATTTACCCTCTACATCTGATGGGATTATTGATAGTGGTACTGGGGGGATTTTAGCCATCGACCCAACCGACGATACAACCTACAGCTATACAACCTCAGCAACAATTTATGATTCACTCGGTAATGAACATATCGTGACTACCTATTACCAGCATATCGATGAGGCGGCATTAGATGGCGGTGTCCCTGTGGGTGATAACCAATGGCAAATGGCTGTTTACGTTGATGGTGGTGAAGTCAAAGGTGGTACGGATGGGGTTCCCTATGCTCTAGAAACGGATGCCCGTATTAGTTTTAATGCTGATGGCACATTGAATCAGGTTGATGCTGATCCAAGTACTGCAGGTATTGATCCCATTGCTCTCACCTTCACTGATGGTGGGGCGACTGAGTGGATGAGTGGTGCCGAAACGCAAACAATTACATTATCGCTTAACGGCTCAACCCAGAACTCTGGCAGTTTTAATGTGGGGGCTCTCACTGTTAATGGTTTCCCAACTGGTCGTCTGACTGGGGTGGATGTGAGTGAAGAAGGCTTAATCAGAGCTAACTATAGTAATGGTCAAGCGATCCCTATCGGGAAAATTGCTATGGGTAACTTTGCTAATCCTCAGGCGCTGAACAAAATTGGTAGTACTGCCTGGAAAGAAACCACAGATTCTGGCCCGGTCATTGCAGGAGAAGCTGCAACAGGTAGTTTTGGTCAAATTCAGGCGGGTGCATTAGAAACATCCAATGTTGATTTGACGGCTGAGCTGGTGGGACTGATTACTGCACAACGTAACTTCCAGGCTAACTCTAAAGCGATCGAGACAAATAACGCCATTACTCAGACCATTATCAACCTGCGATAACGTTTTTCTTTAAAAGTGCGCTGTCTCTGACAGCGCATTGAGGGCAGAAATAATGGACCGTAGCTTATATATCGCCATGAACGGGGCTCAACAGACTATGTTGGCCCAAGCAGCTAACGCCAATAATTTGGCAAATGTGAATACCACTGGTTTTCGGGCGGACTTTGAACAGTTTAGAAGTATGCCGGTATTTGGCGAAGGTTTACCTAGCCGTGTTTATTCAATGCTGGAGCGACCACAAACCGATTACCAAACAGGGTCTATTCAATCTACTGGACGTGATCTGGATATTTCTGTTCAAGGTGAAGGCTTTATTGCTGTTCAGGGTAAAGATGGTCGTGAGGGTTACACGCGTGCTGGTGATCTTCATGTGACGGAAGCGGGACAATTGGTTACAGGTACCGGTCTTGCCGTGATGGGTGAGGGGGGGCCGATAGCTATTCCCCCAGCCCAAACAATTGATATCGGCAGTGATGGAACGATTTCTATCCGTCCTATAGGCGAAGCGGCAAATGCACTTGCCGTATTAGACCGGATTAAATTAGTCAAACCAGATTTGCAACAAGTGTTTAAGGATTCAGATGGCCTTATGCGGATGCAGGATGGTTCTGAAGCACCTTTAGATGCGACGGTCACAGTTGCCTCCGGTACTTTAGAGGGCAGTAATGTCAATGCGGTAGGTGCTCTGGTTAATATGATCGAGTTGCAGCGACAGTATGAAATGCAAGTCAAAATGATGGATACAACACAAGAAAACAGTGCAGCATCGGCACGTTTAATGCAGATAAGTACTTAAGCAATTAGCGTTAACACGACGATTGCATAAGACTTCAGGAGACGATTATGAATCAGGCTTTGTGGATTGCCAAAACTGGCCTAGATGCCCAGCAAACACGTATGTCAGTTATTTCCAATAATCTGGCTAACGTTAATACAACCGGGTTTAAACAAGACCGAGCGGTGTTTGAAGATTTGTTATATCAAACAATAAGACAGCCAGGGGCACAATCTTCAACAAGTACACAACTGCCATCAGGCTTGATGATTGGTACAGGTGTCAGAACGGTTGCGACGGAAAAATTACATACTCAAGGTAATATTATCCAAACTGAACAAGCATTGGACATTGCCATTAATGGCCGAGGCTTTTTTCAGATTTTAATGCCAGATGGAACGCTGTCTTATACACGTGATGGTACGTTTCAACTTAACTCTGATGGTCAGGTTGTGATGTCGAATGGTAACCC
This sequence comes from Methylophaga sp. F-2, assembly GCF_056859315.1. Classification (NCBI taxonomy): domain Bacteria; kingdom Pseudomonadati; phylum Pseudomonadota; class Gammaproteobacteria; order Thiotrichales; family Piscirickettsiaceae; genus Methylophaga; species Methylophaga sp. F-2. Next base: position 100,095 of record NZ_JBSXOF010000020.1, read on the forward strand.
CTTAGAGCCAGCTATTACGATTCCAGCAGATGCACAAAGTATTACGGTAGGGTCTGATGGTACGGTAAGTGTGACTCAGCCTGGTACGGCGACACCAACGATTGTCGGCAATATTGAGTTAGCCGACTTTGTGAATCCGACGGGTTTGCAACCAATAGGTGAAAATTTGTTTCAGGAAACCGGAGCAAGTGGCACCCCCATTACCGGTACACCTGGGTTGGATGGGTTTGGTCAGACCGTTGGCGGAGCGCTGGAAACATCGAATGTTAATGTAGTAACAGAGCTGATCAATATGATTGAAACTCAGCGTGCGTATGAAATGAATTCAAAAGCCATTTCTACATCTGATCAAATGCTGCAGTACGCCAGTCAGAACCTTTAGTCATAGCTTCGGGCTACTTGTTGTCCCCCACCAAGTAGCCCTTTTCTTTTTCACCTTCTTGGTTTTTCATTTTTTTTGGCATGAACTCTGCTTCACTTTCTAGGTGAAGTACGTATTTTTTCGGAGTGTCAAAATGAAGACAATTGCCCCATTTTTAGTGTTTATTGCTGTGGCAATGTTAACCGGCTGCTACAACAATGAGGTTAAACGAGACCCTGCATTTGCTGCGGTACGTCCAGCTCCGATTGAGCCGCAAGATAATTATGACGGTGCCATTTTTGACGCACGCAATAATATTTCCCTGTTTGAAGATTATCGTGCGAGACGCGTAGGCGATATTTTGACGGTGAAGTTGGAAGAACAGACTGACGCTGAAAAAGAGACGGAAACAACAGTGGATAAGTCGAATAATAATTCCATTGATAATCCAACCTTGTTTGGAACAACACCACAATTTAATCTCCCCGGCCAACTACCGTTAGCTAATACAAAGGATAACAACTTAGCTTTCGGCTTGAATTCAAACAGTGCGTTTAAAGGTGCTGGCGATAGTGATCAGAATAATAAATTGACCGGCAATATTAGTGTGTCGGTGGTTGAAGTATTACCCAATGGCAACATGGTCATTCGAGGTGAGCGAGTGATTACCATAAATCAAGGTAATGAATACATACGTTTGTCAGGGATGATTAGTCCAAGAGATATCGAGGCAGATAATTCTATTTCGTCTATTCGCATTGCCGATGCTCAGATTTCTTATGTGGGGGATGGCCCGACTAATGATGCCAATGTGATGGGCTGGTTAAGTCGATTCTTTGTTAGCGCATTGATGCCTTTTTAAAGGGTAAAAGTTATGAAGTTCAGAGTATTTATTGCATTCGCATTATTAGTGAGTTCAGGCCTTGCCTGCGCCGAACGGGTTAAAGATCTGGCCTCCATTGCTGGCGTGCGTAGTAACCAATTAATTGGTTATGGATTGGTGGTGGGTCTCAATGGCACGGGCGATAAGACAAAGTTCACCGGACAAAGCCTAAGAAACATGTTAGTGGAAATGGGGATTAATATCCCACCGGGCACTGACCCTAAAAGTAAAAACGTGGCGGCCGTGTCTGTACATGCCGATTTACCGCCGTTTGTTAAGCCCGGTCAAACCATTGATATTACTGTTTCCTCATTGGGTGATGCCAAGAGTCTTCGCGGTGGCAGTTTATTAATGACGCCATTAAAAGGGGCTGATGGACAAATTTATGCCATGGCACAAGGCAATTTAATTGTCGGCGGTTTTGGCGCTGATGCTGCTGATGGTTCAAGGTTAACGGTCAATATTCCCAGTGCCGGGCGGGTACCGAATGGGGCAACAGTTGAGCGAGCCGTCAGAAATGCATTGAATGTTGGGGATTCTATTATTCTTAATCTACACAGTCCCGATTTCACTACGGCCAGTCGATTAAGTGATGCCATTAACCATACATTAGGCAAAAATACGGCGTTTTCGATGGATGCGTCTTCGGTCAAAGTGAACGCGCCGCGGGATCCTAATCAGCGTGTTCCATTTATGTCCTTAATCGAGAATTTAGAGTTGAATCCAGGTGAAGCGCCCGCCAGAGTTGTGGTCAACTCACGTAGTGGCACGATTGTAATTGGGCAGCATGTGCGGGTGAGCCCTGCTGCAGTGACGCATGGTAATTTATCGGTCACTATCTCGGCTAACCCAGAAGTCAGTCAGCCAGAACCTTTTTCGCAAGGACAGACGGTTGTAACGCCTAACTATAATATTAATATTACGGAAGAAAATAGCCGGATGTTTGTCTTTAATCCTGGGGTATCGCTCGATGAAATTGTACGTGCGGTTAATCAGGTTGGTGCGGCGCCTGGTGATTTAGTGGCTATCCTCGAAGCATTGAAACAGGCCGGCGCACTTAAGGCTGACTTAGTGGTTATTTAGCGATGGCTTATGAGTCTAATATTGCCCGGTCAGCAGTTGACTTTCACGGCCTGAACCAACTACGCGAACAAGCGGTAAAAGAGGTGGATAGTCAGCAAACGTTGAAGCAGGTTGCCGGTCAGTTTGAGTCACTATTTATCAATATGATGCTGAAGTCGATGCGTCAGGCAAGTCTAGGTGACGGGGTATTTGACTCATCCCAAAGCAAAATGTATCAGGATATGGCTGACCAACAACTGGCTTCTGATTTATCTATGCGTGGTGGGCTCGGACTACAGGAAGCAATTATCCAACAGTTGGGGAGTTATCAGCTCCAGTCAGCTCAGCCAGCCAAAACGGGCCAGAGCTATAGTTACGACACAGTAACGATAAGACCTGCTCTTGCTAAAAAAGTAAACGAGCTGATGTTAAAGCAGATACGTGATATTCACGCTGAAAACATCGACACAGATTCGACAACAGAATTGAAAGATATTGGTGCCGTGGTCTTTGACACACCTCAAGATTTTGTAAAAACACTCTGGCCTTATGCACAACAGGCTGCAGATAAAATTGGTGTTGCACCTGAGGTAATTTTATCTCAAGCGGCTTTAGAAACAGGCTGGGGCAAGTATGTTCTCAAAGATAAGGCTGGAGAAACAAGTTTCAATCTGTTCAATATCAAGGCTGGTAAAAGTTGGACTGGTGATAGTGTCAGTAAAGTGGCACTCGAATATCGTGATGGTAAGGCTTATAACGAAGCGTCTCAGTTCCGCTCTTATGAGTCATATCAGGATAGTTTCAATGACTATATTGAGTTTCTGCAAACTCAGCCTCGCTACCGTGATGCATTAAAACACACGGGTAATGCTGATGCCTTTGTTGAACAATTGCAAAAAGCCGGCTTTGCAACCGACCCTAATTATTCCGACAAAATTAAACGTATTATGAATAGTGACATTCTGGCACGAATTTCGCTGGAGTCAGACCATGCATAATCACGCTGACGAGTTAAGGAGCATGCCATGAGTCTACTAGGGATTGGGACATCGGCATTATTAACGGCCCAAGGTAATTTATCGACGACCAGTCATAACATTAGTAATGTTAATACTGAGGGCTACACACGCCAGCGTGCTGACCAAGCGACACGTACACCTGATTATAAAGGGGATATCTATTTTGGTACGGGTGTTCAGATAACGTCCGTCGAACGTGTATATGACACTTTTCTCGCGAGTCAGGTCAGAACTTATACAGCGCAGGAAGCCGCCCAGAGAAGCTATCTAAGTTATTCTCAACAGGTGGATGATCTGCTCGGCTCAGAAGACTTGGGCTTGAGTACAGGTATCAGTCAATTCTTCAATGCGGTGAATGAGGTAGCAAACGATCCGACATCGATCGCTGCCAGACAATTAATGCTGACTCGTGGTGAGTTGCTAGCAAATCGTTTTAATACCATGGATTCGCAGCTGACTCAGCTGGATGAGCAAGTGGATTACGATATTACTGTTGCTGTAGATGACATCAATAATTTATCGAAAAGTATTGCCGAGCTAAATGCTGCGATCACTGCTGCTAGTGGTGCTGGTGGTACGCCAAACGATCTGATGGATAAGCGTGACAAACTGATTACGGATCTTTCAGAGATCGTCTCAGTGAACGTGATCGAACAGTCGAATGGTACAACAAATATTTTGATTGGTAATGGGCAAGCCTTAGTCGCTGGTACGAAAAGTATGACTCTGACTACGGTGACCGATACCTCAACGACCCCACCAAGATTAGGCATTGGCTATGGCGATAGCAGTACTAATATCACTAGTCAATTATCAGGTGGCACCTTAGGTGGGGCTTTGGAGTTTCGTGACACGATTATCGATGATGTCAGAGCTGAACTTGATGTGTTGGCTCAAGCGGTGGTGGAAGGTTTTAATGCTGTCCATAACAATACAACCAATATTGCCAATGGTGGGCAGGGATCGGTTGATTTAGATGGTAATGATGGCGGAGACTTCTTTGACCCGGCAAATATTACCGCCGCCACTATTTCAGTGGCAATAAGCGATCCTCGTGCCATTGCCGCCTCATCAAAGTTTGATGCGGCAACAGGCACCGTGAATATTTCTGGCTCAGGTAATAATGAAAACGCATTAGCTTTGGCTAACTTAGAGACAGATAAAACATTAGTAACTATCGCACCTGGGGTGACTCGTTCGCTATCAGAAGGGTATGCCGTGTTGGTTTCAGATGTGGCCACACGTACACAGCAAGCGGAAGCCAGTCAGGAAACACAACTTGCGTTGTTACAACAAACAGAACAGCGTTTTGATGCGGTTGGTGGGGTTAATCTGGATGAAGAAGCTGCACAGCTCATCAAGTTTCAGCAAGCCTATCAGGCTGCTTCTCAGATTATTATCGTGTCCAACACGATTTTTGATTCGCTGATTAATGCTGTTTAGGAGATTATCATGAGAATTTCGACATCCTATATTCAACAGCAAAGTGTGGACACCATGCTTGCCCAGCAGAAACAGCTGGCCGATACGCAGTTACAAGTCTCCACCGGCCAGCGAATTCTAAGGCCTTCTGATGACCCGGTAGCCGCGGTAAAGTCACTCAATTATGAGCGTGAAGTCAGCATTAATGAGCAGTATCAGGCGAATGCAGATGTGGCGAACAATAAGCTCAATGCGGCTGAAAATGCCTTAACCAGTGCGACGGATATTGTTCAACGGATTCGCGAACTCGCAGTTCAGGCGCTGAACGATACCAATGATGCTAATGCCAGAACAGGTATTGCGGAAGAAATTGATGAGTTGAATAAATCGTTGGTCAGTCTGGCGAACACGACCGATGCTAACGGCGAGTTTTTATTTTCTGGTTATCAATCTTTCACACAAGCATTCGATACCACAACATTTGCCTATGGTGGCGATAGCGGTCAACGCAGTATGCGTGTAGGAAGTGATTACTCAGTCGAAGCAACTTTTCCCGGAGATGAGCTATTTGTTATCACTAACGCTGATAGTTCAACACAAGCCATTTTTCAGACGATCGATGAATTTTCAACCGCGCTAAAAGCTAATACTATCGGTACAGCACCTAATAATGGTGAATTCTTAGATAATATGTCGACAGCCATTGATTCATTAACTACAGCAAGAACCGCTGTTGGCGCTCGAATCAATTCTATTGACCAGCAACGCAGCATTAATGAAGACAGTCTGACCAGCCTTGAAACCAGTCTGACTAAATTAAAAGACTTGGATTATGCGGAAGCCATTTCACGTTTAAACTCGCAAACGACCGGCTTACAAGCGGCTCAACAAGCCTATGTCAAAGTGCAAGGACTGTCCCTGTTTAACTTTTTATGAAACACTGACATAACACTAACTATTGTCAGTTATAAAATATGAAGGCAGTGATTCTGGCTGGTGGCTTAGGTACTCGAATTAGCGAAGAGTCTATAAATAAGCCAAAACCAATGATAGAAATAGGTGGTAAACCTATTCTCTGGCATATTATGAAAATCTATTCACATCATGGTGTGAATGATTTTATTATCTGTTGCGGTTACAAGGGCTATTTGATTAAAGAGTATTTTGCGAACTATTTTTTGCATATGTCGGACGTCACCTTTGATATGCAAAATAATAAAATGCATGTACATGAAGCTCATGCCGAACCCTGGAAAGTGACGTTGGTTGACACAGGCGATGATAGTATGACCGGTGGTCGTATCCGTCGGGTTGCTGACTATGTAAAAGATGAAGATGCCTTTTGTCTGACTTATGGTGATGGAGTTGGCAACATTGATATTACGGCGAGCATACAGTTCCATCAACAACATGGAAACTTGGCTACAGTCACAGCAACCTATCCTCAAGCAAAATTTGGTGCATTGGACATACACGGTGATCGGGTAGTGAACTTTCAGGAAAAACCGAAAGGTGACAATGGGATGGTCAGTGGTGGTTTTTTTGTGTTATCGCCCAAAGTGATTGATTATATTAGTGATGATCGAACTAGTTGGGAGGGGCGCCCACTGCAAAAGCTGGTGGCAGAGCAACAGCTACGTGTTTTTCGTCACGAAGGTTTCTGGCAACCCATGGACACGCTTCGTGATAAGCAATACCTTGAACAGCTCTGGAAGTCTGATCAGGCACCATGGAAAGTCTGGTGATTGATCCCTCTTTCTGGCAAGGAAAATCTGTTCTGGTTACCGGGCATACTGGGTTTAAAGGAAGTTGGCTCAGTCTATGGTTAAATGAACTGGGGGCTAACGTCACGGGTTATGCTTTAGCTCCGGCGACAAATCCTTCCATGTATGACTCACTTGCTCTGGATGACGAGTTGGACTCGATAGTTGCCGATATCAGTGATCTGGCTACTTTAGCTGTGACCATCAAGACATCACAGCCAGACATTGTCTTTCATTTGGCAGCACAATCATTGGTTAAACCTTCCTATGATGATCCCGTAAATACCTATCAGACGAATGTGATGGGCACAGTTAATGTGCTGGAAGCAGTACGACATTGTCCTTCTGTTAAAGCTGTGGTGATCGTCACCTCTGATAAATGTTACGAAAATTATGAGTGGTCATGGCCTTATCGTGAAAACGACCGACTGGGTGGGCATGATCCATACAGTAATAGTAAAGGCTGTGCAGAGCTGGTCACGGATTCATACCGTAAATCCTTTTTTGCCGATAATAAAACGGCCATTGCAACGGCACGTGCAGGTAATGTTATTGGCGGTGGTGACTGGTCTGACTATCGATTATTGCCAGATTTGATTAAGGCAAAACAAAACACACAACCATTAGAAATCCGGCATCCCGCCGCGATTCGTCCTTGGCAACATGTTTTAGAGCCATTATCAGGGTATCTGCAATTGGCACAGCAGTTGTGTGAAAGCGGCGTCGATGTAGCAGAAGCCTGGAACTTTGGTCCGGTACAGGAAGATATTAAACCGGTCCATTATCTTGTTGAACAAGCACAGAAAAAGTGGTCCAGCTTTGAATGGTATAGTCCGTCACAGAATGAACATCATGAAGCCAATATACTCATGCTGGATTGTTCTAAAGCACGACAAAAACTGGGATGGCAACCTGTCTGGCGAATCGATGACGCTTTATCAAAAACGTTTGACTGGTATGATGCCTTTTATTCCGGAAAAGAGATGCGTGAATTCAGTTTGCAACAGATTCAGCAATTTGTTCAGGCAGCCAATCCTCAGTTATTCAAAGCATGAATCCATTACATACACCTCACACTGAATCCTCATCGATCGCCTTAACTAGTGGCGATATTTGTGTCGTTAATAAAACGGGAATGTCACCGACGTTATGTGTTGTGGTGGCTATAGAAAATGCCACTATTGAATGTTATGAAATACTGGTATTCAACGATGATGTCTCAGACCTTGATATATTTGTTTTTGACGATGACAGTGTTAATGGTTCAGCGCGATATGTGGACTTACGCTTTCCACTCTTTGTCGGTTCACTTGATGTGGCTAGCTATCAGGGCAAAATTTCAACATTAAATCTCGAAAGACTTTTACGGGCTTTGGTGCAACGCCAGGTAAAACGTTACAGTCAAACGAAATTTCTGCACAAAGACTTTCTGCCTGGAAGCACTGCTGTTCCAGTGTCTGGCAAGGTCATGGATTCTGATGATATCGAGCACCTGGTTGATGCCTCATTGGATGGCTGGCTGACTACCGGTCGGTTTAATGCCCAGTTTGAAAAAGCGCTTGCTGAATTTATTGGTATCAAACATGTGCTGACAGTGAACTCAGGTTCCTCAGCCAACTTGTTGGCATTAACTGCGCTGACGTCACCGAAGTTAGGTGATAAAGCATTACAAAAAGGCGATGAGGTCATCACTGTCGCGGCAGGGTTTCCGACTACGGTGAATCCTATTTTACAAAATGGTTTAGTGCCTGTTTTTGTTGATATTACTCTGCCTTCCTACAATATCGATGTCAGTCAGCTTGAGGTCGCGTTATCAGATAAAACACGAGCCATTATGATGGCCCACACCTTAGGCAATACCTTCAATATTGACGCCGTTGTGGCTTTTGCCCGACAGCATAATCTGTGGTTAATCGAAGATTGTTGTGATGCTTTAGGCACCACCTATTCACCCGTTACTGAACTGACGGATTATCGTGGACAAGTAATTGCGTTAGATGAGCCCCGTCATGTGGGCACCTTTGGTGATATTGCGACGTTGAGTTTTTATCCGGCTCATCATATAACGATGGGAGAAGGTGGCGCGGTCTATACCAATAATGGCCAACTGAAATTGATTCTGGAGTCATTTCGTGACTGGGGCAGAGACTGTTTTTGTGAGCCGGGCCAGGACAATACCTGCAAAAAGCGCTTTAGTTATCAACTAGGGCAGTTGCCTTGTGGTTATGACCATAAATATACCTATTCTCATCTTGGTTATAACTTAAAAATCTCTGATATGCAGGCGGCTGTGGGTTTGTCACAGTTAGCTAAAGTCGCCGGGTTTATTGAAAAAAGAAAAGCCAACTTCCAACGTCTTTACGCAGGTTTATCTTCGCTACAGGATTATTTGCTACTGCCTGAAGCAGAGAACAATGCTGATCCGTCGTGGTTTGGTTTCGCTATTACCTTAAAGCAGAGTAATCGAGCGGACTTTATTCAGTATCTTGAACAACATAAGATCGCCAATCGATTAGTATTTGGCGGTAATCTCATCAAACAGCCTTATTTCGAACAGCAAAGCTATCGTAAAGTTGGAGAATTAACGGTCACCGATCATGTCATGAATGATTCATTATGGCTCGGCGTTTTCCCAGGACTATCTGATGAGATGATTGATTACATGATCGATACCATCCAATCTTATTTCAAAGTGTGAATGATGACGGACAAAACAACGATGTATCAAAAGTTATTCGCGCTGGAAATGGCCAACAATCACCAAGGTGATATAGCCCATGGCAAACAAGTCATTCAGCAGATGAAACAGGTGTGTGATGATTTCCCTTTCCAGTTTGCCTTTAAACTGCAGTACCGTAACCTGAAAACCTTTATTCATCCCGATTATCGCGATAGACAAGACATTAAATATGTTAAACGATTTCGTGATACGGAACTTGATGAAACCCAATTACTAGAACTAAAACAAGCGATTGATGATGCGGGTTTTATTTCCATGTGTACGCCTTTTGATGAAGATTCTGTTGATTGGATTGAGCAACATGGTTTTGACATATTAAAGATCGCGTCCTGCTCTCTGACAGACTGGCCGTTACTAGAGCGCATTGCCCAATCCTCTTTGCCATTGGTGATGTCTACAGCCGGTGCCACGATGGAAGAGATTGAAAATGTCGTGCAGTTTTTCCTGCATCGCCACAAACAATTAGCGGTGATGCACTGTGTTGGTGAATATCCAACGCCACGACAAAATCTACAATTAGGTCAAATTGCCTTATTAAAACAACGTTTCCCTGAGGTGACTGTAGGTTACTCAACTCATGAAGATCCTAATGAAACCGAAGCGGTCAAAATGGCGGTGGCGATGGGGGCACAATTGTTCGAAAAGCATGTTGGGGTAGGTGAACTCAATGCTTACTCGGCGAACCCTGAACAAGTTAGACAATGGTTACTCTCAGCTCAAGAAGCCTATGCCATGCTTGGCCTTGAGGGGGAACGTGTTGCCGTCACCGAGACAGAATTAAACACCCTCAATTCACTACGACGTGCTGTATTTGCCAAAAAGGATCTCGCTGCCGGGAAAGCCTTACATACAGAAGATTTTTATCTGGCTATTCCAAGTCAACCTGGTCAACTATTAGCCAATGATTTATCCAAGTACAAACAGTTTGAGTTAAAAACAGCTGTTAAAGCTAATGAGCCGTTGTTATTGGAAAAGCTTGAAATCACCGATACACGTGACATGGTTTCCGCTTCATTATCTAAAGTATGTGCTTTATTACGTGGAGCCGGCATTGCCATTGCTGACGGTGTGAACTGTCAGCTATCACATCATTATGGCATTGAAAAATTTGAAGAAACGGGCGCGACTATTATTGATGTGGTCAATCGTGAGTATTGTAAAAAGATTCTGGTATTACTGCCTGGACAAAATCATCCGGTGCATGCCCATCACAAGAAAGAAGAAACCTTTAATGTGCTGGCGGGTGAAATGCAGCTGCAACTAGGTGATGAATTAAAAACGATTAAAGCGGGTGAGATGGTAACTGTTGAACGCGGAGTTAAACATGCTTTCAGTAGTGAAACCGGGGCGATATTTGAAGAATTGTCGACGACACACTTTACCGATGATTCTTATTACGATGATAAAACCATTAACCAAAACAGTCGCCGCAAAACTAATCTGATCTTTCGTGCTGACTGGCTAACTACGGAGTGGGCATGAGCCAACAACGCGTTGCTGATTATATTTTTGCCCGAGTTGCCGAATTAGGCGTTAAAGAGGTTTTTTTATTGCCCGGTGGTGGGGCCATGCATTTGGTGGACGCGCTCGGACAAAATCCTGATATTAAATTTATACCGACTCACCACGAACAAGCCGCAGCGATAGCGGCTGAAGCCTACTCTCGTGTGAATGAAACACTCGGCGTGGCGTTAGTTACTACCGGGCCGGGTGCGACCAATGCGTTGACTGCCGTAGCAGGTGCCTGGATTGAGTCTGTGCCTTTGTTGATAATCTCAGGACAGGTGAAACGGGCTGATATGAAAGCCGACAGTGGTGTAAGGCAAATGGGGCCTCAGGAAGTTGACATTATCTCGATGGTTAAACCCATTACCAAATATGCCATCACCGTTGAAGAGCCAGAGAATATTGGTCTTTATCTTGATAAGGCTTTACATGAAGCGATGACAGGGCGAAAAGGCCCTGTCTGGCTGGATGTGCCTTTGGATGTGCAAGCCAGTTTAATTGAGCCGGAAGAGCTAGCCCGGGATGAATCGAATACAGACACTGAGTCAGACTGTTCACTTGAGCTGGATGAAGTTATTCAACTCATTCAGCAGGCAGAGCGTCCTATTATTCTAGCAGGTCATGGTATCCGTCTATCAGGTGCGGCTGAAGCATTCAAACAGCTCTATGAGAAAACCGGTATTCCGGTATTAACGACCTGGAATTCACTGGATCTGATTCCATACGAACATCCATTATGTGCCGGCCGTCCCGGTTCTGTGGCACTCAGACCGGCAAACTTTGCCGCCCAGAATTGTGATTTATTAATCAGTATTGGCGCGCGTTTGGATAATGTGGTCACCGCCCATAATCCGCAGAACTTTGCTCAATATGCCGACAAAGTGATTGTCGATATTGATGCGCCTGAATTAAAAAAACATCAGTTGCCAAAAGCAAGATTGATTCAGGGCAATGCCAAAACTTTTATCGAACAACTGAATACTGAACTACCAGAGCTTAAAACTGACTATTCGGATTGGATTAATAAAATAGCCGATTGGAAACAACGCTATCCACGCTGTGATGGTGAAAAATTTCCAGAGCAAGGTGATATCAGTCATTATCATTTTATTGATCGTTTATCTGCTCTCACTAAAGTCAATGAGTTGATTATTACGGGTAGCTCAGGGCTGGCGGTGGAAGTCTTCTACTCTACCTTTGTGAATAAAACCGGCCAACGAATTTTTCTTACCTCTGGTTTAGGTTCGATGGGCTATGGTTTGCCCGCGGCGATTGGTGGTTGTCTCGCGTCAGGCAGAAAGCCCGTTGTCTCGGTAGAAGGTGACGGAAGCTTGCAGCTCAATCTGCAAGAATTAAGTACCTTGAAGTCACTTAACCTGCCTATTCGAATGTTTGTGATGAACAATAATGGCTATGCCTCCATTCGAAATACTCAGCGCAATTATTTTGACGCTCGATATGTTGCTACAGGACAAGAAGCGGGCTTACTAATTCCAGATTTAGTCAAACTCGCGGAAGCGATTGGCCTTGACGCTGTTCGTATTGAGGATGCCAGTGAACTCGATGAAAAAATCCAATATGTATTGAATCATCCAGGCCCGATTCTTTGTGATGTCACGATTATCAAAGACGAAGCTTTATGGCCAAAAGTATCAGCTATTCCACAAGCTAACGGTTCAATGATCTCTATGCCGCTGGAAGATATGTCACCTTTGTTATCCATAGAGCAGCTTCAAAAAGAAATGTCAGTTCCTGTTTCTCCTAATTCAATCTTGGTTGAACGCCGTTAGTGATGTTGTTTTCTATTCAAGAATCAAAAAAAACATGAGTTTACACTGTCGAGTTTGTGATACGGCACTTAGTGCCACTCCCTCGCTTAGTTATTGTGGTATGCCAAAATCTGCCCAGTATTTTCCTGATGAATTCAATGCTGGCAATGATTCTGGTGTCGATTTGCATGTATATGAGTGTGGCGCCTGCGGCTTGATCCAGCTAAGTGCTGAGCCTGTCAGTTATTATCGGGAAGTCATACGAGCGACATCCGTTTCGTCTGAGATGGCCGCTTTTCGCCATGATCAATTTACCGACTGGGTTGAAAAGTACCAACTGCATCAGAAAAAAGTGTTAGAAGTTGGCTGTGGCAGAGGTGAGTATTTAGAGATCTTGGTACAAACAGGTGTTGATGCCTATGGTGTTGAATATGGCGAACTGGCCTCAGAGCATTGCCAATCTCTGGGACTAAATGTTGAAAGGCTATTTCTTGAAGACCGGCTTACCAGAGTTGCTGCTTACCCGTTTGATGCTTTTGTCATGCTCAACTTTTTAGAACACTTGCCATCTCCTGTTCATTCCTTACAAGCGATTGCTGACAACCTCAAAAGTGATGCGATTGGACTTGTTGAGGTACCAAACTTTGAGATGATAATGGAGCAGGAGCTTTTTTCAGAGTTTATACCTGATCATCTGGCTTACTTTACTAAAGAAACGTTGATAACTACGCTCAATTTAGCAGGTTTTGAGGTGTTGTCTTGTCAGGCGGTATGGCATGAATACAATCTTTCAGCTGTGGTGAGAAAACGTGCCAGCAAAAACCTAAAGCGGTTTGAATTGTTTCAACATGATCTAAAGCGACAACTCGATTACTACATCAACTCTTATCCCTCCAATTCTGTTGCTATATGGGGGGCAGGCCATCAGGCTTTGGCCATTATGGCGTTGGCCGATCTCAGTGGCAAGATTCGTTTTGTAGTGGATTCAGCTACATTCAAACAAAATAAATTAACACCAGCTACCCACATCCCTATCACCGCCCCAGCAAAATTAGAGCAGGAACCCATCTCGGCCATCATTATCATGGCAGGTAGTTTTTCGGATGAAATTTACACGATTCTGAAAACGATGAGATTGAATAATCCTGGTATTGCCGTGGTTGATGGTGCCAAGTTGAAAATTCTGGAGTAATGCAGTGACTGTACTGAAGAATAAAAAATATATTTTCTTTGATTTTGATGGCACGTTGGTAGATTCGGCTGCCTGTATCCTATCGAGCTATGAATTTGTGATGCAGACTTTTGATATGAAGCCCAAGGTCAAGATTGAACAAGGCATTATCGGCCCTCCCCTTCCTGAGACGATGAAAATGCTTGTGGGTGACGTTTCTGAAAAAACATTGAGTGAAATGACTCACTGCTTTAAGGAAAGGTATGACGCCATAGTTGAAAAAGAGACGCTTTCCTATTCTGGTATTGAGGCTGTTTTAAATCAATTGAAAGCCTGTCATAAAAAACTATTTGTAGCCACGAATAAGCGAACAGAGCCGACCTTTAGTGTGATAAACGAACTTAACTGGAATAGTCTGTTTGAATCGATACAATGTGTCGATATGTTACCCACAGAACACCAGAGTAAAACCAAGTTGTTATCAAATATGTTGCACGAGTACGAGGTAGAACCTTCCCAAGCTGTATATATTGGTGATCGCACAGATGATCAGATCGCAGCATTGTCAAATCAGGTTGATTTCGTTGCCGTGGCATGGGGATATGGTGATTGGTCAGGTTATGACGGCGTCTGTCTGTCGCAAGTAAATGCTCTTACTTCTTTACTTGAAGACGACTTAGCGGGAAGTCGAGAAAGCGAATTTTGAAGAAAGTATTAATTACTGGCGGCAATGGTTTTATTGCGAGAAGTCTTGCTCGTGAATTTGTAGAAAAATACGATTTAACAGTCTGCTCTAGGAATGAGCTGGACTTACTCAACGCTAATCATGTTTCAGAATTTCTTCGGCATCATCATTTTGATGTCATCATCCACACTGCTACCTATGATGCTGCTCCAAAGGGGTCAAAAAAGGACCCTTCGATGGTTCTCGAATACAACTTGAGGATGTTCACAAATCTTGTTCGCTGTGAGCATGACTATGGCAAACTGCTTTATTTTGGTTCCGGTGCTGAGTTTAGTCGCCCTCACTGGATACCAAAAATGCGTGAGACGTACTTTGATCAACATGTGCCTGAGGACCAATATGGTTATTCGAAGTACTTAATGACCAAAATAGCAGAAGCAAAAAGCCAAATTATCAACTTGCGTTTGTTTGGTGTGTTTGGGGAGCTAGATGATTGGCGTTATCGGTTTCTTTCAAATATTTGTTGTCACGCACTAAAAAACCAATCAATTACCGTGCAGCAAAATGCAAAAGTAGATTTTCTTTATATCAATGACTTGAGCAAAATCGTCCAGTGGTTTGTTGAGCATCAGCCACAACACTCTGTATACAACATTTGTTCTGGAATGGCTCATGAATACGCTGAGTTAGCAGCGAGTGTTGCGAAACTCACTTTATCAGAAGAAATCGATATTGTTATCCAGAATCAACATATTCGTCACGAGTATAGTGGCGATAATGGTCTTCTTTTAAAAGAAATACCGGATCTAAAATTAACACCAATACAAACTTCGCTGAGTTCACTTTTTCAGTGGTATCAAGCGCACCAAGATGAAATTGACCCACGTCAATTTCATTATTGAATTAATGTTAAGATGAATCTAGTCGATATGATTTACATTCAATGATTATTTCTAATCAATCAACTCCAATAGCGAGAAGAAAATATGCTTACACCAGCTGAAAAAGCGAAAAGGAGTGATCTTCGAGCAAGAAAGCCCTACATCGCAGATAAACTGGCGAATATCAAAAATATGGAAGAGCGGGGAGAAATCAGTCCCATCATCAGGCTGGAAAAAAGTTACTTGTGTAATTTCCAATGCTCACATTGCTCTGCTGAGTACTACATGGATAGACATTTAGAAAAAGTGCTTCATGTTCAGGATGAGCGTGAAAAAATTGATTTAGCGTTTATTAGAAATTTATCAAAACAAGCCGATGAATTAGGTTTAGCTCGTTTCGTTATCACTGGTGGAGAACCCCTAGTGATGCGTGATCTGGATGAAGTGGTTGAAGCGATAGATCCGGATAAACATTATGTCATTTTAGATACAAATGGCTGGTTTTTAGATGATGCAAAAGCCCAACATCTCAAGGCTATTGGTGTGGAGAAAATTCAACTTTCTCTAGATAGTTTTATAGAAGAAGAGCACGATTCATTCAGAAATAAAAAAGGCTCGTATAAGCGAGTGATGCGGGCGATTGATGCCTCATTGAATGCCGGCCTGAACTTGCTGTTATCAACCGTACTTATTAAAGGTCGTGCTCACACACAAGAATTTATTGATTTGTGTGAGTTCTGTACAGAAAAGGGTGTGGGGTTATATGTATCCTATGCGAAGCCAACTGGATCGTGTACAGAACACCCTGAGTTTGTCATCACTAAAGCAGATGCTGATCGTGTAAGAGAGCTTGAGAAAAAATATTCTGTATTCACCCATATGACACCCTCATACGGCTCATACAAAGGATGTATCACAGTAAAGGGCATAATTACGGTGACATCAACAGGGGAGATTACACCTTGCCCTTACATTGATTTTTCCATAGGTAACTTAAAAGAGACGCCATTGAAAGATATTTTGGAGCGAGGTATGCGAAATCCATGGCTTGGCCCCCATCGCCCTGATTGTTTAATTGGTGAGGATGAAAAATTTATTCGTATTCACACAGAAAAAACAGCAAACGCCAAATTTCTGCCACTTCCTTGGGGAGAAGGTTTCTCAGATAACGACTCCTTGTTTGATTAATTTATCTTGTCTGTTTAATCAGACTCTTATGACCATAGGTATGAAGTTTGCTTAGGATTAGTAGCAAAAAAGACGTTAGTCTAATCGGAATAGGTAATGACCATATTGAATTCTCAACTCTCACCACAGTTTTCAGATACCGAAGAATGCTTCGATGTTTATGGTCGATGTCTTCCTGGCAGCATACGAGCTCAAGCCCATAAAAAAACAAGACGTTACTTTATCTTAGATACACCGGAAATTGATTTACAGCAGATATACAATCGCCATCAAAGTGTTTTTGACATCGAGAAGGTGTTGGCATTTTCGGCCTTTGAGAATAAAGTAAATGCTATCAAAGCCTCCATTGCTAAGCATTCGAGCATGGAAAACATACTAAATGGACCAGGGATTCCTTTTATTCTTCCTCAGCTTCATCAGAATGATATTGGGCAACAACTGGAACAGCGTTTTTTGCCAGCCATAGCCCAACTTTTTGCGGATTACCTTCCCGACTCTGACTTTACTAATCATGTTGAAGAGTCTTTAGTGGCTAAACTCACACCAGCTGCATCTGGACGGCAGCAGTATTTACTTAACAAGGTAAGAGAATCTGCAGTTGTAGGGATGTATTTTCCTTGCTTTTTAGGCTTTTCTGTTGAGGCCGCGAGGCAGCAAATTGAATTATTTCCTGAGAATTTTCTTTTGTCCGGAGCCTATGACACAACAGCAGCTTTTATTTCGGTGCCAGAGTTATTGTTCAGGAAAGATGGTTATCCTCCGCTATTATGGTTAGCTGGTATGGAGACGGATAATCCCAAAGCGAATTATCATTTTGAAGCGTATGGTTATAACTTAACGTTTAATAAGCGACCTCATTTTAATCAGGCGGCAGAATATTGGGCTTCTGGTATCACTGTGCTGGAATGAAAACAAAATTAACTCTGATAATAATAAACAGTAAAACACATATTTTGCTGCACTACGAAAGGCAATGGCTATGAAAGTATTATTTTCGAATCCTCCATGGTACAAAGAAGCCACACCAGAGACGCCTGGCTGGCGAGGCGTAAGAGCTGGTTCCCGCTGGCCACATACTTTTCAAGTGCATTCGCACACAGTTGTAGATGGCATCATTCAGGAACATATCGGAGGCTATTTACCCTTTCCTGTCTGGCTAGCTACTGGCGCAGCCTATGCGAAGCGAGAAGGGTTTGAGACAGTTATTCGTGATTCGCTTTCAATGGGTGAAACATTTGATAGTTTCTATCAGTTCATCAAAGAAAGCCGACCTGACTTCATCGTTATCGAGAGCTCAACCCCAACTGTAAAAACCGATCTCAAGATCGTGAGTCGGATCAAGACGCTGCTTCCTGACGTCAAAGTAGCGTTTACAGGACTTCATACCGAGTTTGAAGATGAAACGTTTTTGGAACAAAACCCGGTTATCGATTTCACCATTTATGGTGAATACGAAACAACCGTAATCCAGCTTTTGTGCGCGCTCAGAGACGACCGCTCATTGGAAGATATTCCTGCGTTGATATACAGGGATAATGGAAAAATACATCGAAATGAAGCTGAAAAGGAATCAGAACAAGAAGTGTCTGAGACTATCGAAGTAAGCCAGGTGAAAAAAAATGAGTATGGCAGATTGCCAGACCTTTCCACTATGCCTTGGGCTGAACGTGAAGGCTTACCAAACCTGAATTATTTTGATGGTGTATGTGGACTTGAGCGCCCTCAATTGCAGTTAATGGCTACACGTGGTTGCCCTTACGGCTGTATTTTTTGCGCATGGCCGCAAATGTTATTCCGTAGTCCTCGTTATCGCATGCGCACGACTGACGATGTCATAGAGGAAATTAAAGCAAACCTAGAAAAGGTGCCTTACAAGAGTATTTATATCGATGATGATACGGTAAATATCAATAAAAAGTTTGTACTTGAGCTAGCCGCTAAGATGAAGTCTTCTGGTATTGGTAATCGTATCCCATGGTCAACGATGGGTAGAGCCGATTTGATGGACAGGCAGACATTGGAAGCGCTCAAAGATGCCGGGTTATTCAGTATTAAATACGGTGTAGAGTCAGCTGAGCAGGGAATTCTAGATGAAATTGATAAACGGATGAATGCCGAAAAAAATATTGAGATGATCAAGCTGACATCAGAGCTAGGTATTCGCGTGCATCTCACGTTCACATTTGGTTTGCCTAGTGATACAGCTGAAACCATTGAGAACACGATTGATATGGCCTGTGGCTTGCCAGCTGATACCGTTCAGTTCTCTATCGCTACGCCATTTCCAGGGACAGAAATGTATCGTCTTTACGATGAAAAAGGTTGGATCGTTTCCAAGGATTGGGATGATTACAATGGGTCAACTGTAGCGGTCTCAAGAACAGAAAACTTCACTGCAAAAGAGCTGGAGGCTTATGTCAAAGAGGCATATAGACGTTTCGATCAAGCTCAGGTAGAGAGAGCGTTTCCGGCAGAAGAAGTCACCATAAAACTGAAACAAACTCTTAGTCATCTAAACAAGGGCGACAGCGTAGTTGTTATGCAGTCCTCACGTGTACACCTTACTCGTTGGATCATTACCTCTCTTGCGAAGTTAGGTCTGGATGTACATGTCTTAACACCTGTGCGATTTAAAGATGAATTTTCCCCTGTGCTATCAGAAGATAAGATTCATGCTTTCTCTGGTAATAGTCATTTCCTTTGTGACATGCTCAAGCCTGAGTTGGACGTGCTGAGAAGCGATATTAACTTCAAAGGTGCATTTATCCCATACACATTTGAGAATCGAGATGGGTATCAAGAGGTAGAGAGTGTCGCTTCATACTTGGCAGGCAACATTACAGCTGGTGTGAGTCGGCGTGGTCAGATTTTTTCGTATAACTCATGAGGGTGTTGGCCATTGGAGCATTATGGGTTCCATATATACGAGAAAATTGGTTTGATGCACTTCAAGCAGTACTGGGTGAACAAGTTATTTGTGTCAATGCAGCGCCACTGTTGGTAAACAAAGAGCGTTATTCGACTCAGCCTGAGAGTTTTCATTGTGCCTATATTTATGACTTAATTCGTCGTGAGCCTATTGATTACCTTTTCTTCTATCATGATTGGATTTTTGCTGATTACCCAGATATGTTTTTTGAAAAGATACGTTCAGCAGGAATCAAGATCGTTACATTTCTTCCAGATGATGAGCCAGAGGTTTGGTACCAAAGAAACACACAGTTTGATCATCATTACGATGTGATTGCCTCTCACTCATCTCGTGGTGTAAGTAGAAGAAAGCAAAGTGGCTGGACAGATAGGGTGATATACCTGCCATGGGGCTACAATCAACGTCAATGCTATCGCTTGGATGACTCTCCGAAATCGATTGATATTGTCTTTTTCGGTAAACATAAAGTGAATGAACTTGATGACAAATCCTATTTAGAAGATGGACAGCAACGAGAAAAAATTCTTGAAGAACTAGCAACGCTTGCTAAGTCCCGTGGCTGGCTTTTTAAAATATTCGGCTATGGATGGGATAAACATCCAACACTTTCTGAGTATGCTGGTGGTGTGCCATCGCAGGAAGAGATGGTTAAAATCCTTAATTCAACAAAGATTGTTTTTAATCCTGCTTGGTCATCGGATGGGACTAATGCTGTTCAAACAAAACTTCGTCATTTCGAGGTGCCTGGCTGTGGAGCTTTCCAAATTACCAATACTAATTCGGAACTTGCAGAGCTTTATGAGCCGGATAAAGAGATCGTTTTCTATGACAATGAGCAAGCTTTATTCTCCAAAGTAGAATATTTCCTCGAAAATAATAAAGAACGAGAACAGATAGCCGCTGCGGCTTACCAGCGGAGTTTGGCTGAACATACATTGGATCATCGTGTGGGCGCGCTCTTTGACACAATGGAGAAGCTCTACCCACCAGAGAAGCAAACTTCATCACCATTACCTGACGTTGATGTTATGTCGATTACTTCACAGCAAGCATTGCAGACATTTCACAAGCAAATTAAAGATAAGACTGTGCAGTTTAGCGATGACCAGTGGATTCATATTCAAGCCGGCAGGTTTGACAAGCTCACGGTGTCCTACTCTACGTTAAGTCCTTTTTTAAAGCGGTTTCCTGATCAGATACTCGAAGTCAGTAGTTATATTGATTTTGAAGGTAATCTCACCTACAACCCGCTCCAACCAAAATTGGTTGAAAAGCACTCGACCTTGCTTGATGGCGCTGTTGACGATGAAATTCTCTTTCCACTTCTAGGTGATGAGAAGACCACAATCCTTCTCGGAATCAAGAAAAATGCCAAGATACATTTGTTAATCAACTATATTGTGCCAGGGCATAAACTTGAATCATTCCTGGATTATTTCTTTGATACAAGCAGTCAAGAGGAGCTGGCGACCATACCAACAGGGCGTATCATCACTGAAGCTGTAATTTCAGTGCCAGAATATTTGAGTTCTGCCTTTCCCTATATTGATAACTTTGAGTACGTAAAAAGGTTAAGAAGGTTACTCCCTGTTTTTGCTGAACAAAAAATGAGAGTGGTCATTTATGGTATCTCTGGAATGGGGCAGACCACACTCGATCTCATCAGTAATATCACTCCTAATCTGCAAGTTATAGGAATTGTGGACCGTTCGCTAAAATCGAGTGAGTTTATGGGGATCCCTGTCTTTGCAATGACTGAGTTAGAGCAGGTTGATATGGATATTCTCATTTTGACAGCTGGCGCTTCAGGACCAAGTATTTATCAGGATATAAACTACTTAGAAGGAAATGTATGCATCCTACCGTTATACGACCTAGCTCACCCCGTATGGAGCACAATGGGGCTATGAGTATTTTGTTAACGGGCGCCACAGGTTATGTCGGCCAACACATTAAAAGGGCATTTGATAGCGAATGGAAGATTTTAGGTGTCAGTCAGCATGGTGATATCGACCAAAATATAGCCGCTTGTGATTTGTCTGATGAAAGTGCGGTTTATGAGCTGGCACAAGCAGTCTCCCCTGATGTGATTATTCATGCGGCGGGTGATAAGAATATACAGCGATGTGAGCGTGATCCGAATCTGGCTTATCAGGCGAATGTGCAAACAACGCTCAATCTGATTAAAGCATTTCCTGAGGCAAAAATAATCTATATTTCAAGTGATTATGTGTTTTCAGGTGACCGAGGTGGATACAGAGAAAGCGATCCTATTGCTCCTCTGACAGTTTATGGTAAAACAAAGGCCTCAGCTGAATTGAATGGCTTAATCTTGAGCGACCGATTTTATGTTTTAAGACTAAGTGCACTTTATGACGGTGAAGCGACCTTCTTGAGATTTCTTCGAGAGCAGTTACAAAGCGGTAAAGCGGTCGACTGTTTCGATGATGCCTTCTACTCACCCACTTTTTATAAAGATTTCTTGAACGTTTTAGATAAACTCGTGATGACGCCAAAACTATCTAATCGGGTCTATCACGTCTGTGGACAGAGAATATCGCGATTTTTCTTTGCTAAGTTATTTGCCAGAAGTGCTGGTTTTGATGATGAATTAATTCTTCAAGCCAGTCGACTGCATGGTGAAGTGCCATTTTTATTCGGTGATTTGTCGTTAGAAAATACCATGACCTGTGAGTCACTTGATGTCACCATTGGCACACATCATGCGTACCTGAACTCATTGGAGGTACTCGATGAAAATTCTATCGCCGTATCAAACCTTTGAAGATGAACGGGGTATATTACTTGGGCTCTTGAATGAAGGTAATTGGGAGGAATTCAATTACCTAGAGACCAAATCTGGTTTATCTCGAGGCAATCACTATCATAAACTCACTAGAGAATTTTTCTTCATTATTGAAGGTGAAGGTGAAATACACATACAAGATGAGTTCGGGCTAGTGACAGAACATTCTTTTAAATCCAAAGATTTGTTTGTTATAGAGCCGGGTGAAAATCATACCTTTTATTGTAAGTCTGACACAAAATGGATCAATGCATTATCTAAAAAATTTGATAATCAGGCTCCTGATATTCATAGAAGATAAATTAGGAATTTAGAGAATGAAGTATGTCGTATTTGGAGCTGGATCCTGTTCTGTAAGAATTGAATATCAGTCGATTCAATTAGGTTTTAAGATTCTATGTTATATCGATAATGACGAGTCCAAATGGTACAAGAAACGTCTGGGTCTTGAAATTCTCCCTCCACAGGAGGTACTTGAAAAAAATTACGACAGAATATTAATTGCCAGTGAAAATCATCATGAAAAAATGACAGAGCAATTAGTCGCGATTGGTGTTGAGCGAGAAAATATTCTGATCTTCAGTCATTTAAAGAGAGAAGATATTCAAGGTGGACGTTACTTGAATTATCGCCATGATAACTTTGAAGCCAAAACACAAACTTTAGACAGTTGGATTGAGACATTTGAGCTTGGCGATGTTATTTCAGATGACTACTCACATGTGACAATGGAAACTAAAAGTCACAATGCAATCATTTCTGATTTGGTAAAGGCTTACGAATTAGCAAAGAAAAATGCAAAAGATATATCCGCACCATATCAAATAGGTCAAAATTGGGAGCAGTTCCTTAAAAATACGCGACCAGAATTCTATCGCTCTCTCAAGGAAAATAAGTCCAATTTGGCACCATTGTTAGCTAATTTTTTTCGTAATGATTTGAGCACAGGTATTTTTGGTGGCAAACAGGGGTTCGATGATTATGTGAAACATCCTGATATGTCAGCTGGTTTCAGAAGCTTATTTAATATCTGGGCATATAGCTTGGGCGAGGCACCTATCAAGGAGCTAGATTCGCCGAAAGTCGGTAATCCTTACGGTCATCTTATTGAAGATTCTCTTGTCCACCCAAATAATTTTCTCAACCATTACCGAGGTCGCTACATTAGTCAGTTAGTAGGTGAACTCGCTAGACCGGTGATTGCTGAAATTGGTGCTGGCTACGGTGGGCTTGCCTATTATTTAAAGAAATTCAGTCAGTCATGTTGTTACATAAATTTTGATTTGCCTGAAAACTTGCTCATTTCTTCATATTACCTATCAATCATTTACCCTGACTTGAAGACGCATTATTACACTGGAGAGGAAGATTTAAGAGACTTGATCACCGAATATGATATTGTGCTTTTACCACACTTTTGTTTACCTCAGTTACCGGATCTCTCGATCGATTGTTTCATCAATACTATTAGCCTATCTGAGATGAGCTTTGAAACAATAAATGAATATCTCGAACAAATTCAAAGAACAACTAATCGCTACTTTTATCATGAAAATCTCATTAATAATGGTCAAGCCTATACTTATTATCCAATCGATTGTTTTCCAGAGCTAAAAGACTTTCAGTTGTTAGCTAGACAACCTTCACGTTGGCCATTTTTTTCAGCAGCTTCACATGAGCACTGTCATATTGAACAATTATTCCTTCGTAAAAATGCGTCAGCCATCTGAGTGTAATCTGTCAGATATGGAGAACCATAGACCTTACTTAGCATTCGGTACCCCTGATTTTACGGAACATGAAATTGATGCTGTAACTAGAGTGATGCGAACAGGTTGGGTTGGAATGGGAAAAGAGACTTTAGAGTTTGAGAAAGAGCTTGCGAGTTATCTTGGTGTTAAGCATGTTGTATCCGTCAACTCGTGCACATCAGCATTATTTTTATCACTGTTGATTAGTGGGGTTGGAGAAGGAGATGAGGTGATTGTCCCCAGTCTGACATGGTGTGCTACCGCAAATTCTGCGATGTATTTGGGAGCTAAAGCAGTTTTCTGTGATGTTGATATCGAAACCATGTCAGTTACCGCCGAATCTATTCTTGCTAAGGTCACTCCTAAAACTCGTGCAGTTATCATTGTACATTATGGTGGGTTGGCCACTGATGTTGTGAAAATTCGCCAGTTTCTTCCCGAATCCATCCGCATTATAGAGGATGCAGCTCATGCTATGGGGGCTCGATATAGTGAAAATGAATATGTGGGATCATCTGGAAATTTAACCTGTTTTAGCTTTTACGCGAACAAAAACCTATCTACAGCTGATGGTGGCGCCATTGCGCTCAATGATGACAACGTTGCTGAAAAGCTTAGAAGACTTCGGATGAGTGGTATGGGCTCTAATGCTTGGTCCAGGTATTCTTCTCCCTCTTTACAGAAAATGGAGCTTCTAACAGAGCTTGGTTATAAGATGAACTACACAGATCTACAGGCAGCGATCGGCAGGGTTCAATTGAGCCGTCTGAAAGAGATGACGAGTCACCGTCATAACTTGGCACACTATTACAAAAAATGTTTGGACCAAGCTGGTATTAAGGTAGCTTTTCAGCAAGATGTATTTAGTGATAAACACGCAGTTCATTTATTTGTGGTGCGTTTTTGTCAGAAACAATTCCGACTGACGCGAGATGAACTGTTTAAATATTTAAGAGAGGCGAACGTTGGGGTCAGCATCCATTATTTACCTTTGCATATTCAGCCTCTCTACTCCCAAATGAATGAATCTTTACCTGTTACTATGAGATTATCTGAGGAAATCATGACACTACCAATGAGTGCTCGCATGACATTTGAGGATATAGATTATGTCGTCGGTACTCTCGATTCCATCCTAAATAGAAAGAATACATAAGATGAGTGTTGAGAATTTAAACACCGAATATGGCTTTGGCGGACGCTTATCATCAGTATTTCCCTCACAGATTCTGATGGACATTACCGAAGTGTGTAACCTCGCTTGCGTACACTGCCCGCATCCCAGCTTTAAAAATTCAGCACACTATGCCGGACGATTCCTAGATGTCGAACTCAATGAAAAAATGATTGATGAAGTCAAACATTATGGTAAAGGCAGCACTCAATATATCCGGTATGCCAGTAATGGCGAGCCTTTGGTTCATCCTGAAGGGTATGACATGATTGAGTCTGCCGTAAAATATTCAGGGGTTTATGTCACGCTAACGACCAATGGAACCATAATGAATGAAAAACGCACGCAGAGGCTTCTCGATGCGGGTGTACACATGATAGATATCAGTATTGATGCATATAGAGAAGAAACTTATAAAGCTATCAGGGTTAACGGTGATTTAAATGTGACACGTGATAACGTGTTGAGACTATTAAAATGGGTCAAGGAGTCAAAATCACAAACAAAGGTTGTAGTCAGTTTTGTCGAACAGCCCAATAACGCCGATGAAGTATCTGATTTTGAGAAATTCTGGTATGACGCCGGCATTGATAGGGTTGTCATCAGAAGGATGCATTCTTGTTCAGGCGCATTAGGAGAGCTTGCAACTCAACGTCGAGAAATTCAATTAGATAAGCCACGAAAACCCTGTTTGTATCCATGGGAGCGAATTGTCGTTAACGCAAAAGGAGAACTTGCTTTTTGCCCCTCTGACTGGGTGCATGGTTCAACGATACAAGATTATCGAGATACATCCATTAATGAAGTCTGGCAAAGTGATTTCTATAAGGCGCTAAGACAAGCCCATTTAAATAATGAATATTCTAGACATTCGTTTTGTGGAAATTGTCCTGATTGGGCTTCGACACGTTGGCCTCATGAAGGTCTTAGCTATGCAGACATGATTACGGAGTTTCAATCATGAGGCATGATTGGCAGTTGACGGTTTCAGCAAGTGATCAAATTTCGGATGCTGTAGAACTTATCCCTGGCTGGACTTCACAAGAACAACTGATGAGTTTATTTAACTTGACGTTAGCAACGGCTCATCTTGACGGCGATGTCATTGAAGTGGGTTCATGGTGTGGTAGATCTGCAATTGCGATTGGATTTGCTATAAAGCAACTAAAGAATGCTCACTTGCATTGTGTTGATCTTTTTCCAGCAAAAAGAGATTGGTATAAAAACGCTGATGGTAGCTACTCATTCAAAGTTCAGGTTAAGGAAAAGCTCGTAGAGGCTTACCAGGACCAGACTGTTTGGGCTGAACCTTTTCATCAAGAAGTCTTGCCTGTTTATGAGATTCATGAAGAAAGTGAAGAGATATTTCGCCACAATACAAGGCATTGCGGATTAGGTAATTATATATCTCCACATAAAGGTAATCTGACCACTTTTCTGGAGTCTGTATCGCCTGAATTTAAAGTTCGTATGGCTTTTATTGATGGGGATCATAGTTATGAATCGGTTTGCTCCGATATTAGCCTTATTGAAACGAGACTGGTGAGTGGTGGATGGTTATGTTTTGATGATGCTTTTTCTAGTTATGATGGTGTAGATAAGGCGATACGTGAAAAAATAATAAAAAGTAATCAGTTTGATGTTTATCAACAATTAACTAGAAAGTTATTTGTTGCCAGAAAGCGTTGAAAATGAAAAATCGACAAGACCTGATCAACTCTAAGTTATCTGATAGTGAAAAAGCTTATTTTTCAGACAACCATGCAACAGTGAAGGAGAGTGTTGTTGTAAGAGGGATGATGCCCACAATAGTTAATCCGTATGCCTCTACTTTGATGATCGGTATCAATACCGTTCTTAACTCTGATAACAATGCCGCCTTTGTGCCTATTTCCCATCCAGTAAAGTTTGCATTAGGAAGAAATGCAAGTATACAAATCGGTGACTCATGTGATTTGAACGGCTGTTGTATAACGGCTTATGAAAGCGTTGTTATTGGTGACTATGTTCAAATAGGTCCAGCGACATGGATTACAGATACTGATCTACATTCATTATCTCCAAGCGTACGGCGAAGGCAGTTGAACGGTGAAAAAACCGATGCTAATGAGGTGAAACGTCGTCCTGTAAATATTGGGAATGATGTGTGGATTGGGGCAGGTGTGACAATACTCAAAGGTGTTAACATTGGGGATGGGGCTGTCATAGGTGCTGGAAGTGTTGTTTTAAAAGATGTGCCACCAATGACCGTTTTTGCAGGGAATCCTGCTTCACTTGTAAGACAAGTTGAGGAATAACTCTTGAGGGTTGGCATCATTCAGTCTTGTTATATCCCATGGCGCGGTTATTTTGATTTTATTGATTCTGTTGACCTATTTATTTTTCATGATGATTTGCAGTACACAAAGGGGGATTGGAGAAATAGGAATAGAATAAAAACACTAAAAGGGATGAGCTGGCTTACGGTACCAGTGCATTATTACAAAGTAGAACAGCTGATATTGAACACAGAGATTGATTATTCAAGACCTTGGCCAAAAAAACATCTTGCTCAAATACAAGCAAACTACCGATGCGCTCCCTATATAAGCGACGTCATAGACATAATGTCTACCACTAATATACGTAAATTTCAGACAATTAGTGAGCTGAATATTTTTCTCATTAAACAAATTTGTCATTACCTAAATATTACAACGCCTCTGATTTTGTCTTCTGAGTTGAAGGTAAATGGAAAAAAAACAGAACGCTTGATTGAAATACTAAAAAAAGTTAATGCCAGTACTTATCTGAGTGGCAGATCAGCTGATGATTATCTAGAGAAAAGCATGTTTATAGAAAATGGGATTAGCTTAGAGTACAAAGCTTATGATTATCCAGAGTACGGCCAACTTTGGAATGGTTATCATGCAGGCTTATCAATAATAGATCTCATTGCGAATCAAGGCCCGGGCGCGCGAGACTTTATATCCAGTCTATCGCCAAATCAGATTATCATTCCCTGAAAACAATAAATGTTGGTACAAGACAACACTTCAATGAACTCCTTCGATATTCAACTCACTGAGCAAGCGCGTAAAGATATATTTGAGCAAAATCACCCTGATCTTAAAAATATCATTGTGAAGCTTCTGTCAGATCAGTCATTTGATGAAATCACCCTACATGAACAGGTAAATTGGCTTTTTGATAGTTTCCAAGCAGTAGTTAATTATGGTTTAAATAATGCTGAAGTAGTAAAAAGTTTGGTTGAATATCATGCTGGACGAATTTTTTCCTCACCAGAGCTTAATTTATCTGATGCATGCAGACTCTTAGAGGCCATTCATGGCCTGAATTGGGTTGGTGCTGTTAGTTTGTTCGATATGCGTGGATACAATAGAGCTGGTGTTCAGCCTTTCTACCACTATCTCAAGCAAACACAAAACAGATCAAAAATATGCACGAGCTTGCATCACCAAAACCAAGCAGAGAATTTAAATATTGTATATATGATTCATTATGCTGATGTGAACAGGGGCAATGCCTTGGGGCCCATGATGAAAGATTTAATCATCAATCATACCCAGCAGAGTGTGTTTAATATTACTTGTTTTTGTGTTCAATGGGCTGATCAACGCTATATAGATGAGTTAGTTAGTGCTGGAGTCAGGGTAAGGGTTATTCCTCAAGAAATCAGTTATAAAAGACTGGATGAGCTAAAACAAGTTTTGGGAGAGTTCAATCCTGACGTCATTATTTCTGATGTAGCTTCGCCTGTTGCAACTTGGTTGTATAGCCAACGAGTGGCTAGGCTTCAAATGTATCTTGATCCAGGATATCCCCATTGGAATATCCCTGAATTAGACTGGGTGTTATTACCAGGAAAATCATTTCAGTCAGGATTTGATATTCCAAGAAATCGTGCGAGCAGTGTTCGGATTACTATTACAGATCAGGTTTTTCCACACATTCAAGATGCAAGCATTAATATTTCAGATGACTTCGAATATAGTTTTGGTTTGTTTACTCGCCTTGTGAAAGTGAATAGTGAGTTATTACATATTATAAATGAGTTAATGGAGATATTGCCTGAGGCAAAGCTACTTATTGTTGGTAGTGGAAATAGTGATTTGATTACTAACTGGTTGTCTGACTCACGCTTTACGGCACGTGTAACGTTTATAAATTACATGGTTGAGTTGCAATGCTACAAAGACAAAGTAAAGATTTTTCTTGATACCTTTCCGTTCGTCGGAGGGTTGGCTTGTCGTGAAATGATGTCTTATGGCATACCTGTCGTATCAATGCTTGCTGGTGAGTGGGATGAGCTGTTAAAGGAACAGAGAGATTTGACAACGCTAGCCAGTTCACATACTGAATACATACAAATTGCATGTAAGTTATACAGTGACCACACATATTATGACGAGGCGCGCAAGAAATCATCACAGCTTGCAAATAAACATAATGATCCTTCAATAATGATAATGGATATTGAAAATGGCATTAAACAAGCCATTGCTAGTCTAGATTTGCGAGAACTGAAACAAAAACTCAATGGATAAGATGCAAATAGAAAAGCCAGTTTTTATCACAGGGTGTGGTCGCTCAGGGACAGGACTGTTGTTTGATTTATTAGGACAACATCCAAGTTTAGTTAAGACCATGGGATATCCTGATGGTGAGGACCATTTGGGGTGGGTGGAGCATGGGAATTGTGTCATGGCAGGTATTGGTAACCACACAGCCCCACAGTTTGGAACTGGAATTAATGGGTTTCAGGTCTGTTTACCAATGTCAGAGAATGATGTTACTGATAAGACAATTACGCGTATGCATAAGTACTATTTTGATTCGGTTCTAAATGGTAATACCTCGCTACGGGTAATTAATAAACAACCTCATCTCTCGAACAAGCTTCATTACCTTCTCAAGATATTTCCAGATGCAAAAATTATCCACATAATTCGGGATTGTCCTGCTGTGGTAGCTAGCTGGAAAGCTATCATGAATGCTATTAATAGTGTGATGTTGTATCTTCCTCCTAATGAAGAGAACCCATGTTTTTGGTTAATGCCTCGGCCAGAAGGTAAAACTGTAAGGGAGCTACTAGATAAACATCCACATATCTATCCGGGTGGGGACGGTGCTGTTTTTATTGATTATTGGTGCAAAGTGAATAAAGCAATTCCAAATGAGATGAAGACGTGCCCCAGTCAACTCTTGACTATTCGATATGAGGACTTAATTGAAAATCCAAATGAGATGTTAGAAAAAATCGATGATTTTTGTGAGTTGGCGCCATATGAGTATGACGTGAAAGATGTTCAGAAAGATACAGCAAAGAAGCATAAAACCTTGGTTGATGAGGTATTAGCAGAGAAGATACATGTGAATGCAATGGCCGTGAGGAAAATGTACGGCTACCTTTTGTCTGAAGTTAAAATGCCATACAGTTTATACATTCCTGAATCTAATAGGCACCAGCAATGAATGGTACAAAAATAAGAGTTATTACTTATTTAGCCAACCACCCTTCATTTTTAGTCGCTATACATTGTTTTTTTGAATCATGGCGGACTAACTCTGGTATTAACCCAGAAAATATCTCCCTTACACTTTATACGCTTAAAGATATATCAAAGCAGCAGCAATTATATCTTCATCATTTAGAGCAAATGTATTCGATTGAAGTAAAGATTGTACCGCCACAAAATTACGAGGTATTTGGCGACTATTGGCCATTATCTATATTAAAGGTTAGTTTTGATGACGATATTGTTATTCTTGCTTCTCCTCACATGTTGGTTGCAACTGATAGTGCCTCTATTCTGTTAGAAAGTCAGCAGGGTAATCGCTTAATCTTATCTCGTTATGCAGAAAGTAAGGTAACAACGGGTGAAAAACTATATTCACCGAGGTTGATAATTGGTACTTCAGACTTGTTTGCCATACTTCGAGATGAGTTTGTACCAGAGCTCGAGTTAAGCTTGCCATTAATTGCTGATGATTTGGAGAGTAAAAGTCCATCACTATTCCTATCAGAACTTTTTACTCGTGTTTGTCAAAGAAGTGTTGTCACAACCAGAGCTTTAGAGTGGTTTGAGCTGTGTGACTTTTTCTCAAGTGACTCTAAAGTAGAGACTTTAGAGTCAGAAAAAAGCAACTTTTATTTGGTTAGTGATAGTACGCATCTTGAATTCACTCAGAGCCAAATTTTCTACAGCAGAAGTCACCTAGACAAATTCATAGATAATTCCGAGCCTGAGGGTCCATGGCGTGCTTACCATAAAGTGCTTAAATCACTTTGGAACAATATTAAAATTAAGCATGAGACAGACGTCTCAAGGCTGAGCTTCTTCAAAACTACATCACAACCCTACTATATTTATGTCGGGGATATGGGGTTTAGTCAGAAGTCGGCAGGAATGCGTGCTCTTTACTTTTTATGTCACGCTCTCAACGAAAAAGGTGCTGAGGCATACCTGGTTGGACATGTAGAAACTAACAATAAGTTAAGAACACCATTATTGAGTGAGCAGCAACTCAACAAACACATTGAGCAAAATAGATTACCCATCGTTATCTACCCTGAAGTGATTAGCGGTAATCCACTACAATTACCGTTTGTAGTGAGGTGGTTGCTTAATAAACCTGGTTTTTTAGCAGGTGACGAGGCTTTATCTGATAGTGAGTTGATATATGCCTTCACCAGTGACTATATTCCTAAGGGGCGCTCCCTTCCTCTACTCACTGTACCTGTCGTTGACAATAATATTTTTAACAATAAAAACAACCCCGATGATAAGCATCGAGAAGGTCGTTACTTTTACGCTAATAAATATTTTCTCAAAGGTGGCGTTTTAACTCCAGATATCGGTGATGCAAAAAGCCTCGGCCAAGACGTTAAAGTTACACACCATGAGCTTGCCGAAGTCTTTCGGAAAGCTGAATTACTATTTTGCTATGAGCCTTCTGCTATTATTAGGGAGGCATTACTCTGCGGCTGTCCCGTAGTGATGATTCCTAACCCTCTTCTTGAAGATAACTTAAGTCATCCGATCGCTGGTCATGGTATTGCCAGCTTTCCAAATGAAGTAGAAATTGAGCGCGCTAAGCAGACAATCCATTTAGTAGAAGAACAAAACAATGATTTCCTGCAGTACTGCTGGGAAGGGATTGAAGAGTTCATTCGGACTAGTCAACAACTGCCACTTTCGGTCGAATTGAGCGACCAAATATGGTACGAAAAGACTAAAAAATTTCTTTCATCAGTATCTTGCAATAAACAAGTTATACCAGAGTATGAGCTAGTTGTATCTGCAAAAAGATGGCTGTCAAACTCAAACTTTGCTACATCACAAGTTTCACATCTTGCCGAGCGTATGGTGAACCAGTGGCAACAACAACCGAGTTTTCACTTACTGCTCATTGTTAATCCTGCTGAATTACAAGCACTCTCTAACACGATTGAGTCTCTTGAACAGCAGCTTTATCAGGCCTGGGGTTTGACCATCCTAAGTAATATTCCTGCTCCCGATGCTTTTTCCGATGTGCCTGAGAATATTGAGTGGGTTCAGATCACCGGTGCAAGTCTCAATGAAGATATTGAATATGCTGTTTCAGCCGCTCAGCTTGATTGGATTATGCAATTAATTCCTGGTGATAAGTTAGCGCCACATGCTTTATTGAGCTTTGCTGATACGATTAACATAGAGACAAAAGCGCAGTTTATCTATAGTGATGAAGTAGTCGATGAGTCTAAAGCTGATATTTGGTTCAAACCTGAGTTCAATCTTGATTATTTAAGGTCCTATTCATACTTAGGGCGTTCGTTTATTGTTAGTAGGGAAGCCTTTGAACAGGTCGGTGGTTATTCAAACTTGGCTTATGTGCACACCACGGATATGGCATTTAAGGTGTATGAGCAGAGTCAGCAATCAGCGTTTTCTCACATTCCAGATGTATTGCTCACATCAGTTCCATTAGACGTTAATAAAGAGCTATTGGCCGAAAATGAATGGTTGACTCGCCATGCACATCTAAACAGGCTTGGTGTTTCTGCAACGATATCGAACCCTAAAAATAAACCGCGATTCCAGACGGTCTACAGCACGAAAAACCAGCCGAAAGTTTCTATCATCATTGCTCATCATAATCACGTTTCCTTCCTTGCCCGTTGTTTGGAAGAGTTAGAGCTCAACACGACCTATATCAACTATGAAGTGGTTGTTGTAGATGTCATGAGTGATATCGAAGATATTGAGGATGTTTATGCTGAGATGTCGGAAGCGTGGGGCGAGCGGTTTGTAGCAACACGTTTTGATCAGAAAAACTACTCTGCAGCCATTAATCATGGTGTGAATATAGCGAGTGGTGATTTTGTTGTTGTGATGTCATGTTTTGCTATGGCTGTGAATGGCAATTGGTTGAACGAAATGATGCCATTAATGACAAGAGAGGATGTGGGCATTGTTGGTGCTCGTATCCTTGATGATGAAAACAAGATTATTCATGCAGGTGGCGTGTTCGGTATCACTGACGATGTGATAGGTCTATTTCAAGGTCTGGATATTACGGAACCGGGCTATATGGAACGAGCGCATTGTATTCAGCAATATTCATCAGTTTCAGCAGCCTGTTTTGCTATTGAAAAACAGACTTTTATCGAAGCTGGCGGCCTGTGTGAAAACGTATTTTCAGATACGCGTTACTCGGTAATGGATTTATGCCTCACAATTCAGCAGCAGGGTAAAAAAGTTATCTGGTCACCTTATGTCACTCTGTTTCAGGATAAAAAGTTGGCTGAACAGTCAAATGGCGTGGCTGATTACCACCCACTTAGAGAAGATGTATTGGTCGAGAAGTGGTCTCAATTATTCACTCATGATCCTTTCTACAATGACAACCTGAGTTTACGTTCCCGTTTTTTTGCACCTGAGGTAGATATTCAACGGCAGTGGGACCCACGATTTCATGACAAAACACGCGTAGTTGTATTTCCTATCAATGGTTCAGGCTCGGGTATCTACCGAATGATTGCGCCAATGCAGGCTTTGGCAGAACGAGGTGATGTAGAACTCACATGGATGCCATTTCATGAGTTTAAAGAACAGCCCTTATTGCCAACTTTATACGAACTAATAAGGCTGGAGCCAGATGTGCTTTATGTGCAACAAATGTTGAGTGACGTGACCTACGAATTTCTAAAACAAGTCAAAGCGCACACGCAAATCAAAATTGTTTTTTCCTTAGACGACTTGGTCACCAACTTGCCAAAAATGAGTGATAGAAAAAAACTGGTTTTCCGGGATATGCGTTCAAGGCTCAGAAAAACACTTGCCTTATGTGATCACACCATTGTCTCGACTCAACCATTAGCGGATTTATGCCGTCAATATACGGACAATGTCACAGTTATTCCTAATCGGCTTGAAAAACAGCGCTGGTTAAATCTAGCGTCATCAGAGAAAAATACTCATAAAAAGCCCCGAGTAGGCTGGGCTGGGGCAAATCAGCATTCTGGCGATTTGGCCTTAATGACTAATGTGGTCCAATCATTAGCAGATAGAGTAGATTGGGTTTTTATGGGCATGTGCCCACTTGAACTCAGACCCTACGTCAAAGAATTCCAACCATATGTGTCATTTAATCAATACCCCCAGGCTTTAGCCGAACTTGATTTGGATCTGGCTTTAGCGCCTTTAGAGGAACACCCTTTTAACGAAGCGAAAAGTAATTTACGCCTGCTTGAGTATGGCGTTATGGGCTGGCCAGTCATTGCCAGTGATATCTATCCATATCAGCAAGATGGCGCGCCAGTGACATTGATTCCAAATGATGAGGCGGTATGGATAGAAACTATTCTTGCCGCTTTAGCCGAACCGGAGAAAATTGCCGCTCAAGGACGGCAGCTTCAAAACTGGGTACGTCAAAAATTTATCCTCGAAGATCACTTGGATGAGTGGTTGACTGCATTTAAGTGCATTAAAAACAATTAGTTAAATGTTTTTATGTTAGCCGATTAAAAAACTGGTACGCAAACTGCTTTACTCCCATCGAGTCTGATAACCCCTTGTGGTCACAGGCAAATAATATTTGAAATGGGAGAATTCAAATGCCATTAATCGTAAATACTAACCTTGCGTCGCTTAATGCGCAGCGGAACTTAACCAAATCGCAAGGTGATCTTAATACCGCTTTACAACGTCTTTCTTCTGGTCTTCGTGTCAATAGTGCCAAAGATGATGCCGCAGGCCTATATACAGCCGAACAAATGACTGCTGATATTCGCGGCGCGAATCAAGCGGCCAGAAATGCTGCCGACGGCATTTCATTTGCTCAGGTCGCTGAAGGGGCTTTGGCTGAAATCACTAATAACCTACAGCGGATTCGTGAAATTGCTGTGCAATCTGCTAACGGTACTGTCACAGATAGAAATGGTCTTCAAGCTGAGGTTACTCAACTTGAATCGGAAAATAAACGGATTATTGATACAACACAGTTTAATGGACAAAAAGTGTTAGGTGGCTTGACGTTAACATTCCAGGTCGGCGCTGATGCTGTTGATACCGTTACCGTGACGGCAACTGCCGCCACTACAACAACAGCCGATGTTTCAACATCAGCAAATGCTTCGACGGCATTGGGTACGTTAGATACTGATATCAACAGTCTTAGCCAATTACGTGCCACGTTCGGTGCGATTCAAAACCGTTTTGAAGCCGTTATTTCCAACTTACAAAGTCTGTCTGAAAATACCAGTGCTGCCCGTAGCCGAATTATGGATGCCGACTTTGCCGAGGAAACAGCAAAATTAACGCGCGCTCAAATTTTACAGCAAGCGGGTACTTCTATCCTTGCGCAGGCGAATACCTTGCCTCAGAACGCGTTATCCTTGCTTCAGGGCTAAGCTGAAAAAAGTAAAATGTGAACTGGGTCAGACTTTTGCAAAGTCTGACCTATTTTTTTGTAAATTGTCTTAAAGAAAATCTCACTCCCTGCCGCTAATGTTTTCGGAGGCGGTAAAAACTAGAAAATTCATAGTTTGTCCGCCATGTATAAAGCGAGCATAGCTCGACCCTATGAGGGAGTAAATCTCATGGCATTAGTAGTCAACACAAACATTGCATCATTAAATGCACAACGTAACTTAAACAAATCTCAAAGCACTCTGAATACATCTTTGCAACGTTTATCTTCTGGTTTACGTATCAATAGTGCAAAAGATGATGCGGCTGGTCTTTACACTGCACAGCAAATGGAAGCGGATATTCGTGGTGGTAATCAAGCAGCTCGTAATGCAGCTGACGGTATTTCTTTAGCTCAGGTAGCTGAAGGTGCTTTGGCTGAAATCAGTAATAACTTACAACGTATCCGTGAAATCGCTGTGCAGTCTGCTAACGGTACTGTTACAGACCGTGATGGTTTGAAAGCAGAGGTGACTCAGCTCGAGGCAGAGAATACTCGTATCATATCTAGCACTAAATTCAATAACACTGCTGTATTGGGTGCACTTAGCACTGCGATACAAGTAGGCCAAGATGCAGGTGATACTGTAGCCATTACTTCAAGCGCTTTAAGTTTATCTGCAGTGGATGTTTCAACTTCAGGAAACGCATCTTCAGCGCTTACTACACTTGATGGATATATCAACACCGTGAGTAGTGCTCGTGCAACATTCGGTGCGATCCAAAACCGTTTTGAAGCTGTAATCTCAAACCTACAAAGCTTTACTGAGAATACCAGCGCTGCGCGTAGCCGTATTGTTGATGCCGACTTTGCTGCTGAGACTGCTGCTTTAACTAAAGCGCAAATTCTGCAACAGGCTGGTGTGTC
This sequence comes from Methylophaga sp. F-2, assembly GCF_056859315.1. Taxonomy (NCBI): domain Bacteria; kingdom Pseudomonadati; phylum Pseudomonadota; class Gammaproteobacteria; order Thiotrichales; family Piscirickettsiaceae; genus Methylophaga; species Methylophaga sp. F-2. Next base: position 137,028 of record NZ_JBSXOF010000020.1, read on the forward strand.
AATCGTATCGCAAGCTAACGTTATTCCTCAGTCAGCGTTATCACTGTTGGGATAATAACAAAAGGATGAAACGCATGAGCCTGGTGGGTAAACTACTCTCCAGGCTTTATGCCGTTTACAAAGTATTTAGATTAGGAGGAAGACAATGGCTAATAATGATCTGTTAGTGCAATCTGCCCTTCAATCAGTGCAAAACAATGTTACTAGTCAGTCTAAACCGGTTACGCAATCTGTTCAGACTGAGACTGTTACTGAATCATCTGTTCAATCTCAAGCTTTCCAGAACCAAGCTGAGAAGCAGAATAGCCAGCAGCAACAACGTACAGACGATTTGCGTGATAAGGTGGCTCAACTCAACGATTATATGCAGAACATGAACCGAAACCTGCAGTTTAGTGTCGATGACAGTAGTGGGGATACGGTGATTAAAGTGATTGACTCAGAAACTGAAGAGGTGGTCAGACAGATCCCTTCAGAAGAGATTCTTGAGGCAAGACATGCTGCGGAAAAATATCGCGGTATATTGTTAGAAACAAAGGCTTGATTGGCTCAAAACTTGCTGCAATTTTGCAATTAAGTTTAGGCGGAGAATTGACATGGCGACAGTATCATCATTAGGTGTTGGAACAGGGCTCGATCTTGAGAGTATTGTCAGTGGCTTAATGGATATTGAACGTCAACCGCTCGATAGGCTCAAAAGTAAGCAAAATATCATCAACGCACAAATCAGTGCTTATGGTTCTTTCAAGAGCAAACTTGATACCTTCCAGACAGCAATGGCATCACTGGGAAGCGCATCAAGCTTTAAGGTCTTTCAAGCTAACTCGCAAGATGAAGACTTATTTACTGCCACTGCAACCAGTTCAGCAGCTTCAGGTTCGTATAATATCGATGTGACCCAGATAGCGACACGAGATAAACTGGCTTCATCCGCATTTACTGATTACAACAGCACTGTGGGTGAAGGTACGCTAACGATTAGTGTCGGAGCTGAGAGCTTTGATGTTGCAATAGATTCCAGCAATAGTTCTCTTGCTGGTATTCGTACTGCTATTAATAATGCTTCTGATAACACTGGTGTGACTGCATCAATCATTACAGACGATAGTGGTGCCAGACTTGTGCTCACTTCTAATGAGACCGGTACAGAGAATGCTATTAGTGTTTCTGTGAGTGGTGACAGTGATGGTAATGACTCTGATGCATCAGGGCTGTCTGCTTTTGTTTATAGCTCGGGGGGAACGCAAAATCTTTCTTCGATTTCTTCAGCGAAAGACGCGATTGTAAGTATTGATGGATTTACTGTCACTAGTAGCTCAAACTCGATTGCTAATGCTATTGATGGTGTCACGTTGAATGTAAAAGATGTGGGCAATTCCACATTAGACATTACGCGTAATGATGAAGCGATTCTTGAGTCAGTTAATGAGTTTGCATCCGCATATAATGCATTGATGACTGAAATTAAATCTCAACGAAGTGGGCAGTTAGAAGCTGACAGTACGCTGCTAACGATAGAAAGTCAGATACGTAATGTGTTTAATTCAGGTGCCAGCATCACTGGTTCAAGCTTTAGTTATTTAATCGAAGCGGGAATTTCATTGGATAAAAATGGCGTGATGACGGTGGATGAAGATAAAGTCAATGAGGTGTTAAGCTCTGACTTTAACTCATTTGCGAACCTGTTTTCAGCTGAAGGTGAAGGTTTCGCTAATCGTTTAGAATCTTTAGCAGATACATGGTTACAAACAGATGGACTGATTGACTCCAAGGAAGAAGGGCTCAATTCGCGTTTAAAAAGAATGGATTCGCAAAAAGAGCAAATGGAATCACGTCTTGAAATGACTGAAACACGCTTACGAGCTCAGTATGCAGCCATGGATACATTGGTCAGCAGTTTACAATCACAGGGCAATTATTTGATTTCGCAACTATCCGCGATGAACTCAAATTAAGTAGAATGATTCTTATATTAAGGATTGGAGTATGCAGGTAATGGTGAATAAAAAAGCGATGGAAGGGTATGGTCGTGGTGCCATAGAGTCTGAAGTAAATTATGCTTCACCCTATCGAATTATTCAGATGCTGATGGAAGGAGCACTAGCTCGCGTCGCGACTGCAAAAGGCTGTATTGCCCGCAATGAAATTGCTGAAAAAGGACATCAGATTTCATGGTGTATTCGGATTGTTGAAGGATTGAAAACCAGCTTGGATGCTGAAAAGGGTGGGGAGATTGCTGTCAATTTAGACTCTTTGTATGACTACATTACAAGGCGTTTACTTGAAGCCAATGTGAGTAATGACGTAGCCATTTTGGATGAAGTCACCAAGTTACTTGAAGAGATCAAAGCAGGCTGGGATGGTATCCCACCTGAATTTCATTAGTCATGGCTGAGATAACACAAGTCAAACAGCTCTTAACATTGACTGAGGCGATGAGCTCAGCAGTAGAAGCTGAAAAATGGTCTGAGTTGTCTACACTGACCCAGCAACGTGCAGAATTATTAGAGCAAATCTTTCCTTTTGATAATTCAGATGAACAGCCAGAAGCAGAGGCTTTGATCGAAAAAATCATCTTATTAAATCAAAATATTGAAAAACGTTGTCGTGATGCAAGGCAATCAATTCAAGCAGAATTAGGTCAGTTTAATAAAAATAAAAAAGTGGCGGCAGCCTATCAATCAAGTTAGCAACAGAATTCGTATTTATTTTATACCGTCATAATTTTGACAATACCTGCTAGAAAATGCTTAACTCCAATTACCTATGGCTTATGGCCTGTTCAGAATCAAGCGATATGATGGAGTGCGTATGAGTGCAAATAATGTATTGGTCGTAGAAAGTGATAATGACCGATGCGAGATGTTGAGCACACTCATTGAGTTTATAAACTGCCAACCGATAGTAATACGTGAACCTGATCTTTGGTTTGAGCATGTGGATGCTTTAGATGATGTGGTTATGGCTATCGTCGGAGACTGTGGTGGTCACAATCAAACCAAACAGTTGCTTAGGGAACTGGTCAATCATGAAGCGCGTGTGCCCGTATTCACTCTCGAGTCTATTGCAGGCGAATCAATAAGCTTTCCTGGCACCATTGGCGCGATTCGTTATCCGCTAAAATATCCACAGTTGAGTAATGCCCTGCAACAGGCCACCATTTATCGTGGTATGACAACGGAAGTCTCTGCCGATACTAATTTATTCAGATCACTTGTTGGCAATAGTCGTTTAATAAAAAATGTTCAGCGGATGATTGACCAAGTATCTGATTCTGAAGCGAATGTACTCATTCTGGGCGAATCTGGTACAGGAAAAGAAGTCGTTGCCCGTAACCTACATCACTTTTCATCTAGAAGAGATAAACCATTTGTGCCAGTAAATTGTGGTGCGATTCCTGGAGAATTATTAGAGAGTGAGTTATTCGGCCATGAGAAAGGCGCCTTTACCGGGGCAATAACATCAAGAAAAGGGCGCTTTGAAATGGCTGAAGGCGGCACCTTATTTCTGGATGAAATAGGTGATATGCCATTACCTATGCAGGTAAAGCTGCTTCGTGTGTTACAAGAGCGAACCTATGAAAAAGTGGGAAGCAATAAAACACAAACAGCCAACGTGCGTGTGATCGCTGCAACACATCGTAATCTTGAAGAGCATATTGCTGATGGGCGTTTCCGTGAAGATTTATTTTATCGTCTCAATGTTTTCCCGATTGAAATGCCGGCATTACGCGATAGGCCCGAGGATATACCTTTACTTATCAATGAATTGATTAAACGTATTGAGCATGAGAACAGAGGTACAATCCATCTTACTCCTTCTGCCATTACCTCCTTGTGTCGCTATCCCTGGCCTGGCAATGTGCGTGAATTAGCCAATGTCGTTGAACGTTTAGTTATTCTCTACCCTTACGGGACGGTGGATTTTGATGATCTACCTGATAAATACCGGTTGGAAGGGGATGACCTCCCAGAAGAAATCACAGCGATCATCACCGCTAGTCCGAAACAAGATATACCAAGAAATATGCCTGAGGTCAGTATTGAGGATAAACAGCCGTCTAAGCTATCTTCTCAAACAGATAGCCTGCATAGCCTCTCAGATGAGATGGTGCTGCCAGAGGATGGGATTGACCTGAAAGAGCACCTGGCAAACCTCGAGTATTTATTGATTAAACAAGCGATAGATGATGCTGAAGGTGTGGTTGCCCACGCGGCTAATAAATTAAAAATGCGAAGAACTACCTTGGTAGAAAAAATGCGTAAATACGGTATCCAGAGAGATACGGAATAGTGTTATTGCTGAATGTCGGACTTTTGACGTTTATTTGTTTAACTTATTGATAATTAATTAGATTTAATTTGGGCATGGTAATTGCTCAAGCTCTAATACGATGCAATAGTGCATGTAGGAGCAAGAAACATGAATCTGAAATTATCGGTGGGTGATGATTTACAAAAATCGCATTACCAAAAACAACCCTTTTCAAGAGACATTGATCTCAGCACTATTTCTAATGTCAGCCATATATCGGCTGAACAGACTAAAAAAGCCTCATCTCAGGCTGACCAATTAGCAAATCGCCATAGTCGTTTACTCGCGGTTCTTCCTGCTGGTGTCGTTGTATTGGATGGCTCTGGCTTTATTCAGGAAGCGAACGAAGCGGCTGTATCCTTACTAGGCGAACCGCTCTCAGGTGAACGCTGGGTCAATGTGATTGAACGCGCTTTTGATCCCAAGCCCAGCGATGGTCACGATGTTTCACTGAAAGATGGCCGTTTAGTTCATATCTCAACCAACCCGCTGGGTCATGAACCAGGACAAATCATTCTATTGCAGGATGTGACTGATACCCGAACTTTACAAAGCAAAGTGTCACATTTACAGCGACTATCCACCATTGGCGAAGTTACTGCAAGACTTGCTCATCAAATCAGAACGCCATTATCTTCTGCGATGCTTTATCTGTCTCCATTACTCAAAGAAGGGGCTGACGAACAAGTAAAACAGCGGTTTGCATCACGGGTGAAAGAGAGTCTCTCTCATATGGAGCAATTGATTCGTGATCTCTTATCTTTTTCACGTGGAAATATGGCTGCCCCCTCACCAGTAGCTCTGCAAGAGTTATTGAGCCAACTTGAGCAGCAGTTCTCCGCTCAAAATGATGTGGAAAGCAGTGATGTCAGACTGACCATTTCGAATCATGTTAATGATGGCTATATCTATGGCAGCCAATCTGCATTAATTAGTGCAATTACGAATCTTCTTAACAATGCACGTCAGGCATGTGAGCCGCATGGACATATTGAAGTAAAAGCAGATTACGCCATCAACGAAGACGATGAGCAATGTATCAGCATTAGCGTTAATGATAATGGTGAGGGCATGTCTGCTTCAGTGCTGAACCAGGTACTGACTCCCTTTTATACCACTCGTTCGAATGGCACAGGCCTCGGTTTGGCTGTCGTTCAGTCAATAGTGAAGGCCCATAGAGGTCACTTAACAATTGAAAGCGAGCCTAAAAAAGGCAGTTCGGTGACCATGTTTTTCCCTCTTTATACATCATCAAGTTCATCATCAGATGAAGTCACGCAGGAGGTTGCGTTATGAATCCATCTAATATTTTAGTGGTTGAGGACGATGCGAATCTTCGTAGAGCATTATGTGACACACTTGAGTTAGCAGGATACCGTGTGACCGGAATGGAGCATGGGCAATCAGCATTAGATAAAATCGCCAGTGAACCTGTCGGTTTATTGCTAAGCGACTTGCAAATGTCACCTATGGATGGGCATACCTTATTAAAGCGGGCAAAAGCCATGATGCCGGATTTACCCGTGGTCATGATGACAGCTTATGGCACTGTACAAAGTGCAGTAGATGCTATGCATCAAGGCGCTTCTGATTATCTATTAAAGCCATTCGAAGCGGATGAGTTATTGCAGCGGGTGCAACGCTATATTAGTGATCTTGGAACAGAAGAAGATGATATGGTGGCTCACGCTCAGGCATCTAAAGAGCTGCAAGCTATCGCCAAACGGGTGGCGGACAGTGATGCTACGGTCTTAATTAACGGGGAAAGTGGCACAGGTAAAGAAGTACTAGCCCGTTATCTTCATATACATTCAGCAAGAGCTTCTGCCCCCTTTGTTGCCATCAACTGCGCCGCTATCCCTGAAAATATGCTGGAAGCCACCTTGTTCGGTTATGAAAAAGGGGCCTTTACCGGTGCCAGTCAAGCCTATGCTGGTAAATTTGAGCAAGCAAACCATGGCACGATTTTGTTAGATGAAATTTCAGAAATGGATTTATCTCTGCAAGCGAAGTTATTGCGTGTATTACAGGAACGTGAAGTTGAACGGATTGGTGGTAGAAAAGTCATCCCACTTGATGTCCGGGTACTCGCCACTACCAACAGAACATTACGCGATGAGGTAAAAGCGGGTCGTTTTCGAGAAGACTTATTTTATCGTCTTAATGTGTTCCCACTTGAAATTTCACCACTTAGAAAACGTATAGATGACATTTTGCCACTATCTAATCGATTACTGGCTCGCCATGCCAGTCACAGTCGACGCGTAGCGCCCTTGTTGGACGAGGCAGCACAATCCCGATTGTTGTCTCACTCATGGCCAGGCAATGTCCGTGAATTGGATAATGTGCTTCAGCGTGCCTTAATACTGCAATCAGGCCAGTCAATTACGGCTAAGGATATTATTTTTGAGGCAGTCTCTGGTCAGGAGTTGGATCATACTACGGTGAAATCAGACGTTTTGCCTGTTCAGGGAGATAATAAGCCCGTGCTAGAAGGTTATGACCTTCGTTCACAGGAGCAGCGTCATATTCTAGACATGCTGGAAAAATATCAAGGTAGTCGAAGACTTACAGCTAAAGAGCTGGGAATCAGTGAACGGACTTTACGCTATAAGATTGCCAAATTCCGTGAGCAGGGGGTGGAAATCCCCGAAAAACTTGGCAAGAAGTCTGCATAGAGCAACTAACAGCGTCATTTTTTAAGCGGAGTTCAGAGAATCATGATCAAAGCTATCGATCCGAATCAATTACTTACCCAAATGCGAGCTTTGCAAGCCCAGGCATCACCTGCAACTCAACCACTTTCCGCCGATAATGCTGAAAGCAATGGTCGGGTTGATTTTGGCAATGTGATGAAACAAGCGATAGGTGAAGTCAATAATTTGCAAAAAACATCAGGCGACTTAAAAACGTCGTTTGAACTTGGCGATCCGAATGTCAACCTGGCTGACGTCATGATTGCATCAGAAAAAGCGAGTGTGGCTTTTGAAGCTACCTTACAAGTCAGAAACAAGCTGATTGAGGCTTATCAAGAAGTTATGCGCATGTCGATTTAGTCGGCGAACATTTCTGAGTAGAGACAATATATGGAAAACGCACCTGCTACTACCGGCCCTCAAGCTAATATGCCGGCAGCCCGACCAACGACGGCTTTGGGCGCCATGCAAGCTAATATTTCACGACAACCTGTAGTTAAGCAGGTTCTATTTTTATTAGCTATTGCTGCCAGTATTGCTGTCGGTGGTTATGTGCTGATGTGGTCACAAACGCCGTCTTATCAAGTGCTGTTTGGCAATATGGCACCGGCGGAGTCTTCTGAAGTTGTCGATGTTTTGCAGCAAATGAATGTGGATTACAAATTAGATCCAACCACTGGGGCGGTGTTAGTACCGGCGGCTGACCTGCAGACGTTGCGTATGAAGTTGGCTGCAGAAGGGTTGCCCAGAAGTGCGGCATTAGGCATGGAAATGCTCAATCAGGATCAGGGTTTTGGTACCAGCCAGTTTATTGAGCGGGCTCGTTATCAACGTGCCATGGAAGAAGAGTTATCCCGTTCTATCGCTGAACTGAATAATGTCAGAAGTGCACGTGTGCATTTAGCGATTCCCAAACAGTCTGTTTTTGTGCGTGATCGTAAAGATCCCACCGCATCTGTTGTAGTGCATCTATATGCAGGCAGAACATTGGATCAATCCCAGGTCGCTGCCATCACACATATGGTCGCATCCAGTGTGCCAGATATGAAAAATGCCGATGTGACGATTGTTGACCAGCGCGGTAATTTGTTAACGCAACCAGAACGGGCTGCCGGTGTTGCGATGAGTGATACTCAGCTTGAATATACCCGTAAAGTTGAGCAGATCTATATTGACCGTATCGAGAATATTCTGTCTCCCATTGTTGGGATGAGCGGTGTTCGTGCTCAAGTCGTGGCAGATATTGACTTTACAATGTCTGAACAAACGCATGAAAGTTATAATCCAGATATGACAGCCGTCAGAAGTGAACAGCTTCAGGAAGAAGAACGTGTTGGCAATGGTGGCCCGTTTGGTGTGCCAGGAGCGCTCAGTAATCAACCGCCTGGTGGTGGTGTTGCGCCTGAACAAGCGGCCCCAGATAATGCGGCAAATGGTGAAGAGACAACAACGACAACCACAACACCTGGCTCAAGCAGAAAAAGTACAACACGTAATTTTGAACTAGACAGAACGATCAGCCATACCCGCATGGCGCCTGGCAATGTTAGAAAACTAAGTGTAGCTGTACTTGTTGACGAAAAACGTAGCGTTGATGCGGAAGGCAATGTGACCTCTCAGCCGCTGTCAGAGTCAGAAATGACACGCATTAATGCACTTGTAATGGATGCCATTGGGTTCAGTAAAGCACGTGGCGACAGTTTAAATGTGGTGAATGCCCCATTCATGGCTCCTGAAGCGGTTGAAGCCTTGCCAGAAAAACCTATCTGGGAAGAACCTTGGGTTTGGAATTTAGCAAAACAAGTCGGTGGAGCACTGGTGGTTCTGTTCCTTATCTTTGGTGTTATCCGTCCCGCATTCAGAGATATGACCAAAGTACCTGTGTCTGAAAATGATGACGAAAATTTATCGCCGGAAGAAGTTTTAGCCAGAAGTAGCAAGAGTGGTGAAGAGATTGCTAAACTGACTACTGGTTCGGAGAAGATGGAAGAACAACTATCTAATGTCCGAAGTTTAGTGCAACAAGACCCTGCGCTCGTAGCGCAAGTAGTCAAAAACTGGACGGCGGGTGATGCCTAATGGCAGAAGAAGTCAGAAAACTAACAGGCACGGAAAAAGCAGCTGTTTTTCTTCGCTCTATAGGTGAAGAGGAAGCGGCAGCAATACTGAAGCATATGGGGCCGAAAGAGGTGCAGAAAGTCGGTCAGGCCATGGCGACGTTACAAAACGTGACGCGCGAAGAAGTCCAATCAGTCTTAAACAGTTTTGTGACCACTGTCGAACAAGAAACTGGCCTTGGTATTGGTTCTCATGATTATGTTCGTAAAATGCTGGTGGGTGCATTAGGTGAAGACCGTGCTGGCAGTTTATTAGATCGTATTTTATCTGGCAGTAACACCAATGGTCTGGAACAGCTCAAATGGATGGATGCCAGAGGGATTTATGAAATCATTCGTCTTGAGCATCCGCAGATCATTGCCATTGTATGTTCTTTTCTGGATGCGGATCAGGCAGCGGGTGTCTTGTCTTTATTTCCTGCAAGGGATCAGGCGAATGTGATATTGCGTATTGCCACGCTTGATGGTGTTCAGCCTTCTGCGTTGACAGAGCTCAATGAGATTCTGGAAAAACAATTCAGTGGTGCAGCAGGCGCACAATCAACGATGGTGGGCGGTCTGAAAACAGCGGCAGATATCCTTAACTTTGTTGATGGTACTTCTGAAGCGGCCATCATGGAAAAAATCAAAGAGAGCGAGCCCGATCTTGGACAAAACATCGAAGATCTTATGTTTGTCTTTGAAAATCTTATCGATGTCGATGATCGTGGCATGCAAACATTGATGCGTGAAATTCAGACTGATCAATTGCAGCTGGCACTAAAAGGTGCTGATGACGCATTGAAAGAGAAATTCCTACGCAATATGTCACAACGTGCAGGTGAAATGATGCGTGATGATTTAGAAGCGATGGGGCCTGTTCGTTTAAGCGATGTAGAAGCAGCGCAAAAAGCCATTCTTGCTACAGCACGAAGCTTGTCTGATAAAGGCGAAATTATGCTAGGCGGAGGTGCAGGTGATGACTTCGTCTGATGACACGCTTGTTACCAAACAAGCTGATGTCTTATCTGCGGATGAAATTGCTGATGCTATAAAACGCTGGGAAGCGCCAAGAATGGTGGCGGTCACGGATGTGGATGATAAGGATGCTCCGCAAGTGCTTGATGTGAAAGCCATTGAGGCATTACAACAACAAGCACAGGAAGAAGGCTACAAAGTTGGCTATGAAGAAGGCCACCAGGCTGGTTTTGCCGATGGTCAGCAAGCAGGACTGAAAGATATTCAGTTGCAAGTCGAAAAGCTTCAGCAGATGCTTAATACCTTACAACAGCCACTGACAGAATTGGATGAGATTCTGGAAAAAGATTTAGTTAACCTGGCTATTACCATGACGCGGCAGCTAGTTCGCCGGGAGTTAAAGCATCAACCAGAACACGTTATTGGCGCAATGCGAGCGGCGCTTGAAGCCTTACCGATCAGTGATCGTCAACTCAAAATTTATGTTCATCCTGACGATCTGCATATCATCCAGAAAGGGTTATCTTTAGAACACGATTCAGACAAATACCAATGGATAGAAGATCCTTTACTCACTCGCGGTGGTCTGCGCTTAGAAACCCCTGATACCAGCGTCGACGCCACGGTTGAGTCCAGGCTGAACAGCATCATCAATAAAGTGCTTGGTGATGAAAGAGATGCTGACAATGAGTAATATTGAGCGTCAGTCCCGATTACAAAATAAGTTGATGCAATATCAACAACGATTGGATTCGGATGATGAGCAGAGTGTTTTAATTGAAGGACGTTTGACCAGGATGGTTGGATTAACGCTCGAAGGCGTTGGCTTTCAGGTGCCCATTGGCAGCCGCTGTGAGATTATTGGCAAAGGACAAAAGCCCATCGAAGCAGAAGTGGTCGGATTTTCAGGTGAAACGACCTTTTTGATGCCCACAGGCGATATGCGTGGATTAGTGCCTAACGCTAAAGTCAGACCTGTACGAAGTGATTCACAAGTACCTGTAGGTGAAGCCATGCTGGGCCGGGTAGTGGATGGTGCAGGTAAACCACTCGATGGTAAAGGTCCTTTAAGAGTTCATGACAAGGTGCCTTTACACGGTGAACCGGTTAATCCGTTGGCGCGATCGCCTATTCGTCAACACCTCGATGTTGGGGTACAGAGTATTAATGCCTTGCTTAGTATTGGCCGAGGGCAGCGTATGGGGCTGTTTGCGGGTAGTGGTGTTGGTAAAAGTGTGTTGTTGGGCATGATGACACGATTTACTGAGGCCGATGTTATCGTAGTTGGCTTGATTGGTGAACGTGGCCGAGAAGTAAAAGAGTTTATTGAAGATATTCTCGGTGAACAAGGCATGGCAAGATCCGTTGTTGTCGCTTCACCCGCTGACCATTCCCCCTTAATGCGACTGCATGGTGCCATGCTGGCAACCAGCATTGCTGAATACTTCCGGGATCAAGGTAAACAGGTTTTATTATTAATGGATTCCTTGACTCGTTTTGCTCAGGCGCAGCGTGAAATTGCCTTGGCGATTGGTGAGCCACCCGCAACGAAAGGCTATCCACCATCAGTATTCTCATTATTACCACAATTGGTTGAACGCGCTGGCAATGGAGCTGTTGACGGTGGAGCTATTACGGCTATCTATACGGTATTAACGGAAGGTGACGATCAGCAGGATCCTGTGGCAGACGCGGCTCGGGCCATATTAGATGGGCATATTGTTTTATCTAGGCAGCTAGCCGAGTCTGGGCACTACCCAGCGATTGACGTAGAAGCATCAATAAGTCGTGTCATGCCTCATATTGTAAGTGAAGAACACTTAAAACAAGCACAGCAATTCAAGCAGATTTACTCAACTTATAGACAAAACCAAGATCTTATTAGTGTAGGCGCCTATAGTAAGGGTAGTGATCCTGCCATTGATGAATCCATTGCCATGTTCCCAGCGTTAAGGCAATTGTTGAGACAAGGCATGAATGAAGCGGTTAACTGGCAACAAAGTGATCAGCGATTGAAGCAAGTACTTGAGTTAAGAAATCAATTACAAAACCAACAGCAGAATGTGGCACAGACACCGATGCTAATGGATGGTAATACTCGCCGTTTTTAATATTATTGCTCAGCGTGGAGTTGATAAATGAGTCGTAGTCGAAAACTTGATCCTGTTATCGAAATGGCTCGGAAAGCAACAGAGTCCGAGTTACAAAAACTTGGTCAACAAAATGCCTTACTTCAACAGGAGCAATTCCAGTTGGATGATCTCCTTCAATATCGGGCCGAGTATCTCTCGCGCTTTCGGCAAGCAGATCCCATGGTGATGACTGCAAAAAAAGCACTCGATCTGAGAAGCTTTTTAGCTAAATTAGACCAAGCTATTCTTAGTCAGGAATCACAAGTCAAATCAGCCAATGAAAAAGTCCAGCGTCAGCAAAAAATGTGGTTGCAGGCCAGAAATAAGGAGCAGGCTATTGATGCCTTAATGGCACGGTATGAAGCCACAGAGCTCAAAAAACAATTAAAAAGAGAACAAGTCGAAACGGATGAGCATACAAACGGTGTATGGCTGAGAAACCGAAATAAATAAAATGAATACCTAATTTTCAATAGTTGCAAAATTAAGATAATTTTTTTTGAAAAGAGGCCGATACCAGTAAAACATGTAAAAGGCATAGTGAAGATGAATCAGCCAAGATAAAGCTGAGACGCTATAGCCGAGGGAAATAGAAGGAATAGAAAAATGGCTGACTCGATTTCCGAAATAAACTGTGCTGAATCGGTCACGATCGCACAGGTTGCAGATATATATGCGCAGCTGTTAATGGCGATGGCTGAAGGCCAGGCTATTCAAATTAATTTAGGTCAAATTGAACGTATCGATACAGCGGTCATTCAACTTTTCTATGCGTTCTATCGTGATGCTCAACTTCAGGGGCTGGTTGTCATTTGGTCAAATCCCAGTCAACTTTTTTGTGATGCTGTCGATAGATTAGGTATCAAAGCATTTTACGCACAATAAAATATAAAAAACTAATATTAAAGAAGGAGCTTTTTTGTTATGGCTAATATTCTCGCAGTCGATGATTCTGCCTCAATGCGGCAAATGGTCACCTTCACTTTGCAAGGTGCCGGACATAAAGTCACCGTAGCAGATGATGGTAAACAGGCCCTGGATATAGCTCAAAAACAGTCTTTTGATTTGGTCATTACTGACGTCAATATGCCGGTAATGGATGGCTTGACTTTAACCCGTCAATTACGCCAATTATCCACGTTTAAGTTTATTCCTATACTCGTACTAACAACTGAAGCCGGACCAGAAAAGAAACAAGAGGGTCGTGCTGCTGGTGCAACAGGCTGGCTGATTAAACCGTTTAATCCTGAACAGCTGTTAGCGACGGTGAAAAAAGTCTTGGGTTAATCATATGAGCATCGACGTCTCCCAGTTTCATAGCATATTCTTCGAAGAAAGCTTCGAAGGTCTCGATATTATGGAAAGTGGCTTGCTTAGCATGTCGCAGGGAGAAATCGATGATGATACGGTCAATGGTATCTTTCGTGCCGCACACTCCATCAAAGGAGGGGCTGGCACCTTTGGCTTTAGCAATATTTCTGAGTTTACACATGGATTAGAGACCCTCCTTGATCAAATTCGTAATGGCGAACGCGAAGCAACGGATGATGTGATTGAAACATTACTTTCAGCTGTAGATACACTACGTGAAATGTTAACAGCTGTTCAAGATAGTTCAGAGGTAGATACAGAAAAAGTCAAACAAGTATCAAAGGCGCTTGAGCAAATTTTACTAGGTTCAACGTCTGATGATGTCGACAAGGTAATGGATGAGGTTTCTGATGCGGATGTGAGCGCATCAGAGCCACTAACTCAAACGTGGCTGATTAAGTTCAAACCTCTATCTCATATGCTCCAGACGGGAAATGAACCTATTCGGATGTTCCGTGAATTAGCGGAGTTGGGGGCGTTATCTGTCGAGGTGAATGAGGAGGAGCTACCTCCGTTTACCGATCTTGATCCTGAAATCTGTTATTTGAGTTGGCAACTGACTTTATCGGGTGACGTTGATGAAGCAGCGATAAACGAAGTCTTTGAGTGGGTGGATGGTGATTGTGAGCTGAGTATTGAGCGGCTTGAACAAAATGTGCCTGATATCGAGCCTGCTCTGTCGGCACATGAATCTGAACAGATTGATATCCATGAGCCCATGATTCCTCCTAGTTCACTGACGGAGGGTGAAACAGTCGAACCCGAAGTTCCATCGCCAAGTGCAACTGAAGCCCAACTCAAAACATCAGCTGAGATTGATCATCTCACACCGAAAAAAAATGAAGTTTCGCCTAAAAAGAAAGCCGTGACTCCGGATGCTTCTATTCGTGTTGGCACAGATAAAGTTGACTCACTGGTTAATCTTGTTGGTGAGTTAGTGATTACTCAGTCAATGCTGGGGCAGATTGGTGAGAATTTTGATATCAACATGCTACCTCAGTTGATTGATGGTCTTGAACAGTTAGAACGTAATACCCGTGAGCTACAAGAAAGTATCATGCGAATTCGCATGTTGCCTATTAGTTTTGTCTTTAACCGTTTCCCTCGGCTGGTGCACGATATGACCAGTAAGTTGGGAAAACAAGTCGAGTTAGTTCTGAGCGGAGAGCAAACTGAACTTGATAAAACAGTGATGGAGAAAATAGGTGATCCTTTGGTTCATCTGGTGCGTAATTCATTAGATCACGGCTTGGAGACACCCGAAAAACGTCGAGCTGCTAATAAATCTGAAACCGGCACGCTAAAACTTAATGCCTACCATCAGGGGGGCAATATTGTCATTGAAATAAGTGATGATGGGGCCGGTCTAAACGAAGACAAAATTTTAAATAAAGCGATCGAGAAAGGTTTAGTTGATCCGAACGAAACACTCCCCCCAGAAAAAATACACGAACTCATTTTCTTACCAGGATTTTCTACAGCAGACCAAGTCAGCGACTTATCTGGTCGTGGGGTTGGAATGGATGTGGTTAGAAAAAATATTAATAGCTTAGGTGGTGCTGTTGAGGTCAAATCGGAATCTGGTATTGGTTCTACATTTACTATTCGATTGCCATTAACCTTAGCCATTATGGATGGTCAAATTATCCAAGTTGCCGATCAACGGTACATTATTCCATTGATTTCGATTATTGAGTCAGTTGAAGTCGAAGCGGGTAGAGTCAACAGAGTAACGGGTAAAGGCGAGCTCTATAAAATACGTGATGAGTATGTGCCAATAATCAGGCTGTCGAATGTTTTCAATGTAGAGGGTGGCATAGAGGATTTGCAGGCTGGCTTACTGGTGATTGTTGACTGTGAAGATTATAAGGTGGGGTTATTTGTCGACGAGTTGTTGGCACAGCAACAAGTGGTTATCAAAAGCCTGGAGACCAATTTCCGCAAAGTTAAAGGTATCGCTGGTGCAACGATTCTAGGCGATGGTGCCGTCGCTTTGATTCTGGATATTCCAGGATTAATGGCAATGCATAGAGAACCTTCTCAGGTCAGAAAGAACTCATCAGGAAAGGTGGCTTGAGCGATGTCTGAAATCACTACAGAAAACGAAATACTCGATATTCTTGATGTTGTTGATAGTGTCGATGATGGTGCGCAGCAATACCTCACATTTGAACTTGCAGATGAGCACTATGGCGTTGAAATTCTACGGGTTCAGGAAATTAAAGGCTGGGATAATGTGACGCCGATTCCAAATACGCCTGCTCATGTTTGCGGAGTGTTGAATCTTCGTGGCGTGATTGTGCCAATTGTTGATCTGAGATTGTTATTTCAAATGCCTTTTAATCCATACACAAAAACAACAGTGGTTGTCGTTTTGAAAGTAGAAGGTATCACTGATCGTGTTGTCGGTATTGTGGTTGATGCGGTATCAGAGGCGCAGAACGTGGACCCTCAAATGATTTCAAACGCACCTGACTTAGGCACTGTCGTCGACACCAGTTTTATAAAAGGCATCACCAGTAACGATGAATATATGCTGATGTTATTGGATATCGATAAATTACTCAGTGTAGAGCAGGTAGGCTGATGACTACTGGCCATGTTCGTGTAATTGCCATTATGAACCAAAAAGGCGGGGTGGGGAAAACCACTACCACCGTTAATCTTGGGCACGCACTTGCTTTGCAAGGCAAACAAGTGGCGTTGATCGATATGGATCCTCAGGGACAAGTGGCGACAAGCCTGGGCCTGGATAATCAGCAACTAGGAATTGATGTTGTTTTACTTGAGGGTGAAGCGATTGATGTCGTCAAGCACCAGGCACGAGATAAGTTGGATCTAGTACCAGCGGGACCGCGCTTGAATGAGTTTGAACATATCAACGAGGGTGGTGTTGAACGTGGTCACCGACTACGAAAAGCAATCGAAGAGTCCTCGTTATCGGCTTATGATTTTGTCTTAATAGATTGCCCACCCTCTTCAGGGTTACTTGGTGTCAATGCCATGTTTGCTTCCAGCGAACTTATCGTTCCAGTGTCAGGGGATTACCTGTCACTACAAGGCTTATCTCGTATGATGCAAATTTTAAAACGGTCAGAGGAAATTTCAGGACATCGCATTCGACTTTGGCTGGTTTCGACCCGTATGCAATTGCGTCGGAAATTGACTGCTGAGGTCCGCAAGCGAGTGCTTAAATATTTCCCAGGCAGGGTGTTATTTACCCCTATTCGTGAAAACGTTGCACTAGCAGAGTGTCCCAGTTTTGGTAAAACAATTTTTGATTATCGGAAAAAAAGTGCTGGTGCGGAGGATTACTTCACTCTGGCCAGCGATGTATTAAACAGGAGAGCGGCTGATGGCCAAGAGTAAAAACGTCATGGGTAACGACCCGCTCGCCTGGTTAACGGTTGATAGTCAAACGTCGACTCAAAGTGTGCATGCTGATGAAACTGAACAGGCGGCTGAGGTTGATTCATCTACCGAGACTGAACTTCCTGAAAAAACACCTATTGAGTTAGTGGAGGAGAGTTTTACTTTCATCGCCGCTAAAGGTGAACTATTGGTTGCTGATTTTTATAGTGAACTTTTTGCATCACAACCACAGTTACAGCGCTTGTTTAGTGGTGTGTCACAACAGGGGCAACAGAAAAAATTATTAGCAGCGATAGTACTGTTGGTACAAAACCTGCGTCATCCAGCTCTACTGGACAGTTATTTGACAGAATTAGGTAAACGCCATGTTTCATATGGCGTGAAAGAGGCGGATTACCAAGCCGTTAAAAATTGCCTGCTCACTGTGCTGGAAAAATATGCTGAATCTGCTTGGTCACAAGCTGTTGCTTCAGCCTGGAATGAAACACTGGATAGCGTTATAAAAAAAATGACGACGGACGAAGAGTCCGTGGAGGAGAGAGACATGGCTGTTAATCAAAAAGCTGATAAAGAAATCCTAAATAGAGCCAATGCGCTTGATAATGCGGTAACGGCTGTGATGATGATTGATAGAGATTTCACTATTACGTACGCCAACCAATCAACACTAAACATGTTGGGTGAGCATGAAGAAACCCTAAAATCGGTCTATCCTGGATTCTCTGTCAAAGGTCTGGTTGGCAGCAACATTGATCTTTTTCATAAAAATCCAGCTCATCAAAGGCAGATGCTTAGTAATCCTGATAATCTGCCACATCAGGCTGACATTAAAGTGGGACCACTGGCTTTTAGACTGAATGTCACAGCAATGATGGATGAAGAAGGCAACTACATTGGTAATATGCTCGAATGGCATAACGTCACTGCAGAGAAGCTGCGAAATGCTGATATTCATGGCCAGTTTGATGCCTTGAATAAAGTGATGGGCGTCATCAGTTTTGAATTGGACGGTACCATCATCGATGTGAATGATAATTTTCTCAAAGTAGTGGGTTATAGTCGAGAGGATGTCGTAGGGAAGCATCATCGAATGTTCGTTTCGCCTGAATCTGCTCAAAGCGTCGAATATGCTGAGTTCTGGGCAAAATTAAACCGTGGCGAATTTGATAGTGGTGAATATAAACGGGTTGCCAGAGGTGGCAAGGATATTTGGCTACAAGCTAGTTACAATCCTATTCTGGATATTAATGGCAAACCTTTTAAAGTCGTTAAATTTGCAACGGAAATTACAGAAACAAAATTGCAGCGCGCCAATTTTGAAGGTCAAATTTCTGCCATTAACAAAGCAATGGGTGTAATCAGTTTCGATATGGACGGCACCATTCGCAGCGTGAATGATAATTTCCTCAATGCTGTCGGTTATCAGCGTGAGGAGGTTGTGGGTAAACATCACCGTATGTTTGCTACACCTGAGTTAGCGAAAAGTCCTGAGTATGCAGAGTTTTGGGCAAAACTCAATCGTGGAGAGTTTGACGCCGGGGAATATCAACGTGTAGGAAAAGATGGAAAAGATATCTGGTTACAAGCCAGCTATAACCCCATTTTTGATCTAAATGGTAAGCCTTATAAAGTGGTTAAATACGCTTCAGATATTACTGATCAAAAACACTTGCAGTTTGCCGTTCAACAAGCGTTATCAGCGACATCCACCGTGATGAATGCATTGGCGCAAGGTGACCTCACCAAGTTAATGGATGGTGAGTTTGAGGGCGAGTTTGCGCTACTTCAGCAAGCGGTGAATGGTTCAATTACAAAAATTTCATCCATTGTGCAGGACATCATCGAAGCGTCGATCAGCATTTCTTCTGCAGCGAGTGAAATTTCACAAGGTAATACTGATTTAAGTCAGCGAACAGAGGAACAAGCTTCCTCACTGCAAGAAACCGCAGCGAGTATGGAAGAGCTCACCAGTACCGTCAGACAAAACTCCGATAATGCTCGTCAGGCTAACCAGCTTGCCGTGGATGCAAGGAGTAAGGCTGAAAAAGGGGGAAGCGTCATTCAGGAGGCCATTCAAGCGATGGCGGCAATCAGCACTTCCAGTAAGCGCGTTGCAGATATTATTGGTGTTATTGATGAAATCGCCTTTCAAACTAACTTGCTCGCATTAAATGCCGCTGTAGAAGCGGCTCGAGCAGGTGAACAAGGCCGTGGATTTGCCGTGGTTGCGTCAGAAGTACGTAACTTGGCACAGCGTTCAGCCGCTGCGGCAAAAGAAATTAAAGAGTTGATTAATGACAGTGGTGAAAAAGTCAGGGAAGGTTCTGTTTTAGTCAATGAATCTGGCAAAACCTTAGAAGAAATTGTCGAGGGAGCGAAAAAGGTTGGGGACATTATTTCTGAAATCGCCGCTGCCGGTATAGAGCAAACATCAGGTATCGAGCAAGTTAATCAGGCAGTGACTCAGATGGATGAAATGACGCAGCAAAATGCAGCGCTAGTAGAGCAAGCGGCGGCGGCGAGTGAATCCTTAGATGAACAAGGGAAGCATCTGGAAGAAATGATGATGTTTTTCAAAACAGATTCTGATGCGGCATCCCCCAAACAACGTGCTGTATTAGCTGATGCCGCGGCACCAAGAAAAGAAGTAAAAGCCATCAAAGCAAGGCCGGAGTCGATGGCGACAGCAAAAACAACAAGTCGTCAGGTGATGTCAAATCATCAAGAAAGTGATGAGTGGGAAGAGTTTTAAGGCCAGCGGGTCAGGTTCTGGAGCTGTATTCTCATGGATAGAACTGCGCGGGAATTTGAGTTCTCGGACAGGCATTTTTCTAAAATAAGTGCTTTCGTAACCGCGCACACCGGAATTTTATTGCCACCGGCAAAAAAAGACATGGTGTATAGCCGGTTATCGAAACATGTTCGGAAATTGTTTCAGGGAAGCTTTGACACGTTTTGCGATGCTATCGAAAATGGTGATGATGAAATAAAAGAGCTATTAATCAATGCCATTACAACCAATCTGACAGCTTTTTTTCGGGAAAAGCATCATTTTGATTATTTAAAACAATATGTTTTTCCAGAGCTAATGCTCAAAAATAAAACGACTAAAAGAATACGTATCTGGTCTGCTGGATGTTCGACTGGAGAAGAGCCTTACAGTTTAGCTATATGCTTACATGAGTTTTTCAATGACAAAAAAGACTGGGATGTAAAAGTTCTGGCAACCGACTTAGATGCCAATGTTCTAGAGCAAGCTGCGTCGGGTATCTATGCCATTGAACGTCTCACCCAGTTCTCAGAGAATGAAAAAAAATCTTGGTTCACCCGAGGCAAAGTGAATACTGACTTAGTGAAGGTCAAGAGTTTCTTACAGAATTATATTGTTTTTAAAAGATTAAACCTGTTACACACCTTCCCAATGCGAGGGCCATTTGATGTGATATTTTGTCGAAATGTCATTATTTATTTTGACAAAGCCACTCAAAGAGATTTATTCCATCGATTTGCTGAAAAGATACTGCCCGGTGGTTATATGTTTATAGGGCACTCAGAAACGCTATTTAACATTAGTGAACAGTTCGTTTCTGTTGGAAACACAATATACAGACGACAGTCATGATGGCTTTACTTCCTGTTCTACCAGCTGCAATAAAGGGGTTTGAAGACGTTAATCGTTACTGGGATAGCTACGCTCAAGCCTGGGTTGCAAAAATTCTACCTGGACAACTCTATGTGAGTTGTAGTGATGATGAGGTGATTTCAACAACCTTGGGGTCTTGCGTTGCGGCTTGTATTCGTGATCGAATAAAGGGTATTGGTGGCGTAAATCACTTTATGCTGCCATGGACAGAAAATGCGCCAAGTGAAACATGGAAAGGCATGGCAACACGTTATGGCAGTTTTGCCATGGAGTCTTTGATAAATGAGATTTTAAAGGCTGGTGGCGAACGCTGTAACTTAGAGATGAAGGTTTGTGGTGGGGCTCGCATCATAAACGGAATATCGAATGATATTGGTCGTAAAAATAGTGACTTTATTCTTAGTTTCGCTCAAACCGAGGGCATCCCTCTGATTGCTTATGATCTTGGAGACATTCATCCTCGAAAACTGATGTATTACCCCAGCACCGGACAGATGTATGTCAAACGTATTCAACAACTTCACAATGATACTGTTTACCAGCGGGAGTCTCAGTATCATGAACAATTAAAAGCCGCGCCCCAGAGTGGTGGCGTAGAGTTATTCGACAGGTAGGGAAGGAATGAAAAAGATTTCTGTTATTGTCATTGATGATTCAGCTTTAGTCAGAAAGCTACTATCAGAGATCCTCAATTCCGACCCTGAACTGGAAGTAGTTGCGACAGCTGGAGACCCTTATCAGGCTAGAGAAAAGATTAAACAGTTTAATCCAGATGTGTTAACGCTGGATGTTGAAATGCCAAAAATGGATGGGGTGACATTTTTACGTAATCTGATGCGGTTGAGGCCAATGCCTGTAGTTATGGTGTCAACACTGACAGAAAAAGGCGCACAAATCACCCTTGAAGCAATGGCCTTGGGTGCATTTGATTTTGTAGAAAAACCCAAATTGGATTTATCTCAAACTCTGGCCACCTACTCCGATGAAATTATCAGTAAAGTGAAAGCAGCGGCGGGCGTTCAACCTGAACAATTGAACCAAAAAGCGATGCTGCAAGTAGATGAGCGTTTAACAGCCGATGCGATTATTGCTAAGAGTTCAAAAAATATTCCTTTAAAAACCACTGAAAAAATTGTTGCCATTGGGGCTTCCACTGGCGGAACAGAAGCAATAAAAACAGTCTTGTGTGCATTGCCAGCCAATGCGCCAGGTATTGTGATTACACAACATATCCCTGCGAGCTTCAGTGCGCCTTTTGCGGACCGTGTGAATAAAATGTCGGTGTTGAATGTCAGTCAGGCAGAAGATGGTGAGCAAATACTGCCTGGACATGTATATATTGCCCCAGGAGACAAACATCTTTTAGTTGAGCGTAGTGGAGCTCGTTACTATTGTCGATTGAATGATGGTCCCGCAGTATCACGTCATAAACCCTCAGTTGATGTTCTCTTTCGTTCGGTTGCTCAAAATGTTGGAGCAAATGCGATTGGGATTATGTTGACCGGAATGGGCGATGATGGCGCTAGGGGCATGATGGAGATGAAAGAAAATGGGGCGAGTAACATTGTTCAGGATGAAAAAAGCAGTGTTGTCTGGGGTATGCCCGGCGCGGCCTACAAGCTGGGGGCGGCGGAATTGATGCTACCGCTGGATAAAATTGCTCAAGAGATCATGAAACAGGGTCGATAATGTTCGATACATACGCGAGAGTTAATTAAGGACGATATGATGAAAAATCCGTTTGATAAAAAACATATTATTGCTTTCCTATCGTCCATAGGGTTTGTTATAGCCGCCTTATTTTTCGTGAACTGGCTGGCGGCGTTATTGGTTCTATTTGCCTCTGTTTCAGTATTTTTTTTATTGCGTGAGAATGTGTCAGTTCAAATGCAGACAGCGGTTGCTACGACACAGCTATCATCGGCGGATATCGATGATTTAAAAAATGAAGTAGTCGGTGATATCACGCTTCAGATCGAAAATATACGTGCAGAGAATGAGCAAATTTCTGCATTGTTGACAAATGCCGTGCAATCTTTGGGTGATAGTTTCCAAGGTTTGAATGAACAAGCTTCAAATGAGGATGATATGCTTCATAGCTTGGTTGATCATAGAGATGGTCAGCAAGGTCTGTCTGAGTTCATAAAAGAAACCGAATCGGTTATGAGCTTTCTTGTGCAAACCTTGCTAAAAAATTCAGATGATAGCCGTTTGGTAATGGATAAACTGGATGAAATTAATCAGAGAGTAGACGGCGTAATTTCTTTGCTAGACGACGTAAAAGATATCGCATCTCAAACAAACTTATTAGCCCTAAATGCGGCGATAGAAGCAGCAAGAGCAGGAGATGCCGGGCGTGGATTTGCTGTTGTTGCAGATGAAGTCAGAAAACTATCACAAAAATCTGATGACTTTAGTGATGAAATAAATAAAATCACTATGCAGGTTAAGTCAACCATTGACGAGGCAAGTGATGTCATTTCTGAGTTGGTCTCTGCCGATACAGATTTAGTAATGAACAGTAAAGCCAAAGTAGCAGAAATGACCACTACCATGTCAGCACTGAATGATAAAACGCAATCCGTGATATCTGGTACGAGTGAGATTAGTCATCAGATATCTGGCCTGGTAAACCAGGCGGTAACATCACTTCAGTTTGAAGATATGTGTCATCAGTTAAGCGAACATATGGATAAGCGTTTAAATACAGTGTCAGCACTTATCAATGTAATTAGTGAGATCCCCTTGTCATCGGATAGCGATGCTGATCTAGCAGCATGTCAGCAGAAATTTCTAGAGGTCAAAAAAACAGTAGCTGAACTCCAGAATAAAATAGATGAAACAAAACACAAATCGGTCTCACAAAAAAGTGTCGATGCCGGAGATATCGAACTCTTCTAAATACTGGCACATTGCTTGCTCCTAACTCCATGAACAGGTCGATAACGACGATAGAGTAGGGAGAGGCGTTATGCCACAAAGTGTTTCTATACAAACCGATAGTGTTGTCAGCACTAAGCCAGCACATACCAAAGAAGTATCGAAGGATAACTCTTTCTCTGAAACGCTTGATAAACATATCAATACAGCAGAACAGAGGTCTACCGAGTCAAATAAGTCGCAAACAAAATCAGTTGAAAGCCGCGATAATAAGGCGACCGATAAAACGGAAAAGGATGAGTCTGTCACAACAGAAGCGGACAAAAAGACGGAAAAAAGCGACAACGATGACGGCAAGAAATTGCCGTCTGAGGACAAGGTCAGTGATAAAGATACTGATACTAAAAATGATGCGGAATCACCTTCCGAGGATTCTGACATAGCAGCTTCGCAAACAACTTTTGTCGTTGTCCAATCGCCAGAAACAAAAGTACCCGTAACCAGCAACGATGAAGTTAATGTCGCGGCCGAAGGTGACGCTGCCGTAAAAAAATCAGTGACGGCGCCGTCTGTCACATCAACTTTAGAACCTCAAAAACAATCAACATCATCTACTGAGGCTAACTCAGAAACCAATGCGCTTAATAAAAAACAAGCTGACGCCAGCCTGGTTACGGTAACGGAGACAGAAAAAGCGGTCATTAAACAAACTCAAAATTCGACAGATGAAAAAGTGCCCAATTTTGCCAAGGCACTGCAGTCGATGAATGAAGCTGACGGCAAAACCAGTGAAATTCGTGCCGACATCATGGATGCTATTAAAAGACAACGCCAAAGAGGTGATGGTGAGCAGGTTACTAATGTTAGGAATATGATGGCAGCACAAGCCGAAAACAAAGATAAAACAGATGTTGACCTGCTTGGTATTCGTGCTGATAAAACAATTCAAGAGCGGATAGTAGGTAGTACATCGGCTACTGCGACCTCTGTGAACATTAGCGCAACATCATCACAGACAGGATCCACTTCAACACCAAGCACGTCTGTGGTCAGCCTGCCCGTTCAGCCGAATATACAAAGCTCAGCATGGTCACAAGTGATGAATAGCCGTGTCATCTGGATGGCTAAAGAAGGTATTCAGCAGGCTGAGTTGAAAATGAACCCGGCTAATTTAGGTCCAGTTGAAGTAAAACTCCATGTACAAAATGATCAGGCCAGTGTAACTTTTCTCGCACAACACTCCACAACAAGAGATGCGTTGGAACAGGCTTTGCCAAAATTACGAGATAGCTTTGCAGAAAATGGTATTCAGCTGACGCATGCTGAGGTGGGGCAGCAACAGCATCAACAGCAACGAGAAGATCAGCCACAGCAAACACAGAATTCTCAGAATTTTACTCAAGCCCGTGGTCAAAGTGACGATATAATGACTGAAGCCGAGGAAACGCTAGGTTCTGCTAGAGAAGAAAGTGGTCTTAGTTTGTACGTCTGAGGCATAAAATAATAATATTAAGTTCAATCCGGGAGAGACGGACGTGTTCAAACTTGAAAATTTCTCTTTGAGAAAACGCATGTATATCATTGGTGGTCTTGGTGTGGTTGCCTTATTGGGACTACTGCTGCTTGAAGGCTATATGTATCACTCTGGTATCAAGGAAATAGAAGCACTGTACATTGCAGCAATGTATGTTGTGGTAGCAAGTATTTTAGTGGTGGCTATTGCCCACTACATCGGTCGATTCGGTGACAAGCGCGCGATGACCTTAGTTGGTGCAATTCAGAACATCAAAAAAGGTGATTTGACTCATAAAGTAGCTATCTCTGGAAAAAGTGATTTTAGCTGGATGGCATTTGAACTGGACAGTGCCAGAAAAAATGTTGCTAACCTGGTTCACACTTTAGTTGGTGGTGTAACTCAGCTCACGTCAGCTAGTCAGAATATGCAAGCTATCAGTAAAGAAACGGTTGATGGCGTATTACGCCAACAGTCAGAAACGACACAGGTGGCGACAGCTATGAATGAAATGACCGCTTCAGTTCAAGAAGTGGCGCGAACAGCTTCCAGTGCGGCAGAAGCTGCTCGAAATGCAGATACAGAAGCTAAAGCAGGTAAGCAGGTGGTAATGGAAACCATGCAAGCCATCGACTCCCTAGCTACCGAAGTTGAAAAAGCGGCAGAACAATTGAGCAGCCTGGAATCAGATATCGGCAATATCGGTGCAATCGTTGATGTCATTCGCGGCATTACTGAACAAACCAACTTACTTGCATTGAACGCAGCTATTGAAGCTGCCCGTGCAGGTGAACACGGTCGAGGCTTTGCGGTGGTCGCCGATGAAGTCCGCACGCTGGCTGCCAGAACACAATCATCTACTCATGAAATAGAAGAGATGGTTGAACGCCTGCAGCAAGGTGCTCAGGTAGCGGTAAAAGTCATGAACGAAGGTCGTGAGCGAGCAAAACACAGTGTTGAAAAAGCATCCAGTGCTGGTGCTGCTTTGGATTCAATCACTGCGATGATTTCCACCATGGATGAAATGAGTGCACAAATTTCTAGTGCAGCGAATGAACAGTCTTCAGTGGCTGAAGATATCAACCGTGGTATTGTGAATATTAGTCAGGTTGCTGAGCATACCGCTGAGGGGGCGAGAGAGTCTTCTATTGCTGTAGAAACATTGAGTAATCTGGCGACGCAGTTACAAGAAGCGGCAAGTAAATTTAAAGTATAAATGTGCTTTAAAATATAGAGATAAAAAAGCCCGGTTTACCGGGCTTTTTTTATTCAGAGAAGACTTTTTTCAATATCTGCCAACGCCTGCATTGGATCACTTGCCGCGGTAATTGGTCTGCCAATCACCAGATAATGGCTTCCAGCTTCTATTGCTTGTTTTGGTGTCATAATCCGATGTTGATCTCCAACATCACTACCTGCAGGACGAATACCCGGCGTGATTAATTGGAAAGCCTCGCCTAGATTTTCACGAAGCGCACTAGCTTCCTGAGCAGAACATACGACGCCATCTAAGCCGCTGCTTTTAGCCATTTTTGCCAAACGAATTACCGTATCAGACATCTTACCGCTGAGACCAATTTGCTCAAACGTAGTTTGATCCATACTGGTAAGCAAGGTAACACCAATCAGAATTGGTTGAGTAGAAGCGCTGTCAACAGCTTCTCTGGCTGCTTCCATCATCGCTGCACCACCTAAAGTATGTACATTGAGCATCCAGACACCCAGATCAGCAGCGGCTGCACAGGCTTTGGCAACGGTATGAGGAATATCGTGATATTTCAGATCAAGAAACACATCAAAACCGCGGGAGACTAGGTCAGTGACTACACTTGGACCAGAGCGGGTAAATAACTCTTTCCCTACTTTTACGCGTGCACGCTTTGGATCAATTTGATCGGCCATCTGCAGGGCATCATTGGCTGTAGCATAGTCAAGGGCAACAATAATTCTCGGGTCTGACATTGATTTCTCCAAACTGACAATGACCGGGATCCTACCTCAATTGCGTCAGTTTCGCCGTTAATATCAAGAAAATGTTATTCTGTCCGGCGTTTTTTGCTGAGATTAAATGAATGAAATTTGATTTACTTGCGCAGGACGGCTTTGCCCGTCGGGGACGATTAACGTTTGAACGGGGAACAATAGAAACCCCTGCGTTTATGCCTGTTGGTACCTATGGTTCAGTAAAGTCGATGACACCCGAAGAGGTGAAAGCGACTGGTGCTGAAATAATATTAGGCAATACATTTCATTTAATGCTGCGCCCTGGGACAGAGATTATCTCAGCCCATGGTGATTTACATGACTTTATGCAGTGGCAGGGACCTATCCTGACTGACTCCGGCGGTTTTCAAGTGTTTAGTCTGGGAGAGCTACGAAAAATTACTGAGCAAGGTGTTCATTTCAGTTCACCAGTGAATGGCAGTAAGGTCTTTCTCGGACCAGAAGAGTCAATGGCGGTACAGCGCGCTTTAGGCAGTGATATCGTCATGATATTTGATGAATGCACACCGTATCCTGCTGATGTGGATACCGCAGCAAAATCCATGGAGTTATCACTTCGGTGGGCAAAACGCAGTAAAGAAGCGCATGGCGATAATCCTTCAGCATTATTTGGCATTGTGCAGGGAGGAATGCATGAGCAATTACGTCAAATATCCTTAGACGGACTAATGGAGATTGGTTTTGATGGTTATGCGATTGGTGGCTTATCAGTGGGTGAACCGAAAGAAGATATGCTGCGGATACTCGACTTTCTGGCGCCGGTGATGCCACAGGATAAACCCCATTACCTTATGGGCGTAGGACGTCCCGAAGATTTAGTGGAAGGTGTGATGCGGGGCGTAGATATGTTCGACTGTGTCATGCCTACCCGTAATGCACGCAATGGCCATTTATTTGTGCATCAGGGCGTGATTAAGATTCGTAATAGCCGCTTTAAGTCGGACACTAAACCATTAGACCCCTATTGTGATTGTTACACCTGTCAGAACTATAGCCGGGCCTATTTGCATCATTTAGATAAAACCGGAGAAATGTTGGGGCCGAGACTGAATACCATTCACAACCTTCATTATTACCAGACATTGATGAGTGGTCTGAGGCAGGCAATAGAAAACAATACACTCACGCAATTTCGTGAGGAGTTTTATGCCCTCAGAGAAACTGAAATTGTTTAAAACGGTTCAATGCTATCGAACACCCTGTCAGCTGTGGCATAATCGGTTTCTTTTTTCTTGTTGATTTTGAGGATTAACGATGGACTTTTTTATCTCTCCAGCTGCCGCTGCTGATGCAGCAACGACAACAGCAGGTTCTCC
Organism: Methylophaga sp. F-2; assembly: GCF_056859315.1. Classification (NCBI taxonomy): domain Bacteria; kingdom Pseudomonadati; phylum Pseudomonadota; class Gammaproteobacteria; order Thiotrichales; family Piscirickettsiaceae; genus Methylophaga; species Methylophaga sp. F-2. The sequence goes on from NZ_JBSXOF010000020.1 coordinate 165,343, forward strand.
AGGCCTGATGGATTTTGCTTTTCCCATTATTCTGTTAGTGCTGTTTTATTTCATGCTGATCAGACCTCAGCAAAAACGTGCAAAAGAACATAAAGCAATGCAATCTGCCTTATCAAAAGGCGACGAAGTGGTAACAGACGGTGGTTTGATGGGGAAAATTATTGAAATTACCGATAATGCGATCACTGTTCAAATTGCTGAAAATGTTGAAGTAAAAGTACGTCGTGAATCAGTCAATGCTGTTTTACCCAAAGGTACATTGAAAAAACTATAAGGTCTTGCCATCTGAAGGATGGCTTGAAGTAAAAGTCAGGAATGAATTATGAACCGATATCCACTGTGGAAAAACTTACTTGTTCTTATTGTGTTATTAGTCGCAGGACTATATGCACTCCCTAATTTATACGGGGATGACCCGGCAGTGCAGATTTCTGCTGGTAGAACTGCCACGGTGGATTTGGCTTTAGCAGATAAAGCGGAAAAAGCACTTAAAACGGCTGGCATTGAATATAAAGGCGCTCAGCTTGAAGATGACAAGTTACTTATTAGATTAACCTCTGCAGACAATCAATTAAAAGCTAAAGACGCTTTAAGCAAAGCCTTAGTAGGCGATTACATTATTGCGTTGAATCTGGCTTCTACTACACCGCATTGGTTAGCGTCTCTGGGCGCAGAACCGATGAATCTTGGCTTAGACTTGCGTGGTGGTGTTCACTTTCTTATGCAAGTGGATATGGACGCCGCTGTGAAGCAAAGCCTTGATACTTATGGCAGTGATATTCGTTTATCACTTCGTGAAGAAAAAATTCGTTATAAACAAATCAAAGTAGAAGGTCAGAAACTGATTTTGGTGTTACGCAACACCGAAGACCGAGACAAAGCTGAATCTTTGATTCTGAAAAACTTCAATGATCTTCAGGTCACAGTATCTGATAATGAGGCTACCCCTGAAATCATCATGAATATGTCTGAAAAGAGTATTCGTGAGACCAAACAACTCGCCTTACAACAAAACATCACTACATTAAGAAATCGTATTAATGAGCTGGGTGTGGCAGAGCCAACGGTGCAGCAGCAGGGGGATGACCGAATCGTCGTTCAACTGCCTGGTGTGCAGGATACCGCGCAGGCGAAGAAGATCCTGGGAGCGACAGCTACCCTTGAGTTCAGACTGGTTGATACAGAGCATGATGTTAAAGATGCGGTGAATGGACGCATTCCACCGAACTCAGAACTTTATTACAGCCGTGATGGACGTCCTTATTTGCTGGATAAGCGCGTCATGCTGACGGGTGAGCATGTGATCAATGCGGCATCAACTTTAGATCCGCAATCTGGTACCCCAGCTGTTTCTGTCACCTTGGATGGTAAAGGTGCGAGAGCATTTAGTAATGTGACCCGCGATAATATCGGTAATCCAATGGCGGTGGTTTTCATTGAGTCAAAAATGGAAACAAAAGAGATTGATGGTGAACTGGTTTCTGTCAGACGTCAGGTGCCTGAGATTATCAATGTCGCCACCATCCGCGATCAACTCAGTAAAAAATTCCAGATTACTGGTTTAGACAGCACAACAGAAGCGCGTGATTTGTCGCTGCTGTTACGGGCGGGTGCTTTAGCGGCTCCGATTGAAATTGTCGAAGAACGGACTGTTGGACCAAGCATGGGGCAACAGAATATCGAACAAGGCTTTGAGTCAGTCATTATTGGTTTTGTACTGGTGCTGGTATTTATGCTTGTCTGGTATCGCGTATTTGGTTTATTTGCCAACGTCGCTTTAGCCGCGAACCTTATTTTCATTGTGGCATTACTCTCGTTATTACAGGCAACACTGACCTTGCCCGGTATTGCTGGTATCGTGCTGACTGTGGGTATGGCGGTTGACGCTAACGTACTTATTTATGAACGTATTCGTGAAGAGCTACGAAATGGTAATAGCCCTCAAGCCAGTATCAGCGCCGGTTATGATAAAGCGTTCTCTACCATCGCTGATGCGAATATCACCACCTTGATTGCAGCCATTGTGTTATTTGGCTTCGGAACGGGCGCGATTAAAGGTTTTGCTGTGACATTATCACTCGGCATTATCACTTCTATGTTTACGGCCATTATGGGAACACGTGCTTTAGTTAACTTGTTCTATGGTCGTAAAAATAAACCTAAGCTATCAATTTAGGAATCATGTTCATGCAGTTTTTTAATAAACAAACGCATATCAAATTCATGTCGAAACGCTGGTTTGCCATAGCGTTTTCAAGCATATTACTTATCGTGTCTATAGGCTCATTGGTGACACAAGGTTTGACCTTTGGTATTGATTTTACTGGCGGCACCATGATCGAGCTGGGTTATCAGGAGCCAGCTAACTTGGATAAGATTCGTTCAAGTCTCCAAAATGGTGGTTATCCGGAAGCAGTCGTGCAGAATTTTGGTTCAATCCATGATGTTCTCGTTCGTTTACCTATCGTTGAAACCGAGAACATGGCGGAGATGAGTAATAATGTCGTTTCCTTATTACAAGTTGATTCTGGTAGTCCGATCGATGTTCGTCGTGTCGAGTTCGTTGGGCCTCAAGTCGGAGATGATCTGACAGAACAGGGAGGCTTAGCGGTTTTATATGCCTTAATTGGTATTCTGATTTATGTGGCATTCCGTTTTGAATATCGCTTTGCGATTGCGTCAGTCGCTGCCTTGGTGCATGACGTCATTATCACCTTAGGTTTCTTCTCAATTACCCATGTCGAATTTGATTTAACGGTGTTGGCTGCCGTTCTGGCCATTATTGGTTATTCATTGAATGATACGATTGTTGTTTTTGACCGGGTGCGTGAAGGGTTCCTTAAAATCCGAAAAGCGACATCAGAAGAAGTGATTGATACCTCTCTGAACGAGACGTTGAGCAGAACCTTAATGACATCATTCACAACGTTATTAGTGGTGTTTGCTTTATTTATCCTGGGTGGTGAGGTGATTCATTCATTTGCTGAGGCATTATTGCTGGGCATCATGATTGGTACCTACTCCTCAATCTATGTGGCGAGTTCTGCTGTACTGTTTATGGGGGTGAGTAAAGAGGATTTACTTCCGCCAGTGAAAGACAGCGATCAGGAAATTGGCGAAGACGGTAGTCAGGTCTAACAAAAAAGCCCGAGAAATCGGGCTTTTTTTATGAGTGAGTATTTTGGTCGTTAAAACGTAATTCTTTGCTAATCGTTACAGTGGATGGTTTAGAACGGCGCCGTGATTGAATGGGCACCACTTTTCCTGACTGTTCTGCTTCATCTCGTATGGCGGCTTGCTCTTTTGTTTCGATAGACAATATTCGTACACCACTACAGTCACAACGGAAACTCATGAAGGTGACAAACTCTTCAAGACTTTCCTGTGTTTGTTGAACCTGAAGGCGATATTGCTTATTCATAAAAAACTAACCTGTTGTGATAATCAAGCTATCGACCTTCATTTTGATTTCTTGAATATAAAGCTTTGCTCATAGAATGGTTGATTTAAACCAATAATGGCTGCCATCAACAAAACAGGAAAAACTCCTAAGGTGTAACGGCCTGTTTTACTGACACAATAGTGTGGATGGTTGAACTTTCTAAATGAGAAGTGCTCTACAAGATTGAGGAATTTGCTGATTTAATCAGCTTCCTGATTCTGTATGGTGGAAAATAAGAAGCAAAATAAAAATGGAGAGATTATGAGTAAGTTAAAAAAGCTGGGCCTTATGGTTTTATTTATCTGGCCACAAATTATCTTTGCCAACCCAATTAATGTCACTCTTCATTATATTGGTCCAACAGATGGGCAGGTTTGGGCTGGGGTTCAGCAAGGACTCACGGAGGCTAATCTACAGGGACAGTTTTTAGGACAAAACTATCAAGTCAAAAATGTCACCGAACAAGAACTTGCTGCTCTGCCAGAATCTGAAATAACGGCGGTACTGGTTGGAACAGATGCTAAACATATTCTCGACGTTGCCAAAATGAAAAAATTAGCCCATGTACCTGTGTTTAACCTGAGCTCTGATGCTGATGGATTACGTCAGGCATGTTTATCGAATTTATTGAATATCCCTTTGAGCAAACAAATGAAAGCTGATGCACTCGCTCAATGGCAGGCAAAGAATCCTGATACATTGGTGACGGCTCATGCATGGCATCATGATTTTGTTAAGTTTGCTGCTTCACAATTGAATAAACGATTCACCAGAAATCACAAAACACAAATGGATGATGATGCTTGGGCTGGTTGGGCAGCGGTGAAGATGTTGTCAGATACTGTTGCCAGAACGCAAAAAATTGATGCTGCAGGAATGTTGAACTACCTCAAGAATGACTTGTCATTTGATGGGCAGAAAGGGGATACCGCGACATTCAGAGAAACAGGGCAATTACGTCAGATTGTTTTACTGATTGACAAGGACGATAACATTGTCGCCGAAGCACCATTGAGAGGTGTAAAAGGTGGTTTAGATAGTCTTGGAATGGTTACCTGTAAAAAATAATTAGAGAGAAGAAGGAAACATGATGAAATTAAAAAATATATTATTAGCCACATTGATTATGGCCAGTACAACCGTTTGGGCTGAGCCATCACACCGTGTTTTTGTCACTAATGAAAAAGACAATACGGTCAGCGTCATTGATACAAAAACCAATGAAGTGATAAACACCATTAATATTGGGGAGCGGCCAAGAGGGATTGGTTTATCACCGGATCAAAAACAACTCTACGTTGCTATTAGTGAAGAAGGTGCGATAGCCGTTGTTGATTTAGATACGCTGAAAGTGGTGAAAAAGCTGGAAGCGGGAGACGATCCTGAAACATTTGATGTCGCACCGAATGGCAATATTTATATATCTAACGAGGATGATGCTCAAGCCAGTGTTATTGATCCGAAAACAGGCAAAATCATTGAAGTCATTCCTGTTGGTTTGGAACCCGAAGGTGTTGCCGTTTCACCTGATGGTAGCTTGGCACTTGTTACTAGTGAATCCACTAATATGGTTCATGTGATTGATACGGCTAAACATAAAGTGGTAAAAAACATTTTAGTTGCTGCCCGTCCTCGTGGTCTGGCATTTAACAGTGACGGCTCGTTGGCTTACTCAACCAGTGAAGTAGGTAATGAAGTGACGATTATTGATACAAAATCATTATCAATTATCAAACAGGCTTCTATCGACTTACCTAACTCCAAGCCTATGGATATTGCTGTTAGCCCAGATGATAAAACCATCTATGTAACAACGGGGCGTGGTAACTCCGTCGCTGTTTTAGATGCTAAAACACTGGAAATGAAAGCAAATGTACCTGTTGGTAAACGTGTATGGGGCTTGGGTATGACGCGTGATGGCTCACGTTTATACACAGCTGATGGTGTTAGTAGTACCGTTTCTGTCGTGGACACAGCTACAAATAAAACAATTAAAACGATCGAAGTGGGCAAATTCCCATGGGGTGTCGTTGTTGACGATTAATATTTTATTAATATGTCGACAAAAAAACCCGGCTATTTTGCCGGGTTTTTTTATATCTCTTCGAAAAAAATCATTAAATACTTTGTTCCGTTTAAGTGACACGTTATTATGCCGTGATGATTAAAGTGATTCTGCGGTTTTTCCAGGTTTGTTTATTTCAGGCAAGTCCGGCCGATATTCCGGCATCTTCAATATTACTGAACTTTAGTGTTGTCACGTATTTTATCGTCGGCGTACTGGTTAGCCATATTGATCATAGCTGGACGATTAGCTTGGTGGCAGCACTGGCTGATACTGCCATGCTGGTTATCGTTACTAAAGGCTTATTATTTATCCGCGGATTGCCTTCTCGCTTCGAGCAAACCTTAACAGCTATGGCAGGGACTGGTGCATTAATTGGCATTATTAGCTGGCCAGTCTTTGTATTATTTCGACAGGTAGAGCCTCATAGTCAGCTAACCAGTATTATCTTATTACTGGTACTTATTGTTATTTTCTGGAGTTTATTTGTTGTTGCACATATCTTCAGGTATGCACTTGATATCCGACCAGGTTTAGCAGCGGTTATAACGACGGTTTATACCATTGCTTCGTTGATTGTGGTTGGACTCACTATTTCAGGAGTTGCGTAATGCATATTCATATACTGGGGATTTGTGGCACGTTTATGGGCGGACTGGCCATTTTAGCCAGAGAGCTTGGCATGACAGTGAGTGGTTCAGATGCCAATGTGTATCCACCGATGAGTGATCAGCTTGCTGCCGCAGGCATTGATGTCAGGGAAGGATACAAACCTGAACATTTAGAGCCTGCCCCTGACTTAGTGGTGATGGGCAATGCCATGTCACGAGGTAATCCGGCCGTAGAGTATGTGTTAAATAAAGGTCTTCCCTATGTTTCTGGTCCACAGTGGCTGAATGAACATGTGCTGCAAGGGAAATGGGTGTTGGCTGTTTCTGGTACACATGGAAAAACAACCACCAGTAGTTTATTAGCTTGGATTCTCGAGCATGCCGATATGGCGCCTGGTTTCCTTATCGGCGGGGTGCCTGATAATTTTGGCGAAACAGCTAGACTCGGTAAAACGCCTTTTTTTGTAATTGAGGCAGATGAGTACGATACGGCGTTTTTTGATAAGCGTTCTAAATTTGTCCATTACATGCCCAGAACGTTGATTATTAATAATCTTGAATTTGACCACGCTGATATTTTTGATGATTTGGCCGCTATTCAAAAGCAGTTTCATCATTTAGTTCGAACTGTGCCTGAGCAAGGTTTGATTCTTTCGCCACAAGAGAAAGCAATTGAGCATGTCTTCAATATGGGCTGTTGGACACCACGTCAAACACTGGGCGCTGATGGGGATTGGCAAGCGACATTATTGAAGAATGATGGTAGCGAGTTTGAAGTACGCCATGGTGAAGCCACTGGCCGCGTTGTATGGGATATGCTCGGTCAGCATAATGTGAGTAATGCCCTTGCGGCAATAGCGGCAGCTCATCATGTTGGTGTCACCATTGAACATGCTTGTGAGGCCTTATCAGTGTTTGCCGGTGTTAAACGACGGCTGGAATTGAAAGGCGAAATTAATAATATTCGGGTGTACGATGATTTTGCTCATCATCCGACCGCTATTGCCACCACTATCGCCGGGTTAAGAGCTAAAGTAGGGAACCGTCGGCTGATTGCGGTACTTGAGCCTCGCTCTAACACCATGAAAATGGGCGTGCATCAGGAGACATTGGCTCAGTCTTTAATTCAGGCAGACAGAGTGTTATTGCTTCAGGATGCTGATTTGAAATGGTCACTAAAACAAGTCACAGAAACATTGGGCGATCATGTCAGTGTATTTGATTCTGTCGACGCTATCGTTAAAACAATCAGCAATGAAGCACAGTCTGGTGATGAAATTTTAGTGATGAGTAATGGTGGCTTTGGCGGTATTCACCAACGGATTTTAGAGGCGATTGCCTAATTATGTTAGATCAGCAGCAGATCGCATTAGCCATTACAGGCGCTTCAGGTGCACCTTATGCAAAGCGTTTACTGGAGGTGCTGTTACAACAAGGCCTCACTGTGCATTTAATGATTTCCACTGCAGGCAGAATCGTGCTTGCTGATGAGCTTGATTGGAAATTACCCGCTCGGGCCAGTGATGTTCAAACGAAATTAGTTCAAGAGTTTAACTGCCACCCTGAACAGTTACGGGTGTATGGTGAACAGCAATGGTCATCGCCATTGGCAAGCGGATCTCATCGCGTGCCAACCATGATTGTGTGTCCATGTACCATGGGCACTTTATCGGCTATCGCCTGCGGGCAGAGTGATAATTTGATAAACCGCGCTGCCGACGTCATGCTCAAAGAAGATCGCAAATTGATCGTAGTGCCGAGGGAAGCACCATTTTCAGTGATTCATCTGGAAAATATGCTGAAGCTTGCTAAGCTTGGCGTGTGTATTTTACCCCCCAATCCCGGCTTTTATTTTAATCCTACATCCTTGAATGAATTGGTCGACTTTGTTGTCGCCCGGATACTGGATCAGGCGAAAATAGAACATAATCTGATGCCTCGTTGGGGAGACTGATGTGCTATTCGGGATTCCCTCGTAACTCACGTATAATAGGGCTCAAATTTAACGCCACTCAGGAAAACCATGTCAGATATTGAAATTGCCCAACAAGCTTCAATGCAGGAAGTCACTAGTCTCGCTGAGGAAAAGCTTGGTCTTGCCTCACATCATATTGACCCGTATGGACGTTTCAAAGCCAAAGTCTCTTTGGAAGTAATGGATGATATGGCATCGAAAGCGGATGGCAAGTTGATTTTAGTGACAGCCATTAGCCCGACGCCGGCAGGTGAGGGCAAAACCACTACAACCATTGGCTTGAGTGATGCGCTTAACCGAATTGGCAAAAAATCGATTGTCTGCGTGCGCGAACCATCAATGGGTCCGTGTTTTGGTATGAAAGGTGGGGCCGCCGGTGGCGGTTATGCGCAGGTCGTGCCGATGGAAGATATTAATCTTCACTTTACCGGCGATTTACATGCGATTGCCTCAGCACATAATTTATTATCAGCGATGATTGATAACCATATTCATCACGGCAATACACTGCAGTTAGATGCAAGACGTATTGTCTGGCAACGAGTCATGGATATGAATGATCGTGCGCTGCGGGATATCATCGTTGGTATGGGGGGGCCTGCTAACGGTTATTTACGTGAAGAGCGTTTTGATATTGTGGTGGCCTCAGAAGTGATGGCTATTTTTTGTTTGTCCAATTCTTTACAGGAATTGAAGCAACGCCTTGGCGAAATATTAATCGCTTATTCGGTAGATGGCACGCCTCGTTATGCCCGTGACATTATGGCGCATGGTGCGATGGCGGCTTTATTGAAAGAAGCGATTAAGCCGAACCTGGTTCAGACTTTAGAAAATAACCCGGCTTTTGTACACGGCGGGCCTTTTGCCAATATCGCGCATGGCTGTAATTCTGTCATCTCAACCAAGATGGCACTAAAACTGGGTGATTATGTTGTCACTGAAGCCGGCTTTGGTGCTGATTTAGGTGCAGAAAAATTCATCAATATTAAGTGCCGTAAAGCGGGAATTAAACCGGATATGGCTGTGGTTGTCGCCACAGTAAAAGCCCTGAAATATCACGGTGGTCTGGAGCTGAAAGAGCTGACTGCTGAAAATCTTAATGCACTGAATACGGGACTGGCTAATTTAAAACGTCACCTAAGCAATCTGCAAAACGAGTTCGGCTTGCGTTGTGTTGTCGCCATCAATCATTTTGTCAATGATAGCGATGCTGAGATTGAATTGATTAAAACAGCAGTGAAAGAGATGGGCGCAGAGGCTATTCTTGCTCGCCATTGGGCCGAAGGTGGTGCTGGTGCTGAAACATTAGCACAGCGTGTGGTTGAAATGCTGGATGCTGATGCCGAACCTTGTCAGTTGTTATACCCGGATAGCTTCCCTCTTTGGGACAAAATCAACGAAGTCGCTAAACGTTTATATGGTACAGGTCAGGTCGTAGCTGATAAAAAAGTGATGGATAAGATCGCCATGCTGAATGAGCAGCACGGGGATATTCCGGTTTGTATGGCAAAAACGCCGTATTCTTTTAGCAGTGATCCGAGCTTACGTGGCACGGCTGAGAACCATACGCTAACCATTCGTGATGTTCGTCTGTCAAACGGTGCAGGTTTTCTTGTCGTGCTTTGTGGTGATGTAATGACTATGCCAGGATTACCAAAACATCCTGCAGCAGAGCGGATTGATATTGATGATAATGGTTCAATCGTTGGCTTATTCTAATTTAGTTCTAGGTTGGGGTATGAGAACCCAATAAATAGTTTCTTGATTTAAAGTCACACGCTGCCGCTGTGGCATTCATTTTTTGCGCGGCCAAAAAACGAACCAAAAAAGGCCGGCCCACTGCTTGCCCTGCGGATTTCCTGTGCTTCTCAATCAATTTGGAACACAATGAAAACTCGCTACGCTCAAACACTCATTGTGTTTTATCCAAATTGCTTTGCGATGCTCGGCTTCGCAAAGGGCGATAGAGTAGTAAAATCCATCTTGTATTTAAAGCTCCAAATACTTTCCTCAAGTCCGTGCTAATGAGAAATAAGATTGATACTGAGGACGGCTAGTATTTTAGCGTAGCGAGTTTTAGACGACCGCCTGAATAAATCTCATTCAGGCTAGTGTTGTGGGGACAATTAAATTTGGGCATACAATACTCTGTCTCGCGAATATGATGAATTAGTTTCGGATGTTTAGATTGATAGCGGAATATTTATTGTTTAGGGAAAGGCTTGATAACCTGAATTGAGTCGCTTTCAGGGTCATATGTCAACAATATCGTATCTGAGACAACTGGCACTTGCTTCATTTGCTCGAGGAGATTAGCTTCAACAATCCCTTTTGAAATGTCCTCTAAAAAATTAAAGTATTTTCTATTAGCCTCAAAGAAATGTTCTTTAGTATAGCTCTCTTGAAATAGAAACTTAATTTTGAGGTCGTGATCCGTCGTATACATCATCGAGTATAAAAATGTATATGGATCGGAGGAAGGTAGCTTTTCAGGACTATTCTTACTAGTAATGAACTCATATTTAGGCCGATTATCATGGTTCAGATATTCATCCCACAGAGAGTTTGCTGCTTGACTTAGTATTTCGTAGTGCTCTTGTCCTGCTTCAGAGAGAAAAGAACTGAAGTAATTTTGGGTAATAAATAGAATGACTGCTGTTGGCATGAGCCATTTCATTGAAGCTTGCATGTCTAGAGAAGGGCGGGGCTCTACTTCAAGTTCTAGATTGTCAGCGTCTATGGATCTTAAAAAACTCGAAAAAAACTCTTGTTTTATATCTTCTTGATAACTTAATAATATGTGTACATCAGATTTCCCCATTTGATGCCCTCTAAATGATTGATTATTTTAGGTCACGCTGCTTCTTAATTAAATCATATGCCAGCTGAATTTCTTTTGCTTGCTCAGTTGCAACAGCAATCATATCTTCAGGTACACCTTGACCCATTAATTTATCAGGATGGTATTGGCTCATTAATTTGCGATAAGCGCGTTTAATTTCCTGATTGGAACTCTGTTCTGTTACGCCCAGTGCCTTATAGGCTTCCGCAAGATCATTCACTGACGAGCGATGCTGGCCAGATGAATATTGTTGTTGATAGCCGCTTGAAAAATTAGCCTGACTTAACACCATATCGAGGATTCGATTAAACTCTGCTCGGCTATAACCCAGTTGTGATGAAACCTGTTCCAGAATCTGTCTTTCTTGTGGGTCGAGTTTACCATCAGCCAAAGCCATCACTGTCAGATAGACCAGTAAGACTTGTTTTAGATTAAAGGTGTTGCCGCAGTGCTGTTTAAATTTCGTCACTGTTTCGTTGATATCAAAGTCCGGTTCAGCGCCACGTTTGAACTGACGAATAGCTTCTTGTCTGTGCTCACCAGACATGCCCATTTTTTTGATAAAGGCTTCAACATGGTCGATTTCAATTTGACTGATACGGCCATCAGCTTTTGCTAATTTCCCCATCAATACAAAGACTGTTTCCAGGAAGACGGCTTGACGAGTTTGGTTGGTAAAAGGATTCGCGCCACCAAGTCCATAAGCCCGTACACGATCAGCAAAACCACCAAATATAAGCCCTATCAGGGCACCAAAAATACCCAGAATCAGTAAACCAACACTCATGGTGCTTAATAATAAGAAGCCTAAAATCAGGCCTATCCACTTAAACATAACGATTAACTTTTCTTTGAAATACTAAAATAAATGAGGCCAAGCCCCCATAAACCAAACACCCAGCTGAGAATTGGGAGGCCGGCAAACATCGTCGTCGCATAACCATCAAGCCCGGTAATCACTGCGGCACCAACCAGGAAAGCAGCGCCGGCTGTAACAGCGGCACTACGGTAGCTGGCTTGCTTGATTTCTTTACGTAATTGCTGAATATCGGCTGATGCTAAATTTACGTTGAATTGACCTTCCTGAGCACGTTTGCTCAAGTCATATAATAGACGTGGCATTTCAGGTAAGGTTTCAGCCCAATGTGGCGCTTCTTGTTGTAATGTTCTTAAAGCGGCTTGCCAGCCCATTTTTTCTTTCATCCATGTTTCTAAAATCGGTTTGGCTGTTTTCCAGAGATCCAGATCGGGATAGAGGTCACGGCCCAAGCCTTCAATATTGAGTAGGGTTTTTTGTAGTAAAACCAGTTGTGGCTGGACTTCCATATTGAAACGACGCGCTGTTTGAAACAGTCTTAATAACAACTGCCCGAAAGAAATTTCTTTTAGTGGCCTTGCGAAAATAGGCTCACAAACACTGCGTATAGCGGCTTCAAACTCATCCAAGCGTGTGTCAGCTGGCACCCAACCAGATTGCACATGTAACTCTGCCACACGACGATAATCATGATTAAAAAAGGCAAGAAAGTTTTCTGCGAGATAACGCTGATCATCTGGTGACAAGGTTCCCATAATGCCGAAATCGACAGCCACATATTTCGGGTTTTTTGGATCATGAATATCCACCATGATATTGCCGGGATGCATATCGGCATGGAAAAAACTATGTTTGAAGACTTGGGTGAAAAATATTTCAACGCCCATTTCTGCGAGCTTAGCCATATCCACCCCTTTGGCGATCAAACCTTCAGTATCGCTAATAGGGGTGCCATAGATACGTTCTTGAACCAGAATATTGGGTTTTGTCAGTTTCCAATATATCTTCGGCACGTAGAGTAAAGTGGTGCCTTCAAAATTACGCTGAAGTTGTGATGCCGAGGATGCTTCACGCAGCATGTCGAGTTCATCAAACAGGTTCTTTTCCAGCTCAGCAACGATTTCTCTCGGACGCAGGCGTTTGCCTTCAGACCAATATCGTTCGGCGAAGGATGCCAGGGTATATAACAAGGCAATATCACGTTTAATAATAGGTTCTATGCCGGGACGTACCAGCTTTATTACAACTTGTTCACCATTTTTCAAGGTCGCGGCATGGACTTGTGCAATAGAGGCTGAGGCAAGAGGCTCTGGTTCAATATGAGCGAATAATTCATTCAGTGATTCTGCTTCATACGCTTTATCGATGAGTTGTTTGGCTTGTTCCGCAGGAAAGGGGGCAACCTGATCCTGTAATTTGGCCAGTGAGTTGGCAATATCCGGTGGCAGCAGATCCCGGCGAGTGGAAAGCACCTGACCAAATTTGACAAAAATAGGGCCTAAGTCTTGTAGCGCCAGTCTTAATCTTTCGCCTCTGGGAAGTGTCGATTGTTTATTGCGCCAGCGATGAGGAGATAAAAAACTAAAATATCGAAGTGGACGTAACAGATGAATCGCTTTGATCACTTCGTCCAGGCGATGTTTTGCCAGGACATGATTGATTTGAATCAGTCTGGATAACTGATTAGCCTTCATTAATGGCTCCTTACATGGATATAGCTGAGGTCAATGCTCAAGTGCGTCAATGATGTGTTTCCAGCCGGTTTATACGTGCCTCAAGCCTATCAATATCTGCCTTGCTCTTATCTACATCACTCATGAAATCGTCGATTTGAATCTTGTCTGGCAAGATGTGAGCTTCTTCTCTCAGGTATTCAGAAAGTGACATCGATAAGGAGCGTTGGGTCGCATTTAGCCATGAAAAACCTTGTTTGATGGCATAATTTAGCGGCTGAGCAATCACGTCCCCTGTGATATTGGCAATTTGCTGTTCCCAGTCAAAGTCAAACCCGTTGAGAACGTCTTGCAACTGTTTGGCAAATTGTACATTCCCATGGATATGTATCTCATTGGAGAACAAGTGCTCTGGGTGTTTGGCCAGCTTCAGCAGACTTATCGCATTAGCGGTGATTAATAAATCCGCATTTTCTTCATCATTATGAGTCAGCTTGATTGCTGACTGATGAAATGAGACGTGTAAATATTGCTGCCAGTCCTGAATATGAATCACGATCACACGATTTTCAAAAGTATTAAGCCGTTCGCGCGTTTCAGGATCCTGTTTCAATGCCTGATTAACAGCCAATTCGATTGGACGTAATAAAATGGCCATGAGTCTAGAATTTATAACCGCGATGAAGTGAGACGATACCGGCGGTCATATTGTGATATTCACAACGTTCAAAACCGACATTCGTCATCATCTGTTTTAAGGTTTCCTGATCCGGATGCATACGGATGGATTCAGCCAGATAGCGATAGCTGTCTTCGTCCCCAGTAAAAATTTTGCCCAGCTGCGGCAGAATCTTAAATGAATAAGCATCATAAATCGGTGCCATCCACTCAGCTGGCTTGGAAAACTCTAAGACCATCAGTTGGCCGCCTGGCTTGAGTACACGAAACATTGATGCCAGTGCTTTATCTTTATCCGTGACATTACGTAAACCAAAAGCAATGGTAATACAGTTGAAACTGTTGTCAGGAAACGGCAGGGCTTCAGCATTGGCCTGAACGTATTCAATATTCCCAACAATGCCGTCATCCGTCAGGCGGTCACGACCAACATTAAGCATAGACGCATTGATATCAGCTAATACAACTTTGCCTGTATCACCTACCAGTTTTGAAAACTGTCGGGTCAGATCGCCTGTACCGCCGGCAATATCCAATACGGTTGCCCCACGACGAACACCACTGTTCATAATGGTAAAGTGCTTCCAGAAGCGATGAATACCGAGCGACATTAAGTCGTTCATCAGATCATATTTACCTGCAACCGAGTGAAAAACCTCGGCGACATGTTTGGCTTTTTCGGCCGTGGGTACTTCTTTATAACCGAAATGGGTGGTGTCTTTGGCTTCCATAACTTGACCTATTACTGTTGGCGCTGATAACCGGCTTTCTGAAGTCGGTTAAGGTAGTCTTGCCATAAAGAATCCTGATGGATGGCAAGTTCGTACAAATAGTCCCATGTGAAAAGACCACTGTCATGTCCGTCATCAAAAAACAATTTGAGTGCATAATGACCAACAGGCTCTATTTTATCGAGACCGACGTTTTCTTTATGTGTCTGCAAAACTTCCTGTCCGGGACCATGCCCACGAACCTCTGCTGAAGGTGAGTGGACACGGAGATATTCTGCTGACAAACGATACTGCTTATCACCATAGCTCAGAGATAGACACTTGGATTGTTTGTGTAACGTAATCTCTGTTGGTAGTGGTATTTCTGCCATCAAGAATGCCTTATAGGATATAACGTGATAAATCTTCGTCTTCAGCAACCACGGAAAGTTGCTCATTGACATAGTCTTTATCGACGGTGACAGAGAGATTTTCTTCGCTGCCAGCTTCATATGAAATCTGTTCTAACAACTTTTCCAGCATGGTATGTAAACGGCGGGCACCAATGTTTTCTGTCTTTTCATTGACTTCCCATGCCAGCTGAGCAATGCGCTCAATACCATCGTCGGTGAAGCTTAACTCAACCCCTTCTGTTGCCAGAAGCGCAATATATTGCTCCGTCAGAGAAGCGTCAGGCTCAGTCAGAATGCGAACAAAATCCGCAGAAGAAAGTGCATCCAGTTCAACGCGAATAGGTAAGCGACCTTGCAGTTCAGGTATTAAGTCGGAGGGTTTGCTTAAGTGGAATGCACCTGATGCGATAAACAGGATATGGTCGGTTTTGATCATGCCATATTTGGTCGAAACAGTGCTTCCCTCTACCAGAGGTAAAAGGTCACGTTGCACACCAGCACGAGATACATCCGCATTGTTACTGCTTTCACCTCGACCGGTAATCTTATCGATTTCATCCAGAAAAACGATGCCATTTTGTTCAACACTGTCTAACACTTTGGCTTTCAATTCTTCTTCATTGATAAGTTTCAGTGCTTCTTCTTCAGACAGCAGGCGCATGGCATGAGCGACAGTAATTTTGCGCATACTTTTACGTTGTGAGCCCATACTTTGAAACATTTCTTGTAACTGGCTGGTCATTTCTTCCATGCCTGGAGGCGACATGATTTCAACGCCGACGTTAGGGGCGTTCAATTCCAGTTCTATCTCACGATCGTCAAGTTTTCCCTCACGCAGCATTTTGCGGAAACGTTGGCGAGTGGTGGATTCATCTTCTGTTTCAACATCGCGTGCAGGGCGAAGTAGGGCATTCAGAATACGTTCTTCAGCGGCATCTTCTGCTTTGTTCTTTACAGATGATATTGCTTCTTCACGCAGCATTTTCATCGCTGTTTCAGCAAGATCACGGATGATTGATTCGACATCACGGCCTACATAACCCACTTCAGTAAACTTGGTGGCTTCTACCTTAATGAATGGCGCATTGGCTAACGCTGCGAGTCTTCGGGCGATCTCTGTTTTACCAACGCCGGTGGGACCAATCATAAGAATATTTTTAGGAGTCACTTCATGTTGAAGTGCTGCATCGAGCTGCTTACGACGCCAGCGGTTACGGAGTGCAATGGCGACGGCTTTTTTAGCTGCCTGTTGTCCAATGATGCGTTTATCGAGTTCGTTAACAATTTGTTTCGGAGTTAATGATTGCATGATAGATATCAGTTTGAGTCCAGAGTTTCGATTGTAAGGTTGTGATTGGTATAGATGCAGATGTCAGCGGCAATATTCAAGCCTTTTTCTACAATTTCTCTGGCACTGAGAGCAGTATTTTGTAATAAGGCGGTTGCTGCAGCTTGAGCAAAAGGGCCCCCAGAGCCAATAGCAATAAGGCCATGCTCTGGTTCAATGACGTCACCATTGCCAGAAATAATGAGGGAAGCTTCTTTATCTGCAACAGCAAGTAAGGCTTCAAGTCGACGCATCATTCTGTCTGTGCGCCAATCTTTGGCAAGTTCAAGCGCACTCCGCGTTAGATTGCCCTGATGCTTTTCTAGTTTTGCTTCAAACCGTTCAAATAGCGTGAACGCATCCGCTGTGCCACCGGCGAAACCAGCAATGACTTTACCGTGATATAACCGTCGGACTTTGCGCGCATTACCTTTCATTATTGTGTTGCCAAGACTGACTTGCCCATCACCACCAATGACGACCTGACCGTCACGGCGATACGAAAGGATGGTCGTACCGCGGTACTGCTCCATAAATGTCTCCTGTTTTGTAAAAATTAATACAGATTTATATCGGCTAATAATATACTATTACGGCTTTCATACTTCAGTTAATCACACTACAGATTTAGCCAAGCTAATCACTCAGACCTCAGCTAATCGAGAATTACTGATTTAAGTGTTGACATTAGTGTGAGTTTTACGGAAAATGCCACGTCTTTAGTGGAGGGGTTCCCGAGCGGCCAAAGGGATCAGACTGTAAATCTGACGGTTCTACCTTCGAAGGTTCGAATCCTTCCCCCTCCACCATTAAATAAACAAGATGACTGAATTGCGGGTGTAGTTCAATGGTAGAACTCCAGCCTTCCAAGCTGATCACGTGGGTTCGATTCCCATCACCCGCTCCATTTTTGATTGGAAGAATTTAGGCCCGCATAGCTCAGTCGGTAGAGCGCATCCATGGTAAGGATGAGGTCATCAGTTCGATTCTGATTGCGGGCTCCACAATTTGTCTTAGGCAGGGAGTTCCTGCCTGTTTTGATTTTTTGGCTCAATAAAATTTAGTGCCGGGGATACTACTCATGTCTAAAGCAAAATTTGAACGTTCTAAACCCCACGTCAACGTGGGCACCATAGGTCACGTTGACCATGGTAAAACTACGCTGACAGCGGCGATCACCAAAGTGTTGGGTGAATTAAGTGGTGGTGAATTCAAAGATTACGCGGATATTGATAACGCACCAGAAGAA
>NZ_JBSXOF010000021.1:0-211307 GCF_056859315.1 Methylophaga sp. F-2
AAGAAGCGAGAATTATACAGCTCTCTGCCAGACTGTCAACTTAATTTTTTACATTTTTAAAACTGTAAACCTTAAGCCAAATGCCAATTCAATCAGCCTTTTCAGGTTCCCTCATCAGCAAGAGGAGCGCATATTACGCGAGGAAATTCATGAAAGCAACACAAAACCGTAATATTTTTGTCATTTTCCTTTCCCTTTAAAAGCAGACACCCCTTTACTCACCGATAACCAATTAATAAATAAGAAGGTAATTAGCAAAACACATTCCACTTACACTGTATTTAATTCTGCTTATGTCGGTATAACCACTTTCCATAAGCCAAGCTAAGCGCTGCCAAGTAGCCGTTTAGCTTATTCAAACGTTTAAAAATCTACTTGATAATATTAGCCAACGATACTGGCCTGTATATGAACAAACTCTTTAGAAAATAAAGCCGGAGTTTTGAGACCGCCCGACAAGGATGCTAGGCATCGCTAAATTTATTATAAAAATTTAGCTGATCATTCAATGGTAGGAAATCGAACAATGGTAGGAAATCGAAGTTGTTATTGATGGTATTAAATATGAAACGGAATGATTGATACGTCCGTATCTACTTTTCACTCGTCATAACGACCACAGATACATAATCCTAGTATGGAGAAACTTATTTTTTGGAAACAACGATTACAACTGAGTGGAGATAATTGAATTGTGCAGTTTTGTGATATGGCTCAAGCAAAGCATAAACTACAGGCAATAAAAAAGGGTTATGCTTTTAGCATAACCCTTTGAATTTGTGGTGGGCCGTCTGCGACTCGAACGCAGGACCATCGGATTAAAAGTCCGGTGCTCTACCAACTGAGCTAACGGCCCAAACCAAGCGGCATATAATACCGTTTTCTAAATAAATGACAACCCTTTTGGCGTATTTTTTTTAAATTAATTGTGAGGTGTCTATGATCAGCATTGCTAAACCTGATGAAGCGACACTAAAAACCGCTTTAAATAACGCCGAATTAATGCTCGAAACAGGCCATGATCATCAACATGTTGCTCAGGCATTATTGTATATGGATGAAAGAAACCATCTCATGAGCAATATTGTGAGCGCCGTAGAGAACTATTTTCTATTGGAGAACGAACAGGCCAGAAGTGATTTATTAACAGCGTTTAAACGTTTCAAAACATTTGAGATTGAATCAGCAACTGAAATAGAAGCTGAATTAACCTTAGATCAGTCTTGATAAGGTGTTGGATCAGTTATGCCTGCTTGCCTGAAACCTTCTTTGCGGAATCGGCAAGAATCACATTCACCACACGCCCGGCCTTCATTATCAGCTTGATAGCATGACACCGTGAGACTGTAATCCACGCCTAAGGAAATACCTTTTTCAATAATGGCCTGCTTACTTAAGTCTATTAGTGGAGTCTCTATCGTTAACTTATGACCTTCCACACCCGTTTTTGTTGCTAAATTGGCCATCGTCTCAAAAGCAGCAATGTATTCAGGACGACAATCCGGATAGCCAGAATAATCTACTGCATTGACACCAACAAAAATGGCATCCGCTTCTAAAACCTCTGCCCATCCTAATGCAATTGATAAAAATACTGTATTTCGTGCTGGCACATAGGTAATAGGAATGCCTTCTTCGTGCTGTTGTGGAACAGCTATGGACGAATCCGTCAGTGCTGAACCACCAATGGCAGTGAGATCAATATTGATAACTTTATGTTTAGTAACACCCATGGCTTCAGCAAGTTTGGCTGAGGCGTGTAATTCTGCTCGATGGCGTTGACCATAATCAAAGCTCATCGTGAAACATTTATATCCCTGCTGCTGGGCAATCGCCAGCACAGTCGCAGAGTCAAGTCCACCGGATAAAAGAATGACGGCTTTTTTCAACGTCCTTTCTCCTCACCCCATAGATATTTGTGCATCTGTATTTGCATTCTTACGGGTAAATTGTCTTCAACAACCCACTCAGCAAGCTCAGCTGGTTGTAACTGCCCGTGAATAGGGGAAAACAATACTTCACATCGTTCATTTAGCTGATGCTGCTGTAATTTCTCTTTTGCCCAGTCATAATCATCACGATGACAAACCACAAATTTAAGCTGATCGTGAGTATTTAATAGTTCGATATTCTCATAACGATTTTTACTTTCTTCGCCTGAGCCTGGTGTTTTCAGGTCCATAACGCGGCTGACACGTTTATCCACTTTACTTATATCCATAGCCCCACTGGTTTCTAATGACACCTCATAACCACGATCACACAATGCCGTTAATAGAGGTATACAGTTGGGCTGAGCGAGTGGTTCACCACCTGTCACACAGACATATCGAGGATTAAACGCAGCGACTTTGGCCACAATCTCATCGAGGTCCATCTTTTCTCCGCCATGAAATGCATACTCAGTATCACAATAACCACAGCGAAGCGGACAGCCTGTCAGCCTCACAAACACAGTCGGCAGTCCCACTGTACGGGACTCACCCTGTAGAGAATAAAAAATTTCCGTTATACGACATTGCGCCATAAAATTACCGGCTCACTGTCTTAATTAGCTTGCTGATTGATACGTTCTAACCTGGCTTTTGCGAGTCTGGCTGCAGAACTATTTGGGTACTTTTCTACTACTTGATTCAACGTAGCTTCAGCTCGTTGGCTATCCCCCATTTCCTGTTCGCTAAACCCTCTTTTCAAAAGCGCATCTGCTACTTTTGAGCTTGTAGGATATTCATCAATAACGATTTGGAAAAGCGCAGCCGCATCAGCAAACTGTCTTAACACATATTTTGCTTCACCTTGCCAATAATAGGCATTAGGTAAATACACACTGCCCGGATATTGTTCAGGGAATTTTGCTAAGGCATCAATTGCCTGTTGGTATTGACCGCTTCGCAGCGTTTGCAGTGCAGCTTGATAGGCGGCCTCACCATTTTCAACAGCGACTGGCGCTGCATCAGTGGGAGATGGCTCATCCGTTGTTTCATTAATACCAGCATTCGCCATTGAAGTATCTGCTGGCTCATCACTGCTTACTGAATTACTCGCATCCGTAGAGGCGTTGGTTTCTAATTTTTGCATGCGCTCGTCTAAGTCAATATACATTTCTTTCTGACGTTTTTGCGCTTGCTCTAGCTCATGCCTTAATGTTTCATTGTCACCATTAAGACGTTGAATTTCATTTTGTAACTGATCAACACGAGTTATCAGGTTCATCAGCCCCTGGCCTTGAATGATTCGCTCCAGCCTTTCTACACGCTGCTGAAGTGGCTCTGTCTCTGCCCAACTAATATTGGGCAGAGTAACAGCCAGAATCACGGCACAAATGAATTTTTTTTTGCCGTTAATCTGCATTTTTCTATCGACCTAAATAAACAATTTCTACACGACGGTTTTGCGCCCAGGCAGATTCATCAGAACCATCAACTGCTGGTCTTTCTTCACCAAAACTTGTTACCTGGAATTGACTGATGTCAGCACCTTGTAACATTAAAATTTGACGAATAGATAAAGCACGGCGTTCACCTAATGCAAGGTTATATTCACGCGAACCACGTTCGTCAGTATGACCTTCTAATCTGACTGTCACATTAGGGTGTTTCGCTAAATAAGCAGCATGTGCTTGCAATGTTGCCTGATCTTCCTGGCGAACATTCGCACTGTCATATTCAAAATAAACCACACGGTTAGATAATGGATTTGAAGGATCATTCAACTCATTACCTTGGTAGCCATCTTCACCCACAACAACCTGAGTTTCTGAGCCGTACTCACTACCGTCAGCATTACCTTGTCCATTAACTCCTGATGTTTGTGCACTTAGATCCTCTACAGCCACATCACCTTCATTCATACCTTTATTGGGTGTTGAACTACAAGCAGCTAACCATAGCAATGGAACTAAGACCGCAAACAATTTTAATTTTTTCATTTAATTGACTCCTATCACTTACTTTTTAAAAGGCGACCATGCCGGTTCACGTACCGCACTACCTGATTCTCCCAGGCGTTGTTTAATTCGGCCATCAACGGACACTGCCGCTAATACACCTCTGCCTTTTTGCTCGGTTGCATATAAAATCATGCGGCCGTTTGGCGCAAAGCTCGGGGACTCATCAGCTCGCGTTTCAGTTAACACCTGAACCGCGCCTGTCTCTAGATCCTGCACGGCAATATGAAACTTACCGTTAACGCCATGCACCATTGTCATCATGCGTCCATCAGGAGAAATATCTGCAGAGGCATTATAGTTGCCTTCAAAGGTAACGCGTTCAGCACGTCCACCATCTGCATTCACTTTATAAATTTGTGGTCTGCCACCACGGTCAGAGGTAAATAAAATCTCACGACCATTTGGCATCCATACTGCTTCAGTATCAATTGCTTGTGAATTGTGTGTCACACGCGACAATTTTCCAGTGCTTAATTCTAAGACATAAATTTCCGGGTTACCGTTTTTTGATAAGGTAACCGCTAATTTTTTGCCATCAGGTGACCAAGCTGGCGCACTGTTCAAACCACGGAAAGAAGCGACTGATTGTCTTTTACCCGTGCTGAGTTCTTGCACAAAAATCTCAGATTTTGCATTTTCAAAAGTCACATAAGCCAGACGATCACCATCAGGTGCCCAACTTGGCGACATGATAGGTTGTCTTGATTGCAGCACCGTTCTTGGGCTTGCACCATCGGCATCAGAAATTTGTAAGGCATAACGCTTACTACCATCTGCATTCTTAATTTCTGTCACAAAGGCCAGACGTGTCGAGAAGACACCTTTTTCACCAGTCAGGGTTTCATAGACAATATCGGCGATTTGATGTGCAAGATTACGCATACCGGACGCGGGCACATTATAGCGTTTACCTACCAGTTGCTGTGATTTGTATACGTCGTACAATTGGAATTGTACTTGATAGTTTTCTCCATCCTGGCTGCTAACCTTACCGATCAATAAGCCTTCAGAACGTAATAACCGCCAATCCGCAAAGTTCACCTGTTGGCCTTCATGTGGCTGCGAAATTAACTCGCTCTGTTTTAATGGTGCGAAGCGACCACTACTTTTCAGATCATTACTGATAATGCTGGAGATATCTTCCGGCGGCGCGAAGCCCTCATTGCCAAAGGGTACGACAGCAATAGGTAATGCCGCTTCCGAACCGCCTGTAATTTCGATTGTTAATAACGCATGTGCCGGCCATGGCACGAAAAACATTAATAGCGCGACTGTTTTTAACCAACGTGTGAACATCGCATCCATCCTCTATTCGGGTTTAAAGATAAATTGAAAATCTCGTAATGCTGCTGCAGCTTTTGGATCTGAAGGCTGCGGTAGCGGCGCTGCTTTATATACAGCTGACTCAGCAGATCGATCAAAGACTGCATTGCCACTACTTTTAACAATTTTTACATTCTTAACATCACCACCAGGTAACAGTGACACTTGTACTGTACATTGGAGTCCAGATTGAACATTAGCCGGCCTTAACCAATAACGTTTTACACGTTGTTGAATCATCAGACTGTATTGATCGACAACACCTTTTACCCGGCGTGCTTCACGCTCTTGCTGTTCCTGCTCAAGCTGGCGCTGAAGATCAGACTCGGCAGCTTTTCTACGAGCTTCCTCTTCGGCCTTACGTTTCGCTTCTTCTGCTTTACGTTTGGCTTCAGCTTCGGCTTTGCGTTTTTCTTCCTCTAAACGTTTCTTCTCAGCTTCGGCCTTTTGTTTGGCTTCTTCTGCTTTACGCTTCTCTTCTTCTAACCGTTTTTTCTCTGCCGCCGCTTTTTGTTTTTCTTCTTCTATAAGCTTTTTCTCAGCTTCAGCTTTGCGCTTTTCTTCCTCTAAGCGTTTTTTCTCGGCTTCTACTTTTTGTTTTTCAAGTTCAGCCTGTTTACGCTCAGCTTCAGCTTTTTGTTTACGTTCTTCTTCCAGTTTTCTTTGTTTTTCTGCTTCCAGACGTTTTTGTTCTTCCGCTTCTCTTTGTTTGGCTAGATCGGCAATACGCTGTTTTTCTTCTTCTGCAGCCTTCGCTCTCTGTTCTGCTTCGATACGAGAGCGTTCTTCCATGTCCTGATATTCCTGCTCCTTACGGGCAAGTTCTTTTTGTGTTTCTTCCAACTGCTCCTGCACTTTTTGCTGACGTTCCTGCTCAGCGTTTTTCTTATCTTGCTCAAGCTTCTCCAGACGAGCAACTTCCTGCTCGACCAGGTTTTCATCTAACACGGTTGCCTGAACAATTTCTTTTTGTGGTTCCTGTGCTAATGGTTTTGGCGTTGAAGTCAAATCCATACCAATGATGAACATGGCGAAAAGCACGACATGTAACACCAGAGATGATGCGCCAGCAAAAAGATTGTCGACGATATTGTGTTTCATAATATTACTGAGCGTTCTCGGTTGATTCTGGCTGTTGGGTAATCAGGCCAACACTCGGCGCACCCGCTTTTTGCAACAGCGCCATTGCAGAAACCACATTCCCATAACTCGCTGCACTATCGCCTTTTACCATCACTGGTGTTTTGGGGTTACGACTCAAGACTGCGCTGGTTATTGCCATCAATCTTTCTGGCCCAACAGCTTCATCTTGCTTGTCGCCTACAGCCGCATAAAAGTTACCTTCCGCATCAACAGAAACAACAAAAGGCTCTGTATTTTCTGGTGAGTCAACGGGGTTTGCATCTGCCTGTGGTAACTCAACCTGAACCCCCTGAGTCAACATGGGGGCAGTGATCATAAAGATGATTAATAACACCAGCATGACGTCGATATAGGGCACGACATTAATGTCGCTCATCGCCTTGCGTCGTTGTCGTCTGTTTGAATGTACAGCCATGACCTAACCTCGGGGCTAACTATGTTGACGCTGTAAAATAGAAGAAAACTCTTCCAGGAAAGTATCGTAGCGATTGATTAAACGCTCCACTTCGTTGGAGTAACGGTTATAGGCAATAACGGCTGGAATAGCAGCAAACAGACCCATTGCGGTAGCGATCAAAGCTTCTGAAATCCCCGGCGCAACCATAGATAACGTTGCCTGCTGTACATTACCTAATGCACGGAAAGAATTCATAATCCCCCAAACCGTACCAAACAAACCGATATAAGGACTGGTAGAACCTGCTGTTGCCAGAAATGGCAGTGAGGTTTCTAATTGGTCAATTTCTCTGGCCAGCGAAATTCGCATCACACGCTGGGCGCCTTCAAGTACATAGTTACTATCTGTTGAGGTTTTCTTTAAGCGGACAAATTCTTTAAAACCGACTTCAAAGATACCTTCCATGCCCCGGCTGGTGTGTGGTCGTGAGGAAATGTCTTCATAGAGTCGATTCAGCTCGTTGCCAGACCAGAATTTATCTTCAAAATTATCCGCGTCGCGTTTTGCTTTTGCCAACTCGCTTCGCTTACGAAAAATAATCAGCCACGAATAAAATGAAATCATTAATAACACCAGCATCACCAGTTTAACAATCAAACTAGCTTCAGCGATTAAGGTGATAATCGATAGATCAGCAGTCACTATGCAACTCCGTCAAAATAAAATTAGGTATGGGTTTGGGGCGAAATGTCTCTGCATTAAGACTCGCAACTCTGACCAAAGCATCACACAACAGTTCCTCACCGCGATAGATACTTTGCTCAAAAACAATACTGGCACCGGATCTTTTCTGCAGACGGGAGATGACTTGTAAGAGGTCATTAAATACAGCAGGACGCCGATAATTAATCTGCATTGAATGCACAGCAAACAACAAACCTTGTTGTTGTCTGAGTGTACTCTGCTCAACGCCTAACGCTCTTAACCACTCCGTTCTTGCCCGTTCCATAAAGTTCACGTATTGCGAATGATACACGACTCCGCCACTATCGGTATCTTCATAATAAACCCGGATTGGCCAAACAAATTCTTGCATAAAATTATTGGCCGTCCAATGTCAGATCAGGACTTAATCCCAGGTGCAGCCAGGCACGCTTGGTCGCGACACGACCACGTGGAGTGCGCATAATAAAGCCTTCCTGAATCAAGTATGGCTCAAGTACATCTTCTATCGTGCCACGTTCTTCACCAATGGCCGCCGCCAGGTTATCTAAACCTACAGGCCCGCCTTCAAACTTCTCAATAATCGCCAGCAGTAATTTCCGGTCTAACATATCGAAGCCATAATTATCGACATCAAGTAAGTCCAGTGCCTGTCTGGCAATTTCCGCTGTCACCTCGCCGTTAAAACGCACCTCAGCATAATCTCGAACACGGCGCAGCAAACGATTAGCTATACGCGGTGTACCGCGTGAACGTCGTGCTACTTCATGAGCACCACTGGCATCTAACTTTACATTCAATATCCGGGCACTTCGTTCAACAATCGTACTTAAATCCTGTGTATTGTAGAACTCCAGCCGTTGAACAATCCCAAAGCGATCGCGTAAAGGTGAAGTGAGCGAGCCTGCCCGAGTGGTAGCCCCCACCAGCGTGAAAGGTTCCAAGTCCAGCTTGATAGAACGAGCAGCAGGGCCTTCACCAATCATGATATCGATTTGGTAGTCTTCCATCGCCGGATAAAGCACTTCCTCAACGATAGGACTCAGTCGGTGAATCTCATCAACGAACAAAACATCATTAGGTTCGAGGTTAGTCAATAAGGCAGCCAAATCGCCGGGTCTCTCCAGAACAGGCCCCGATGTTTGGCGTAGATTGACCCCCATTTCATTGGCAATAATATTCGCCAGAGTCGTTTTACCTAATCCGGGCGGCCCAAAAATCAAGGTGTGATCAAGTGCCTCTTTTCGCTGTTTAGCCGCTGAAATAAACAAGTCCATCTGCTCACGGACAACCGGTTGACCAATATAATCCTCAAGCGTAATCGGACGAATTGCACGATCAATACGTTCTTCATCGTTATTGCTCTGTGGAGAGATAAACCGTTCTTCCATGTCAGTTTCTCTGTAATGCTTGGCGGATGATTTGTTCGGTCGTCATACCTTCACTATCGAAGCTGCGTATCATTTTATCGGCTTCGTTAGGTTTATAACCCAGTGCCACCAGCGCTTCAATCGCTTCGCTTTTAGCACCGGCTGTTGTCATTGGCATTTCCGAAACAATGGTATCAATGCCCATAGCTGAGCTGACTTCTTTAAGTCGGTCACGCATTTCGACAATCAATCTTTCGGCTGTTTTTTTACCTACGCCAGGTAAACGGGTGAGACTGGCGGTATCCCCCTCCTGCACGCTACGGGCAAAAGTATCCACATCACTGCCAGAAAGAATCGTTAAGGCCAGCTTGGCACCCACCCCGTTGACTTTCAATAGACTTCTGAAAAGTAAACGTTCACGTTCAGTCGCGAAGGCATATAAAAGCTGAGCATCCTCTCTCACCACCATATGGGTGAAAAGCATCACTTCTTCATTCACTGCGGGTAAATTAAAGAAGGTCGACATGGGTGCTGATAACTCATAACCAACGCCATGCACATCCAGAACAAGTTCTGGTGGCTGCTTTTCAATAATAATGCCCCGCAAACGTCCAATCATCGACTATATCTTCCTCCGCGCCGAGTGGTGCGCATACCCGCTGGTAATTTACTCTGGCTACCACCAATAGCAGAGTGATGTGCATGTGTAAGAGCGCAGGCCAAAGCATCGGCCGCATCCTCTTCGGGTGATTCAGGTAAACTCAAAATCACCGACATCATATATTGAATTTGTGCTTTATTTGCATGGCCATTGCCGACCACGGCTTTTTTTATTTGGGTCGCCGTATATTCTGACACGGTCAATTGCTGACTTACCGCCGCACAGATAGCCGCGCCACGGGCCTGCCCCAGTTTTAAAGCAGAATCGGCGTTTTTATGTAAAAAGACTTTTTCAATCGCCATCATATCGGGTTGATAACGTTCAATCAGATCCGTTAAACCTTCAAAAATTTGCCTTAATCTATCGGCAAACTCGCCATCACCGACCATTAGACGGCCGTTGATGACGTGTTTTATTTTTTTTCCATCAATTTCGATAATGCCAAAACCGGTTTTTCTTGAACCAGGATCAATCCCCAGGATACGTGGCATACCTTATGACATCAGCTATTCAGCTGAGCCATGACCTCATCAGAAAAGTCCGCGTTGGAATACACTTCCTGCACATCATCCAGATCTTCAAATGCTTCGATCATATTGATGGCTTTTTGGGCATCATCGACATCCAGACTGACAGTGGTATCAGGATGCATGGTTACCTGTGCTGATTCCACTGGCAATTCAGCCGCATCTAGCGCATCTCTTACAGCAGCATAATCTTCTGGAGTAGTGAATACATCGATAGAACCATCATCATTGGTCACAATGTCTTCAGCGCCAGCTTCAAGCGCGACTTCCATCACCGCGTCTTCATCAGTGCCACTGGCCAGTGAAATAATGCCTTTTTTGTTGAACAGAAAAGCGACGCAACCATCCGTTCCCATATTGCCGCCACGCTTGGTGAAAACATTACGTACAGCGGCAACAGTGCGGTTACGGTTATCGGTCATACAATCAACCATAATCGCGGTGCCATTAGGGCCGTAACCCTCGTAACGAATTTCTTCATAGTTAACGCCTTCCAGTTCACCGGCACCGCGTTTTGTTGCACGCTCGATAACATCTTTTGTCATGTTCGCGCCGAGCGCTTTATCGATTGCAGCACGTAATCGTGGGTTTGCTGCTGGATCACTGCCGCCCATTTTGGCTGCAACAGTAATTTCACGAATCAGCTTAGTGAAGAGTTTGCCACGCTTGGCATCCTGCGCACCTTTTCTATGCTGAATATTTGCCCACTTACTATGACCTGCCATGTACTTATATACCTCTTTTGTTGCCAGCCTGAACCTCGCTGCTCAAGCGAATAGTCCTAAGTTATCGAACTAATGTGTTCCAGTTTTTGTATACATCACTGCGACCATAAACCTGGTCAAAATACATTGCCTGAAGTTTTTCAGTGATAGGACCACGTGTACCCTCACCAATCGGACGGTTATCCAATTCTCTGATAGGAGTGACTTCAGCCGCTGTACCTGTGAAGAAGGCTTCGTCAGCGATATACACTTCATCACGAGTGATACGTTTCTCAACGACTTTCAGGCCAATATCACGTGCCAGCGTCATGACTGTTTCACGGGTGATACCTTCCAACGCAGATGTGAGTTCAGGTGTATATAAAACCCCATCACGCACCATGAAGAAGTTTTCACCACTACCTTCACACACAAAGCCTTGTGTATCTAACAACAACGCTTCGTCATAACCGCAACTGACCGCTTCTTGCAGCGCCATCATTGAGTTCATGTAGTTACCGTTGGCTTTTGCTTTACACATAGTGATATTGACATGATGACGCGTGAACGATGAGGTTCTGATGCGAATACCTTTTGTCATATTTTCTTCACCGAGGTAAGCGCCCCAGTGCCATGCGGCAACCATGACGTGTGTGTTCAGATTATCAGCACGGATACCCATGCCTTCTGAACCATAGAAACACATCGGTCTGATATAAGCTGAATCTAAATTATTTTCACGAACCACAGTACGTTGAGCTTCGTTGATCGTTTCCTTATCAAATGGCATGCCCATGCCTAAAATTTTGGCACTGCGGAAAAGACGATCAGTGTGCTCCTGCATACGGAAGATAGCCGTGCCTTGTTCTGTTTTATAAGCACGCACCCCTTCGAATACGCCCATGCCGTAATGAAGAGTATGTGTCAGGACGTGGACTTTGGCCTCACGCCACGGTACTAATTCACCGTCGAGCCAGATAACGCCATCACGATCTGCCATTGTTGCTACTGCCATATGCTTTATTCCAAGTTCATTGATTAATCTGAGTCTGATTTCAGGCGTTATCACCTAACCAGCGCTGCCAAATCTGCACAACCTGCTGCGGAAAGTCTTGTAACTGAGTTACTGACATTAATGTGGGTCTATCCTGTAAAACACAGTGGTTGGCTTCGTTCCGATAATAACGATAGGCGTCTGCCAACATTTCCCCTTCAGCGGGTTTAAGCTTTCCGGAAGCGACTAGCGCCTCCAAAATCCTAATATTATCGGTGTAAACGAGTAATTCAGGCAAGTCCATTGACCATGCCAATACTGCATATTGCACCATAAATTCGATATCAGTGATACCACCTTTACCCTGTTTTAGATCAAATAGTTGGCTATCACTCTTATCCAGTTGCTGACGCATTTTCGCACGCATCTCTCTGACTTGCTCCGCCAGCATCGCTTCGTCGCGGGGTCTCGCCAGTATATCTTGACGAACATCCGTCACTTTTTGCGCAAGTTGACGGTCTCCAATCACGTTGCGCGCCCGCACCAGCGCCTGATGTTCCCAGGTCCATGCTTCTTTTTGCTGATACTCGGTAAACCCTGATAATGGGCTGACTAATAAGCCAGATGCACCACTCGGCCGCAAACGCATATCCACTTCATAAAGAATGCCGCCGGGAGTCACCGTATTTAGAAGGTGGATCATGCGTTGAGCCAATCGGGTATAAAACACTATTAAATCAACTGGCCGCTCACCATTGGTCATGCCTTCCTGCTCATCATCAAAAATAAAGACAAGATCGAGATCAGAACCATAACCAAGCTCCAGCCCCCCCAACTTACCATAAGCAAGAATGGTAAAACCGCACTGCTGAGGATCATCATTATCGGTAACAGGTGGATAACCATGCTTAGCAACCAAGTGTTCCCAAGCGATGCGCCACACTTGCTCCAGAAGAAGTTCTGCAAGTTCTGTTAATTGATCACCGACCCCCATCAGAGGCAACACGCCAGTCACATCCGCGGCAGCCACGTGTAGAGTGGCAATCTGACGAAACTCACGCAGACGATTCATTAATTGCTCTAAATCATCGGCATCAACAGATGATAAAAACTGCAGTAACTGTATTTTTAGCTCTTCTTTTTCGGGGACTTCATAAAGAGAGCGAGGATCGAGCAGCTCATCCAGCAACACAGGGTATTTTGCCAACTGGGTACTGATTAGCGGACTAGCAGCACAGAGCTTGACCAGTTGCGATAATGCCATCGGGTTTTCTACTAATAGCGCCATATAGGCACTGCGACGCATAATGGATTCCATCAATGGAATTAAGCGTGGCAAACACGCATCAGCATTCTCGACATTACCTGTTGCTTGCAATAACAGCGGCAATAATTTTTCCAGCCGTTGCCTGCCGGTTTGACTCAAATTTCGGCAGATATGCAGATCAAGTAATTTATCGACAACGGCCAGTATTTCAGCAGGGTCGTCGTAACCACATTGTTCAATAAACGATAACTTTTCTTCAGGCTGAGCATTGAACAAAGAAATCTTTATCCCAGCGCCATCATCGCCGGCTTGTGGCGCCGTCAGCAACTGGTCAAAATGCTCTTGTATCTGTTGCCGATAGTCTTTGAGTACTGAATAAAAACTTCTCCAATCTTCAAACCCCATACTTTGCGCAAGTCGGTTTCTTGATGGGTCATCACTGGGCAAAATATGGGTTTGCTGATCGGCCCAGGCCTGAATACGATGCTCTGTTCTGCGCAGAAATTCATAAGCACGTTTTAACTGGCTTACCGCATAAATGGACAATAATTTTCTGTCCGCTAATAAATCGAGAATGGTCAGAATAGGTCGTTGTTGCAGGGGTCGATCACGCCCGCCATAAATTAGCTGAAAAACCTGGCCAATAAATTCAACTTCACGGATACCTCCTGCGCCCAATTTGATATTGTCGTCCATGCCACGGTGATGCATTTGTCCAGCAATCATTGACTTCATTTCACGTAATGAGTCAAACATGCCGTAGTCTAAATAACGCCGATAAACAAAGGGACGCAACATATCTGAAAGGGCTTTTTTATCGGCTTCATTGCCAGTGATAGCCCGGGCTTTAATCATGGCGTAGCGTTCCCACTCTCGCCCTTGAGTCTGGTAATACTCTTCCATCGCATCAAAACTCGAGACCAAGGCACCACTTTCGCCAAAGGGGCGTAACCGCATATCCACACGAAAGACAAAACCATCGACGGTCTGGTTATCCAGCGCCTGAATTAATTTTCGTCCTAAGCGAACAAAAAACTCACTATTGCTTAGCGGTTTTCTGCCGCCTTCGGTTTCCCCTTCTTCTGGATAAGTGAAGATAAGATCAATATCGGATGACAGATTCAGCTCTCCCGCCCCCAGCTTACCCATCCCCAGCACAATCATCTGTTGTTCTTGACCATCAGGCCCTCGGGGCACGCCATTAATTTCAACTTGCCAATGATATAGGATGTCCAATGTCTGTTGGATACAGACATCTGCCATCGTCGAAAGATCTGCCATGGTCTCGGCTAAATCAGCCAAACCGGCCAAGTCTCGCCAGATAATGCGTACCATCATCCATTGCCGGAAATGACGTAATTTCTGATGTAACTGCTCCTCAGTTGTGACGTCTTGCAGCATGGAAGCCAGCTGCTGAGCAATCTCCTCCTGAGAAAGCTTTTTTTGCAGTTGTTGTGATTCAAGCAACTGCATCAGCATCGTTTCCTGTCTCTGCCCCCAGTGATTCACATAATCACTTGCCGCTAACACTTTTGGTGCTTCATTAAGCAACTCTGGGTAAGTCTTTAAGGCATGCTGCCAAGGTTCTGGCAAAACAAATGCTGAGGACATAAACACTCCGGATAACGATGAGAAAAACACTACTTTAACCTATGGTTACGTAAAGCCAAATGTCCTTCGAAAAAAATGGGGATGGGCACTTGAATAGGCTTATTGCCTTGCACACAATCTTATTTGTGTTATTTTGAATCGGGTTCTTGATTGCCTCGGGTAGTCATTAACACCATAAAATTAATGAGGAGTAAGACATATGGATTTTTTTAGACGTTTGAACAAAGTCATTCCGGTTTTATCAATCATGGCTTTTTTGAGTATCTACATGGCACCTGTTCATGCAGCAATGATCGATAATCAACAACTTATTACTCAATCTCAAAGTGACATCACAAAACAAGAAGTGTTAAAACAACTTGACCGCCAGGAAGTCAAACAACAATTATTATCTATGGGCGTTGATCTGAATGATGCGAAAGCACGTATCAATCAAATGAGCGATCAGGAACTGGCACAATTAGCAAAAAACTTTGATGAAATGCCTGCTGGTAGTGGCATTATTGGAGCCATTCTCGTTGTATTTATCGTTTTAGTGATTACTGATATGCTAGGTGCAACCGACGTATTTGGATTTGTACATGATATTAATCACTAAACAATCATTTTTTAGTGAATTCAAAAACGCCAGACTTTCTGGCGTTTTTTTTATTCTGCTTTTCTTATCTGCTTGTGCCAGTGCACCACAAACCAAAGATTTACTGAATTCACCACCTGCTAACATTCCACTACAACACGAACTCACAGAAACAGCCTTTTTTCCTCAGGAAGAATACCAATGTGGGCCTGCAGCACTGGCGACCATATTAACGTCCGAAGGTATTGATGTAGTTCCTCAGGATTTAACGGCCAAAGTCTATCTACCTGAGAAAAAAGGCAGCTTACAGGTGGAAATGATAGCAACGGCACGTAGCTATCAGCTGATGCCATATAAACTCAATTCTGATATCAAAGCCATCATTGAAGAAGTTAACTCGGGCAGACCTGTATTGGTTTTTCAAAACCTGGGCCTAAACTGGTATCCCGTGTGGCATTACGCCGTGGTTATTGGTTATGAATTAGACAATCAATTACTTATCTTGCGTTCAGGCACCGAAAAAAGACATCAGGTAAGTTTTCAAACCTTCGAACGTACCTGGCAAAGAGGCAACTACTGGGCCTATGTTTTCGTAAAACCCACTGAAGTCCCTGTCACCGCCAATCTTCTTAGTTATACCCGTGCAGCCGATGCTCTAATGCAAGTAGGGCAAGATAAGAATGCCTTGTTGGCACATAAAACCGCCACACAGCAATGGCCAGAGCAGACCTTATCTCATATGGCTCTGGGTAATGCCGAGTTCAAAGCTGGACATTACAAGGAAGCTGAATTAGCTTTTGAGAATGCCATAAGAGTTGCCCCGGAAAACGCTCAGGCATGGAATAATCTGAGCTATGCATTAATGAAAAATAATTGCCGGTTTGCGGCGACTCGTGCCATCGTCTGCGCCACCAGAATAGCTCCTGACGATGACAATTTAAAAGACAGTCTGCAAGAAATTATCGGACAACGATCAGTGCCTGGCGGTCAGTGTGAGATTCCAACGTGCCCTGAGTTTTAAAGGATCAATCATGTTAAGTCGTCTGTTCGTGTTGCTAACTTTATTCATTAGTTTCCCTGTTTTTGCTCATACAGAAACTGACTGCGCATCAGCCTTTACCACACTGGAAATTAATGCGTGTCTTAATGAAGAACTTCAGCAAAAACAGGACATCATGAAACATTATCTGGCAGCAGCAAAACAACGTTATCACGATGAAACTCAAGTCATAGAAGCGATTGAAACAGGGCAAGCCGCCTGGGAGGCTTATAAAAAAGCTTATTGTGACAGCATTTACATCATTTGGATGGACGGCACTATTCGTGTTGCCATGTCGCTTGGCTGTCAGATAAAACTGACTGAGATAAGAACACATGAAATCTGGTCGAGCTATCTCACTTATATGGACAGTACTCCAGCTATCATGCCTGAACCAGCATTAACGTATGAGTAAACTCATTGCCCAATCATAATGAGCTTGCCGGTTTTCGGA
This sequence comes from Methylophaga sp. F-2, assembly GCF_056859315.1. Lineage (NCBI taxonomy): Bacteria > Pseudomonadati > Pseudomonadota > Gammaproteobacteria > Thiotrichales > Piscirickettsiaceae > Methylophaga > Methylophaga sp. F-2. Next base: position 16,740 of record NZ_JBSXOF010000021.1, read on the forward strand.
TCGCGATAAACTTGGCCAACAGACTCATATCCATCAGCCCCACCCTGCATTCCCTCCGGCATCTGCGGTAACTCTTTCATCGACTGTAATTCTGTCAAAGCATGATCTGCCTGACTGTTCTCTGACTGGAAATGGTCTTGTAACTGACTGCTCATTGAAATCAATGCCGCGATCAAGCCGCAGGCAAACACCAACATTAAGTCTAGTAGATTGGCCATAGGGCCTAATGGCTCATCATCATTGCCATCAAAACGACTGTTGCGCCAACGTCTAGCCATGAGCCTGTTCCATTGAAGTCAACACCTCGTCATACCAACGTCGTCTCAATCGCCCTAAAACAAAACCGATAATGCCGACAAACAAACCCAACACCGTAGTATCGAATGCCACACTCATCGCGGTGGTTAAAATACTTAATTCGCCATTACCCAAGGCTGATAAGCCGGGGCCAAGAGGAATAAGCGTTCCCATCAATCCCAGCATCGGAGCAATTCTCGCTAAAAAGTCGCTACGTTCGATACGTTTAAACGCTAAGGTTTCAAACGCGTCAGTTTGACCAGACTGTTGCCACTTTTTTAAACCAGAAAAACGCTCGGCCAGTGCAATACCAATATCTATAACGCTTAAGGCAGCAAACAACATCAGCGCCCAAATGACCGGTTCCAGTAAAAACCCCACTAAGTGATGCATCACACCTATCGACTGTGAACTCAACATAACTTACTCCTTAGCCTTTGAAGCAGGTGCACGCGCCCCTTTTGCGATACCGACCAGTACCAATAACATCACCAGACCTAATATCAAATACAGCCAGAAACGTTGTTGCTGGTTTTGTTCTTGCTGTTGTTCCTCAGATGAATTTGTTTGTTGTTGCTCAGCCTGAGTCGCTGTTTGCTCAGTGACCTCAGCAATATGGCTTGGCGCATTAGGCAAATCCGCTTCTGGCATTTTTGCGGCGTTTAACATCTCAGCTAATTGCTGTTGGTGCTCCGCGTCTAAATAATCATTCAACCAGACATACATCGGATGTGTCGGCGCGGTATGACCACTTCCCGGCAGGCCATTTGCTGCAATCAGATCGGTAAACTGCTGTGCCAGATCGTGTAAGGTTGACTCATCTGCCTGCCAGAAGCCTTTATATGCCGCGACCAGCATAATCGCCAGCATATTGCTTTTCACATGCACATTGTGGTCTTGTTCAAGGAACTCATCTAAGCCGAGATCCAGACCATCATCGACATACACACGTTTGACTTCATCCCATACCCAGCTTTTCACAATACCGGGATTGGTCACCTGCCAGCCCCATAGATACTCTAAAAACTCACTGCCCATGGTACGCGCGCCAGCATAACCTTCATTCATCAGAGGTTTAAGCCACTGAGGATTCAAGTAGCGGCCTCGTAATTCGCTCAACAACACACTTTGTAAGGGCTCGACCCGTAAATCACTACTATCACTATGTGCCAGAATATAATTATTCGGCGCCTGACCACGGCTGGTTTCAATGGCTAAACTCAGTCCCCCCAGATAATCAAAGGCATCATTGTTATCCATGACGCCATACAAATTGCTGCCTCGCCCCAAATAGGTTTGGCCGACATGTTTTAACCGCTGTTGAAACAGGGCCTGCTGTGCCTCGCCGTCCAGCTCTGCGCCATAAGCATGGCCCATGCGATGAATATACGTTTCCGCGACTTGTTCACGATTTTCCCAAGCGCCTGAACGCTCCACCAAACGATTCACTCCCGCGCCATACGCGCCGGGAGGTGCGCCAAAAATACGGTAACTCGCTGTCAACCCGGCTTCTTGTTCAGATATCCCCGCTCGTAATGCCGCACTGGCATCTGCCACCCAACGAGCGGCTACTTGATTCTGCTCCAAAGATTCGAAACCCGGCTTTTCTTTTACCTGCAAACGTTCCAGGGCAGCATCTAAAGATAATGTTAAAGCAGGATAATCATGGCGAATCAGTCCCGAAGAGGCATCCAAAGCCATTAAGACTGCCTGCTCCAACCACACTAACTGCGAACCATACAAATCACGAAATAAACCCGATGTGGTCAGTAACATATCCCGACGAATACGCGGCGGGTTTGAAGTAGAGTCTGTAGAGCTCAGATCTAAACGCTCTAATCCGCTAAAAATCCCACGGCTATTCCAGGTCGGTTTTACACCTAACATATCGTAGGCAAAGGCGATCATCGCGCCTTCATCACGCACCACATCCGAGGCCCATAACACTAAAGCATCACTGTCCTGTTTAGCATTAGCTGGCGACTCAGCACGGGCTTTTTCAGCTAAAGCAATGCCCACTTTGTAGCCTAACCGAGATGGAATCAAACTATCATCCAGGGCATAGAAATTACGCCCCGTAGGTAAAGCCGATGGTGTGCGAATCGGATCATTCCCTTTACCGGGCTCGACAAAATGGCCGTCCAGCGCAGCCAGTAAAGCCGACATTTCTGCCGCCGGAGATTCCCGTAACAGTGGTTCCCAGTTTTCCGTGGTTTGTTTGCCATTATTCATCGACGTCAGCATGGTTTGAATGGCTTTTTCAGACCACTCACGACCAAAAACATGCAAACCTAACGGCATGAAATCTTCTTGTAGTGTGGTCAGGTAATGGCCGATTTCATGCACCAGTAAATCATCATCCACCTGCTCAAATGAGCTTAAACCACGCACTTCCAGTTCAGCTGACATATTAGCTGTCAGCTCATCTTCCAAATTCAACTCGGTAACCAAACGTTTCATTTCATCAATTGCACGGTCACGCATTGCACCGGCATTCACAGGCGCCGACTCATAACTTTCAACCACCTGACGAAGCGCCAATAATTGGTCATATAGCTCCGTACTTGCCAAAGGTGGGGTAAGGTGATCAATCATCACGGCTAAACCACGACGTTTCGCCTGAATGCCCTCGCCAACCCCGTCCACAATGTATGGATAAATACTGGGTAAATCAGCCAGAATCGCTTGTGGATAATCATTTTCCGCCATACCCACACGATGTCGCGGTAGAAACTCGTAAGTGGAATGTCGGCCTAAATGCACTAAAGCATCGGCATGAAACTCATTTCTTAGCCATTGGTAAAAGGCCATATACTGATGTGGCGGTGGAAATGATAAGTTCGCATGTAATAACTCTTCATTCAGCTCCCAGCCTCTTGGCGGTTGAGGCCCAACAAAAATATTGCCAAATTGAATACCGGGAATCAGGATTTTATGATCAAACACCATCACATTACCCGGTGCTTCTCCCCAGCCTCGTACACCTTCAATCCACTGCTGACTAATCGCCGTAATTAATTGCTCAGCCTGCTGCCAATCCATCTCGTCTGAAGGTTGCTGATAAAGGATCTGGAGTTGAGTGAGTAATTGCAAAACACGATCCCGACCAGCATGATCTGCCCCATCCACCACATGGCGGATATCTTCCATCACTCTGGCTAATAAGTGTTTTGCAATACTGGGATCTTTTAACGCTTTCGCTTGTTTTAAATTGGCGTGCAATAAACCCAGCGGTCCATTGATCATTTCCTGCTGTAGTGACTCCGGTAAGGTATGAAACCAGGACAGATAAGTTTGGTTGTCAACAGTATTCACGACGGATGACATGGCGGCCAGTGCTTCATGATCTTCTGGCAGGTTCACACCACGCTGTTGTAATAAGTCTAATAACTCCGCTGATGTTTTTGGCAGTTCACCCGTGTTGTAGCCACTATTGTTGAGTGAATGCAAAATATCGAATAAAGACTCCACCACATTTAAATTATCCGCCCCGATATTGTGACGCCCCGGCGGATGGTTGTAATAAATGATGGCGACTTTTTTATCCTGATTCGCTTTATTCTGCAGTTGTTGCCAGCGTTTTAGACGCTGTGACAATAAGCTCACTTGTGAAGCAACTGGCTCAGAAAAAGCGAGTCTGGCACCGGTGAGCTTATCGACCTCAGCAGGTGTCATCGTCGCGACGACCATCGGTTGAGAAAGTCCCTGCAACTCAGGCATAGCGACCCGGTAATGCACTGAATCCCAGCTAATCCCAGCTTCAGACAGTTCCCAGTCGGCACGAGTACTGTCACTTAAACGCATCGCTTTGATAACTGGCACATCCAGTTCTTTTAACTCATCAGTGACCGCTTGCCTATGTTCAGAGCCACCTATTACAAAGTCTTGTAATGATACTATCGAGCTGATCTGTGATTTATGTTCTGTCAGTAGCTTAATCGCAGATAAACTGGCATCCCCCCAGGCAGTAAGCACTGACACACACCCGGTCTTTTCATCAGCTATGTTTTCACAAACTGCATCCAGCAAAGCCTTTTCTCCGGGTCGTTCCCCGGTTTCATAATCGAGCAATACCACCCATGAAGGTTTTGCTGAAAACTCAAACTGCTCTGGTAAGGTGATTTTACCTTGATGATAAAGCCTGAGCTGTGCAGCTAATTGCGGACGCTGAATCGTATCTTCATGTCGAACGATATGATGCAGATGATTAATTAAACCCTGCATATTTTCACTGTTTCTTCCTAACCAGAAGAAGCGCGTGATCAGCCAGGCTTGCTGTTCAGGATGTTGCTGTAATAGCGATGCCATCCATTGTTCAGTTGATAAGCTGGGATCAGGATGTTGCATCAACTTATCAGGCGGCCCGGCTAATAATGCTTTGCCATCAAGACTTGAGGCCATCACCAGACGTTGATCACTATGCAAAGCAATAAGATTATTTAACAAACCTTTTTTGCTATATTCCACCAGTTGATTGGCGGTTTCGCCAAACACACCGCCAGCAAACACTAAATCTGACTGCTGCAATAACTGTGATTGCTTTTGTGTGGATAAATCTTGCCACTGCTCTGTTGTACGTATTTGTACAGAGACGGGCTGTTGCGATGTGTCTTTTAAAAATTCATGTGCACCTGATACCACTTCCGGTACATTCCTTGGCGTCACAATCAGTAAGAGTTGCTCAGCGAATGCTGATGCAGAGAAAAGAAACAGGACTAAACAGAGAACAATTCGGTTATACACAGCGCTTTCCATCAATATATAAAAACACTGAGCTATCAAACCATGCCGGAAACCCACACACCGCTTAACAACTCAAAGATGATTCGCCATTAAACGGTTTCCCGCTCCAACTGCACACCCCGGCCATCGGATAACAACGTTTTTATGGCAGATATCCTGGCTCACGCTTCAACGTTTCCGACTCACCTTCCCGAAATCGACTAATTTCAGTGGTTTTACATCATCGTTGTCGGAAACTTCACGTATACAGTTGCGGGGACAGCTTCGGTTAAGAATTCCCTTTTAACTCTGGTAAGAGACCATAAAGACCTGAATTATACGTACATCACTTAATAACAACCACGGTTTGGTGACGCAGACAAAATCGCACACAATATTCATGCGCCAACTAAAGCTAGACAGTCAAAATAGCGATGGCTAATATCGCACAGAGACGCCATGTTTAATCGAGTGGCTCTGCTCCCTAATTTTCAGCGAAAAAATAACAAGAGGAATAAAAAGGATGTTGAAAGAATTCAAAGAATTTGCAATGCGTGGCAATGTGCTAGATATGGCTGTGGGTATTATTATCGGTGGTGCGTTTGGCACGATTGTCAAAAGTCTGGTTGCTGACGTTATCATGCCACCTATCGGCCTGTTACTCGGAGGTGTCGACTTTTCAGACTTATTCGTTACCTTGAAAGAAGGAACTGTAGCGGGACCATATGCCACCCTCGCTAATGCTCAAGAAGCCGGCGCCGTGGTGATCAGTTATGGTGTCTTTATTAATGCGGTGATTAGCTTTCTGATCGTGGCTTTTGCTGTGTTCTTATTAATCCGCTCAGTCAATAAACTACAACGTGAAAAAGAAGCGGAACCAGCCCCTAAAGAAGCCACCAATAAAGAATGTCCGAAATGTTTTTCAACCATTCTAATCAAAGCAACCCGTTGCCCACATTGCACATCTGAAATTGCCTAAACAAAAAAGCCCCGACCAACTGGCCGGGGCTTTTTTTAGCTTTAAAGGCTGAGGGATGATTACATCATGCCGCCCATGCCACCCATTCCGCCCATATCAGGCATTGAAGGTGCATCATCTTTCGGCAGTTCAGCAATCATCGCTTCTGTTGTCAGCATCAGACCAGCAACAGAACCTGCATTTTGCAGTGCAGTACGAGTCACTTTGGTTGGGTCAAGAATACCCATATCGATCATATCGCCGTATTCGCCTGTAGCCGCGTTGTAACCGAAGTTACCTTTGCCTGCAGCGACTTCGTTCAGGATAACAGAGGCTTCAGCACCCGCATTTGTAGCGATTTGGCGTAAAGGTTCTTCCATTGCACGACGAGCAATTTTGATACCCATGTCTTGATCATGATTGTCACCACGCAGTTCACCCAGAGAACCTTCTGCACGAACCAGAGCAACACCACCACCTGCAACAACGCCTTCTTCAACTGCGGCGCGAGTTGCATGCAACGCATCTTCAACGCGTGCTTTTTTCTCTTTCATTTCCATTTCGGTAGCCGCACCGACACGGATAACCGCAACACCGCCAGCTAATTTAGCCACACGTTCTTGCAGTTTTTCTTTGTCGTAGTCAGAAGAAGATTCAGCGATTTGTGTACGAATTTGTTCAACACGTGCTTGGATTTCATCTGCACGGCCAGCACCATCAACGATAGTTGTGTTTTCTTTGCTGACAGTGATTTTCTTCGCTTGACCTAAGTGATCTAAAGTCACTTTTTCCAGGCTCAGACCGACTTCTTCAGAAATCACAGTACCACCAGTCAGAACAGCAATATCTTCTAACATCGCTTTACGACGGTCACCAAAGCCAGGGGCTTTAACCGCACAGACTTTCACGATACCGCGCATATTGTTCACAACCAGTGTTGCTAGTGCTTCACCTTCCACGTCTTCAGAGACGATCAGCAATGGACGGCTTGATTTAGCCACTTGCTCCAGAGCTGGCAGCAAATCACGGATGTTTGAGATTTTTTTGTCGAATAACAGCACGTACGGATCTTCCAGTTCTGCTGTCATAGTTTGTTGGTCGTTAACAAAGTATGGAGACTGATAACCACGATCAAACTGCATACCTTCAACGACGTCTAATTCGTTTTCAAAGCCGCTACCGTCTTCAACGGTGATAACACCTTCTTTACCCACTTTCTGCATCGCTTCAGCAATAATTTTACCAATTGAAGCATCAGAGTTAGCTGAAATAGTACCGACTTGAGCGATCGCTTTATCATCATCACATGGTGATGACATGGTACGCAGTTGTTCAACCGCAGATTGAACTGCTTTGTCGATACCACGTTTCAGATCCATGGGGTTCATACCAGCAGTAACGGCTTTCATACCTTCACGCAGAATAGCTTGTGCTAGAACTGTCGCTGTAGTTGTACCGTCACCAGCAGCATCAGAAGTGTGCGAAGCCACTTCTTTTACCATTTGGGCACCCATGTTTTCGTATTTGTTTTCCAGTTCGATTTCTTTCGCGACTGAAACACCGTCTTTCGTGACGGTAGGTGCGCCGAAGCTTTTATCTAAAACAACGTTGCGACCTTTTGGTCCCAGTGTGACTTTTACTGCGTTAGCCAGTGTATTCACACCTTTAACCATTAACTGACGTGCGTCTGCACCAAATTTGACTTCTTTAGCAGCCATTGTAGTTATTCCTCTTATTCTTTAATAAAGCAAATGAATCCAGGGATTAGCCTTCGATAACAGCAACAATGTCATCTTCACGCATGACTAACAGTTCTTCACCGTCAACCTTAACTTCAGTACCGGCATATTTGCCAAACAGTACTTTGTCACCCACTTTTACCGCCAAAGGGCGAACTTCGCCTGAATCTGTAACCTTGCCATCACCTGCAGCAAGAATTTCACCGCGAGATGGTTTTTCTGCGGCGTTATCAGGGATAACGATACCGCCAGCGCTCATTGTTTCTTCTTCCATGCGACGAACAATCACACGATCATGAAGGGGACGAAGATTCATCTGTATTTCCTCCGAAAAAATGTCTATTAATGACTAACTTAAATTGTAGGGAACTCATAGAATGGGGTTACAAAACCCGCTTTCAAGGGGGCTAAGCAAAAAAATTTAAAAATTTTTATCGAAGATGATGTTTATCATCGTCATCGACCACTTCCCCATCAATCACATCACCTTCACGATAATCTGATCGATAGCGTTGTTGTGAAAAAGCATCACCACGCTTTTGTGTGTAAAAAATACGACTATTCTTGGCTAATTGTTTAATCACACTCTGCCTGACGGCTGGCACTAGTAGCAAAAAACCAAAGGTATCGGTGACAAACCCGGGGGTTAGTAACATCGCCCCAGCGATAACCAAGCACACCCCTTCCAACATCTCTGTGGCAGGAATTTGGCCGCTGGCCATGGAGCTTTGTGCTCGTTGTAATGTTTGAAAACCTTGTAAACGAAGTAAAAACGCACCTAGAACAGCGGTGGCCACCACCATAAATATAGTCGGTAATGCACCAATCACATCGCCAACCTGTATCAACACATAGATTTCAACGATGGGGATAATTAAAAAAATCAGTAATAAAATTCGAAACATAGGACGTCCAAAGGCATAGTCATATAGATGGATATTGGTGCGGTTTTCCTTATTTCAAGGCCTGATCGCCATTGTCGCTTAAATACAACAAAAGTCAGCTTTTGTATCAATGTCACAAAACTGTAACGTTTTCTTCATCATGCTGAAACATAACAAGCCTAAGGTGTGCGGGACTTCGGCTCTTACCGAATTGATAAACCAACCTAGAGGATAGTCCCTTGAAATTGAAAACAACATCTTTATTAATTGCCGGTACCTTGTTTGGTGCAGCAATGTTGCCTGCTCAGGCAAACAACGAAGCGATGGCTGACCTGTTAAAAGTCCTTCGTGACAAAGGCACCATCAGTGCAGAAGACTACAACATGCTGAAAAACGCTGCAGCAGCTGATCAAGAAAAAACTGAAGCTGCTCAAGCTGAAGTGAAAAAACAAGTCGCTGAAGCAACTGCAGATATGCCAAAAATTACCACTGATGGCAAGTTAGTTGTTGCAGACAGAGAAGGTAACTGGGAATTCCAACCTATCGGTCGTGTGATGTGGGATGCCATCTCTGTAGACAATGATGGTTTATACGACGGTACTGCAGGTGTAGGTGATAACGAAGGTCGAGGAACTGAATTACGTCGTGCACGTTTGGGTTTCCAAGGTTCGATTTATGACTGGAGCTACAAATTTGAAGCTGACTTTGCTGGCGGTGATGCATCAATTAAAGATGCTTATGTTGGTTACGGCAACAAACTAAACGACAGCACCAAATGGGGTGTAAAACTTGGTCAATCTCACATAGCTTTTGGTTATAACACTAAAGCTAGCTCTAAATACATGAGCTTTATTGATCGCCCATTCTATGCTGATTCAGCTTTATCACCTGCTCGTGAGAGTGGTGTTGCATTCCAGTTGAATGACAAAGATTATCGTTGGTTATTAGCATCATCTTTAACAAGCGGTGAAATCGACGGTGGTGAAACTGATGTAGATGATGCAGATACATGGGCAGTTCGCGGTTCATTCGTACCATTTATGCAAGACAGCAAACACATGTTACAAGTTGGTTTGGGTTATTTGAACCGTGGTAACGGTGATGGTTCATTCCGCTACCGTCAACGTGCTGTTAGCCACATTACTTCAGAGCGTCCAATTGACACTTCTGTAGCAGATTATGATGGCTCAAAAGCATTCACAGCTGATGTTTTAGGTATCTACGGTCCATTCCACGCTTTAGCTGAATACGTAGACTACACAGCTGAAAGTAACTCAAACTCAGATCAAGAATTCACTGGCTATTCAGTTGAAGCTGGTTACTTCCTGACGGGTGAATCTTACAAGTGGAAAAAAGGTTATAACTCTGGCGTTTCACCTAAATCTCCATATGGTGCGTGGCAGTTAGTTGCTCGCTTTGAAAACATTGAAACCGAAGGTTTAGTCGGCGGAAGTGTACAAACTGAAGACGAAGCAGATAAATTTACATTGGGTGTGAACTACATTCCACGTAAAAATATTCGTTTAATGCTGAACTACGACAAAGTTACCGATCTGACTGTCGATGGCGCAAGTTCAGATGCAGAACCATCTGCACTTAAATTCCGTGCGCAAGCATTCTGGTAGGTCTTAACACTGGAAAGCACTGATAAAAGCCTCACCCCAGGGTGGGGCTTTTTTCTGATTAGGAGATAATAGCGAAAGAGAGAAGACGATGACTCAAGAAGAACTGCACCACTACCATTCATTACAGGAAATTCTCAGTCAAGGACGTCTGACAGCGCTGTTTCAACCTATTATCTCGCTACACAACCAACAGATTTTTGGTTATGAGGCACTTATCAGGGGCCCGTCTGATGGTCCATTGCATTCACCTCTAACCTTGTTTGATACAGCCCTTAAACATGATTGTCTGGCTGAACTGGATTTACTTTGCCGAGAAACGGCCATCAAACGCTATGGCCAACTCGGTCTCAAAGAAAAACTTTTCATCAATACGACCCCGGTCGCCATTTTAAATAGTGATTACCCACACGGCTTAACGCTGCAATATGTTGAAGAAGCCGGGCTATCAGCACAGCAAGTCATTATTGAATTAACAGAACAATATCCAATTGATGATTATGAGTTAATGCGAGCAGCCACCGAACACTATCGTGATATGGGCTTTTCTATTGCCATAGATGATTTGGGCGCGGGCTATTCTGGCTTACGCACCTGGTCTGAACTCAAGCCTGATTTTGTCAAACTGGACCGCCACTTTATGCAGAATATTCATGAAGATCGGCAAAAGCGCCAATTTGTGCAGTCCATGATTGATATTGCTCAAAGTATCGGCTGCCAGGTGATTGGTGAAGGCATTGAAGTTCGTCAGGAATATATCACCGCACAAAGTCTGGATATGCGCTTTGTACAAGGCTATTACTTTGGCCGCCCTAATCGCAATCCACAGAAAGAACTCGATAACAGTCTGTTTGCCCAACGCAAAGAAACAACGATACAACGAACAGGTCGTCCAAGAGCGAATACCCTTGTTAGCAGCTTGCTGACAGATTTAGATCCGGTCAGACATAACGATACCATTGAGCACATTTCTGATCGTTTTCAGAAAGCGTTAAAACTGAATGCGTTGCCGGTTGTTGATGATAATAATCGTGTCGTGGGTATCATGTGGCGCGATGATTTTATGACACTTTACGCCAGCCGTTTTGGTCGTGAACTGTACGGAAGAAAACCCATAAAAGACTTTATGGATAAAAATCCCATCGTCGTTGAAACTGAGCTGCCATTGAAAAAACTTAGTTATCAAATCACCAGCCAGGAAGCACATCACCAGCACAGTGCGTTCGTCATTACTGAGCAAGGTCGTTATCGCGGTGTAGGTAGTTTAATGGACTTGCTACGTCAGATTACCGATATGCAAATCACCATGGCTCGCCATGCCAACCCGCTGAGTGGTCTACCAGGAAATGTGCCATTAAGTGAGCATACCCGTGAGATTATCGAGCAAAATCGGGATGTCACTGTCTGCTATTTTGACTTGGATAACTTCAAACCCTACAACGACATTTATGGTTACGGTAAAGGCGATAAGGTGATTAGCCTCACAGCTAAAACGTTAACTGAACATGTCGACCAGGAAATCGACTTTGTCGGGCATGTGGGTGGCGATGATTTTATCATCTTGTTTGAAAGTAAAGACTGGCGACAGCGTTGCCAAAAGATTCTGGAAGCATTTGAGGCACTTTACCCACAGCTATACAATTTGCGTCATCTGCAACAAGCAGGCATCAATGCGGTTGATCGCCATGGCAATGAAACCTTTTATTCACTGCTTAGCTTATCTATAGGTGCTGTGCGCATTTTAGACTTTCCGAATATCCAGGCAGAGATTGATCTGACCGAATACGCCAGTAAGGCAAAATCAATGGCTAAACGAATAGCTGGAAACAGCCTCTATCAGCTAGAAGCGACAGAAAAAAATATGATTAATCAGAAACCGAAGATACGCTTGGTCACGGAGAAATAAACGGCTTAAACTGCCGCTTCGTAAGCAACCTGTTCGAGTACAAACTCGACACGCTGACGAACTTTCTCACGTGTTTCGCGGAAGATGGCCATCACTTCCTCTTCACTACCCCGCAGCTTGGCCGGATCAGGCAAAGGCAGATGCACCTTAACTGTATGCGGGCTGAGTAGAGGGCACTGCTCTTCAGCGTTATCACATAGTGTGACTAACAAATCTGCCCATTCCAGCATTTCACCATTCACACGAATTGATTCCTGCTGAGAAATATCAATGCCGACTTCAGACATAATTTTGATGGCACGTTGGTTTTGTCCATGTGCTTCAATACCAGCCGATTTAATTTCAATTTCTTCGCTGGCCAAAGCTCTTGCCCAACCCTCAGCCATTTGTGAACGACACGAATTGCCAGTACACAAAAACATGACTCTAATCTTTTCCATTTCTAACCCTTTCTTTATAGCAGGCCGACCTTAACAAACCAATATGACAACGCCGTTACGGCAACATAACATTCTGATTTATTGTTAATTCCTAATTCAGACTTGAAGCGAACAGCATCGCTTCTGTTAAAATGCCTGTTTATCAAAGAATAAAGACGTCCATTGTGAAAAAACTGATCGCACACATCCTCATCTCAGCGGCACTGTTGACTCCCGTCCTTGCTCAAGCTCAAACCACACGTTATGTATCTGATAAGCTCGAAATCACCATGCGGAATGGTCAAGGCGTGAAGTTCAATATCCGTAAAATGCTCGAGTCTGGTACACGACTCGAAGTACTGGAAACGGATCCAGCAGGTTATTCAAAAGTCAGAACGACAGATGGCGTTGAAGGCTGGGTGTTAACCCGTTATCTGACCAACACACCGAGTGCTCGTGACCAACTTGAAGCCAGTCAAAAGCGTGTGGCCAATTTAGAACTTGAAATCGCTAAATACAAAGAAGAAATTTCATCACTCAGTAATCAAAACTCCGACGTTGATACACAAAACATGTCGTTGAAAGAAAAGTCACAACGTTTGAGCAAAGAACTGGACGACCTCCGTCGTACCGCATCAAATGCTGTGGCTTTAGATAATGAAAACCGACAGCTAAAAGAAAAGCTGCAAGAAATTGATCATGAGAACCAGTCATTAGTTATCGAAAACAATGCCTTAAAAGATAACAGTACCCGAAGCTGGTTCCTTATTGGCGCCGCTGTTTTATTTGCAGGTATCTTGTTAGGCATCATCCTACCGCGACTAAAAGTTCGTAAAAAGGATAGCTGGGGCAGCCTCTGATAACAGTTTATTATCTCGTCAATAAAAAAAGGACGCATCGAGCGTCCTTTTTTTGCTTCATATAACCAGTCAATTAAGCACGCTTTTTGTGTCCATCTCTCAGATGAGACAAGCCTTCTCCAGCTAAAGAGCCACCATCAATCTGATACGCCTTACCAAAGCCTTTCACATAACGGCCACCGATAGGGTTTAGTTTGAATAACTTAAAGTCACTCAATTGACTTAAGTTTTGTATGCGATCGCCATGACGATCGGTTAAACACTGAATACCGACATCCCAGTCAGCAGAGTCAATTGGCAATAGTTCTGTGGTCACATTGTACTGAACACGAAGACGAGCAAATAACTCCGCAGCAGAGTCTTCATCCTCAATAATTAATACTGAAGCTCTGGGGTGATGCTGCAAGTTTTTAGCGTGAACCGCGATTTCACTGATTAATACATATAAACAATCTTCTCCCACCGCAAATGGTGCATAGGAAGCATAAGGTTCGTTTTCTTCAGTTAATGATGACAGCAGCAAGCTTTTACGACTATTTACCATCGCCATAATTTCCTGGCTGATTTGAGCTTCTAAGCCTTTATTGTTCATAATTCATTCTCACTGATAGTGTTGTTGCATAGCCAAAAAACGTTGCTTTTGTTCCGCTAACAACTCACCTTTTTCATCCCTGCCCAGAAAGACCTTAAAGATCACCTCATCATCCGCATTTTCAAAAACGAAGGCATAGCTTTCGCGTCCTCTATGCGGTTTATCCTGAAAGCGAATCTGCTTCACTTGTTTAAGGTTTAAATGACCGTGCAAACCGGGCACAGGCCCACTTAAATTATAAAAACCTTCAGCGACTTTGCCCTTGGGAAACGGACCTTTGAATTCAAACACACTGCCAGCATGAATGATAATCGTCACCATCGTACCCCAGTCGGACAGCGTTTCTAGTAATTCTTGAGCCTGCTCTCCCGGCATGCTTATATCAGACATATCCACTCCTCAAAATCCTATCGTACACCTAGCAAGGCATATTCACCCAGTATGCATGAGCCAAACACGAATACTGCTTATTAGCTTGTTTATCACTAAATCAGGGTAAAATAATCTTCTATATGCCATACCCACGGAAAAATTGGCACTCATAATGGTCACACCATTGAGGTTTGATTTTCTCAATGACTGACACCAACCTTAAAGTAACGTTCTAATTTTAATGATTATCTATGATTGATAAAAACAGCTATGAGCTGAGTAGCATCCTTAAACAAGCCCTTTTGTATAAAAAGCATCTAGTTAAAGCCAATATCATTGCTTTACTGGCGACACTCTGTGCCGTGCCAGTCCCCTTATTGTTGCCGCTGATGGTCGATGAAGTGTTGCTCAAGCAACCCGGCTCAACTGTCGCATTTATTCAACAATTTACCCCGGATAACTGGCATGGTCCGGTACTGTATATTCTAGCGGTGTTGTTATTCACTTTAGTATTGCGTGTGGCGTCGGTTATTTTAAACGTCGCTCAATCACGTTATTTCACGCTTATTGCCAAACGAATTACGTTCCGCATTCGACAAAAACTCATTAAACGACTGGGCAGAATTGCCATAAGTGAATATGAAACGCGCGGTAGCGCCGGTATCGCATCACATTTTGTAACCGATATTGAAGTGATTGATAACTTTATTGGTAACACCATCAGTCGGTTTATTGTGGCAACACTGAGTATTATCGGCACCGCAGTCATATTGCTGTTTTTGCACTGGCAACTGGCCTTACTGATTTTGTTTATGAATCCATTAGTGATTTATTTCACTATGGTGGTCGGTAAACATGTCAAAGAGCTTAAAAAGAAAGAAAATGCCGCCTTTGAAATTTTCCAACAGAGCCTGACTGAAACACTGGATGGTATTCAGCAAATACGTACCGCTAACCGTGAAAAACATTATCTGCTGCGTGTTATCGATAATGCTCGGCAAGTCAGAAATCATGCTTCTGAGTTTGCCTGGAAAAGTGATGCGGCAAACCGTTTTTCCTTTGTGATATTTCTGTTTGGCTTTGATGTGTTTAGAACTGTCAGCATGTTTATGGTGGTTTTCTCTAATTTAAGTATTGGTGAGATGTTCGCGGTATTTGGTTATCTGTGGTTTATGATGGGGCCAGTGCAGGAAATACTGAATATTCAGTATTCCTTTTACTCAGCCAGTGCTGCAGTCTCTCGCCTTAATAGTTTATTCAGTATGCATGAAGAAGTTCGTTACAAAACAGAGATTAATCCTTTTGTGAATGGGCAACCGAGTAGCATTCGCATTGAAAACTTACACTTTAAATACGGGGATAATAATAAAGTCCTCAGTGGCGTGTCGCTGAATATCAACGCCGGTGAAAAGGTCGCCTTAGTCGGCGCCAGCGGTGCAGGGAAATCAACACTGGTGAATGTCTTACTGGGTTTATATCCCGCTGATGAAGGCATGGTATTTTTTAATGATGTGCCTGTCAGTAAGATCGGTTTAGATACCGTTCGGGAGCACGTCTCGACTGTACTGCAAAGCCCCGCTTTATTTAATGATACCGTTCGTCAAAATATAACCATGGGCCGTGTTTATAAAGATGAAGCTATCTGGGAAGCCATTCGAATTGCTCAGATAGAAACGGTGATTCAGGATCTCCCTCAGCAACTAGATACCATCATAGGTCGTGATGGCGTGAAGTTATCCGGTGGTCAACGTCAGCGTCTGGCGATTGCCCGCATGGCATTAGTGAACCCCAGCGTTGTCGTGCTCGATGAAGCCACATCGGCTTTAGATAGTGAGACCGAATACCAGTTACATAATGCCTTAGAAAACTATCTGCAAAATCGTACTACCATCATTATTGCTCACCGCCTGAGTGCCGTAAAACAGGCCGATCGGATTATTGTGTTTGATGGTGGCGAAATTATTGCTGAAGGCAGCCATGATTCACTAATTAATCAGGATGGTTTGTACCAAAAGCTTTACGCACAACAGATATAAAAAAAGCCCGGTCGAACCGGGCTTTTTTTATTTTCTAGCGACGCTTGAGTTGTTCCACATCCCGAACAGCGCCTTTCGCCGCCGAAGTCGTTAATGCTGCATAGGCTTGCAGCGCTAAACTCACTTCACGTTCACGGCCAACAGGTTTCCAGGCATCATCGCCTTTTGCTTCCATGGCTGCACGACGATGAGCCAATTCTTCGTCACTTAATTCAACATTGATCTTACGATTAGGAATATCAATATGAATGATATCGCCTTCTTCAACTAAGCCAATATTACCGCCTTCCGCTGCTTCAGGTGAGGCGTGACCAATAGACAAACCCGATGTACCACCAGAGAAGCGACCATCGGTTAACAAAGCACAGGCTTTACCCAAGCCTTTTGACTTCAGATAACTGGTTGGGTACAACATTTCCTGCATGCCTGGCCCACCTTTCGGACCTTCATAACGGATAAGGACAACATCACCTTCTTTGATATCTCCCCTTAAGATAGCCGCTACAGACTCGTCTTGAGATTCAAAAATACGGGCTGGGCCGGAAAAGGTCAGGATAGATTCATCCACACCTGCCGTTTTCACAATACAGCCATCTTCAGCCAAGTTGCCATATAACACCGCAAGGCCACCGTCCTGACTGTAAGCATGTTCAATATCACGAATACAGCCATTTTCACGATCTAAATCCAGCTCGGGCCAACGACAATTCTGACTAAAGGCTTGTTGAGTTGGAATACCTGCGGGACCAGCAAGATAGCGTGTCAATGCAGGCTCATATTGGCTACGTTTTACATCCCATTGTTTTAAGCCTTCACCCATGGTTTTGCTGTGAACGGTGGGTATATCAGTATGTAACAAACCACCAGCGGCTAATTCACCAAGAATTGAAATGACACCACCAGCACGATGTACATCTTCCATATGGTATTTATTAGTAGCGGGTGCGACTTTACATAAATTCGGGATTTTACGAGACATGCGGTCAATATCTGCCATGGTGAAATCGACTTTCGCTTCATTCGCCGCAGCTAATAAATGCAGTACGGTATTGGTCGAACCACCCATCGCGATATCCAGAGCAATGGCATTTTCAAACGCGGCTTTAGTTGCAATCGAACGTGGCAGTACGTCAACTTCGTCATTTTCATAATAACGTTTTGCTAAATCGACAATACGACGACCTGCTTCCAGAAACAGTTCTTCCCGATCTGCATGGGTCGCTAATAAAGAGCCATTCCCAGGTAAAGACAACCCTAAGGCTTCTGTCAGACAGTTCATTGAGTTTGCCGTGAACATACCTGAACATGAACCACATGTCGGACAGGCGCTACGCTCAACCTGCTCAACATCAGCATCACTGACATGCTCATCCGCCGCTTGAACCATGGCATCAACCAGATCCAGTTTGACGTCTTTGCCGGCCAATTTTGTTTTACCGGCTTCCATCGGGCCACCTGAAACAAAAATAACCGGAATATTCAGCCTCATGGCGGCCATTAACATCCCAGGTGTGATTTTGTCGCAATTTGAAATACAGACAATCGCATCCGCACAGTGCGCGTTAACCATATACTCAACAGAGTCAGCGATAATGTCGCGCGATGGCAAACTGTACAACATGCCACCATGCCCCATGGCGATACCGTCATCAACGGCAATGGTATTAAATTCTTTCGCAACACCGCCCGCTTTTTCAATTTCGCGCGCAACCAGTTGACCCAGATCTTTTAAGTGAACATGTCCTGGAACAAATTGCGTAAACGAGTTAGCCACGGCGATGATAGGCTTGTTGAAATCATCATCTTTCATTCCTGTAGCCCGCCACAAGGCGCGTGCACCAGCCATATTTCTGCCGGCAGTAGATGTTCTTGAACGATATTGAGGCATGCGAAATCTCTCCAAAATCTGTTTTGCTCCATGTAATCCTTAGATCACACGGTAATAATCTGATAAATTTTACACGACACTTGGCAAGCGTGCTGAGTCTGAGATAAAAAAGAACATTAATGAACGACACTGTAAAGCCTGTTACGCCACAAAACTTAGCCACAACAACAAGCTGGTTTCGTACTGCCGCGCCTTATATTCATAGTCATCGTGGCGCTACATTTGTCATTGCTTTTGATGGCGAAACTATCGATAGCCAAGAGTTTGAACCGTTACTGCATGATATCTCTATTCTTAATAGTTTAGGAATCAAACTTGTACTGGTATACGGTGCCAGACCGCAAATTGAAGCAAGTTGCATTCAACAGAATGTTCCTGTCCGTTATCACAGTGGTTTGCGAGTCACTGATGATGTCAGTCTCGTTATCGCCAAAGCAGCAATTGGTAAACTTCGCCTCGACATTGAATCGAAATTATCTTTTGGTTTACCTCATACTCCGATGGCCGATGCTCGCATTCGCTGCATCAGTGGCAATTTAGTTATCGCCAGACCGGCAGGCATTATTGATGGTGTCGATCTTGGTCATACTGGTGAAGTTCGTCGCATTGATAGCGAAGGTATTAACCAGCAGTTAGCAGCAGGAAATATCGTATTACTCCCCCCGCTAGGTTACTCGTTAACCGGTGAAAGCTTTAATGTGTCAGCAGAATCTGTCGCGACCGAAGTTGCGACAGCACTACGCGCTGACAAACTCATTTTTATTGGTCACAGTAACCAGGCCATGCCTCGTGAACTGACAGTTGATGAAGCACAAAAAACGTTGTCTTCTCATCCCTCATTACCCGCCGCGGTCAAGGCATGTAAAGCCGGTGTGACTCGGGTTCATATTCTGGACAGAGCCATCAATGGCGTATTGTTACAAGAACTATTTAGTCGTGATGGTGCCGGCACCCTGGTCACCGCGACCTCGTTTGAAACCACAAGACAAGCGGTGATCGATGACGTCGGCGGAATATTAGAATTACTCCAGCCATTGGAAGAAAAAGGCATTGTTGTAAAACGGTCCAGAGAATTGCTCGAACGTGAAATTGATCATTTCACCGTGATGGAACGTGATGGCAGTGTGGTCGCTTGTGCTGCGCTCTACCCTTACCCTGAAAATGATATGGCTGAGCTCGCTTGCCTTGCGGTTTCCAATCACTATCAAAGCCATGGTCGGGGTAAACAATTATTAGCGGTATTGGAGCAATCCGCTCAGGCGCAAGGCATCAATCATCTCTGTGTGCTCACCACACAAACAGCGCATTGGTTTTTGGAACAAGGTTTCAAGCCTGCAGATATTGCAGACCTCCCCGTAGCCAAGCAAGCGCTGTATAACTACCACCGTAATTCACGGGTGTTTAGAAAGCAGCTGGCTTAGCGATTCTTTTTATTACTTAGCTTGCGACGGTACTCGGGGAATAACAATGGCGCAAATTCGTGTAATGCTTTTTCATAAACGCGACGTTTAAAAAACACAATCTCATCAACAGGGGTCCAGTAATCGACCCAACGCCAGTCATCAAACTCCGGCTTTTCATGCAGGTTGAGTTTGACGTCTTCTTCCTTGCCGGTGAAGCGCATTAAAAACCAGCGCTGCTTCTGGCCAATGCAAAGCGGCTTATTACCGTATCGCAGGTAACGTTTCGGCAACCTGTAACGCAACCACCCGCGAGTGGAAGCAATTAACTCAACATGTTCTGGCAGTAAACCCACCTCTTCCGTAAGTTCACGATAAGCCGCTTGCTCAGGAGTTTCATGGGATTTAATCCCCCCCTGAGGAAACTGCCACGAATCATGTTGCGCACGTTGCGCCCACAACACCTGATTCTCTTCGTTGCAGAGTATTATCCCTACATTAGGCCTGAAGCCATCTTTATCAATCACGACTTAAGTCTCTGGCTGGCTGAGCGCAATCGCCCCCAGCGGTTTATTCTCAATTAGTGATTAGATTATTAAAAGCACTGTCAGTATGCAATGCATTTTGACATACAATAGTCGTATTTTTGATTAAAACGGGGACTTTTCCTGCATCATGGCGTTAGCAATTTTTGATTTAGACAATACTTTATTGGCTGGTGATAGCGACTATTTATGGGGCCGATACCTGTGTGAAAATAACATTGTAGATGAGGCGGCATACAGAACTGCTAATGATCATTTCTATCAGCAATACGTCAACGGTACCTTGGATATCTACGAATTTCTGGAATTTGTATTTACTCCTTATGCCAATCACTCTATGCAGGAATTAGAATCTTGGCGCGCGGCTTATCTGGAAGAAAAAATTAAGCCGATTATATTGCCGGCGGGTATTGAGCTCATCGAAAAACATCGTGCTCAGGGTGATACCTTATTAATTATTACCGCCACCAATAGCTTTCTGACTCAACCTATTGCCGAACTGTTGGGTATTGAACACCTGATTGGAACCGAACCTGAAATGATCAATGGTGCATTTACCGGCAAAGTCTCCGGCACCCCGTCATTCCAGCATGGCAAAATCGAACGTTTGAAAATGTGGTTAAACCACCGGGATGAAGATATGGAAAACAGTATTTTTTACAGTGACTCCCATAATGATATTCCGTTATTAGAATTAGTGGATACTGCCGTGGCTGTTGATCCGGATGACAAGCTTGCGGCTGTCGCCAAGGAAAAAGGCTGGAAAATTCTCAGTTTGCGTTAATAATTGTTACAATTCATCGTTTTTTATCATTCATAATCAGGCCGTCAATATGGAATGGGAAGTTGTTATTGGGTTAGAAATTCATACCCAACTCGCCACCAAATCTAAAATTTTCTCTGGTGCTGCCACCGCATACGGTGCGGAACCCAACACACAAGCATGTGCTGTTGATTTAGGTTTACCGGGCGTATTACCTGTACTCAACGCCGAAGCCGTCAGAATGGCGATTAAATTTGGCCTCGCCGTTGATGCTGAAATCTCTGATCGCTCAGTCTTTGCGCGTAAAAACTACTTCTACCCTGATTTACCTAAAGGCTATCAAATCAGCCAATATGAGCTACCCGTGGTTGGTAAAGGCCATATCAATATTGAGCTGGAAGATGGCACAGAAAAGGTCATTGGCATCACTCGTGCTCACCTGGAAGAAGATGCCGGTAAATCGCTGCATGAAGACTTTGATGGCGAAACCGGTATTGATTTAAACCGTGCCGGCACGCCTTTATTAGAGATTGTTTCTGAACCCGATATGCGTAGTGCAAAAGAAGCCGTTGCCTACATGAAAAAAATTCACTCTCTGGTTCGCTATCTCGAGATCTGTGATGGCAATATGCAGGAAGGCTCCTTCCGCTGTGATGCTAACGTTTCTGTTCGCCCCAAAGGCCAGGAAAAATTTGGTACCCGAGCTGAACTGAAAAACATCAACTCTTTCCGTAATGTCGAACGCGCTATCAATTATGAAATCGAACGTCAGATTGATGTTCTGGAGTCCGGCGGTGAAGTGATTCAGGAAACCCGTCTGTATGATGCAGACAAAAATGAAACCCGTGCTATGCGTAGCAAAGAAGAAGCGAATGATTACCGCTACTTCCCCGATCCGGACTTGCTACCGCTTATTATCGATGAAGTGACCATCAACGAGATTAAAGCGACATTACCGGAGCTACCGAATGAAAAACGTGATCGTTTTGTTAATGAGTTAGGTTTATCTCTATATGATGCTTCAGTACTGACAAGCAGCCGTGAACTCGCTACTTACTTTGAGTCATTGCTGGCAGCCACAGGTGGTAAGGATCCGAAACAATGTGCTAACTGGGTCATCGGTGATGTCTCGGGGGCCTTAAACAAGGCTAATCTGGATATCTCAGAATCCCCTGTCAGCGCAGAACAACTTGCCAGCGTATTAAACCGAATCACTGACAACACCATCTCAGGCAAGATTGCTAAAACAGTGTTTGAAGCATTATGGGCAGGTGAAGGCAAAGATGCTGATGAAATCATTGAAAGCAAAGGCCTGAAACAAGTGACAGACACCGGTGCCATTGAAGCGATGGTGGATGAGGTTCTGGCAAATAACCCCGATCAAGTTCAACAATACCGCGATGGCAAGGAACAGCTCATTGGCTTCTTTGTAGGTCAAATTATGAAAGCATCAAAAGGTAAGGCCAATCCGGCCCAGGTCAATGAATTACTGCAGAAAAAACTTAACGGGTAATCAATATCCTGACCTAAGCGAAACCGAAAAAGCCGCATTTATGCGGCTTTTTTATTTTCAATTTTACGTTCTCATTGTGAGGCAGCTCACAAATTCCTGTTCGCCTGATTCCCCTTAACCACTAAACGTTGTAGTATCACTTGATGGATTTGTTACGCTTTTTTGACAACGGCGCTAAAAGCCAATGATGGAGCAAAGGTTCACCAACCAATGAAGTTTGTACAGGAGCACCTCCCCGCCAAGACGGGTTTGAATAAATTACCGTCGGCCTCTCCCTTACCTGAAGCCAATTGGGTTCTCGTTTTCGGTTCTGTGAGCCGCTTCAATGATAAAGGTTTCACAAAAACCTTAAAAAAACGTTATCCAAAGGCAGAAATTATTGGCTGCACCACTTCCGGCGAGATTACTGGTGATGGCGTTTATGACGACAGTATCCATATCACGGCCATGCAATGGGAGCGAAGCACCTTAAGGTTTATTAGCAAGCCCGTTAATAGCATGGAACAGTCTCATGCGCTGGGTGCACAAATCGCTGCTGAATTAAAAATGGACGATCTGAAAGGCGTCTTTGTGCTCAGTGATGGTTTAAATGTCAATGGTTCAGAGTTAGTAGAAGGGCTTCAGGAAATTTTACCAAACGTTCCTATCACAGGGGGATTAGCAGGTGACTCTGCGGCATTTAAACAGACCCTGTTAATCAATAATGACAAAATTCAGGATCGTGTAGTGATTGCTGTTGGTATTTACGGTGAGGATGCCATCGTCACCAGTGGAGCCTTAGGTGGCTGGCAGCCGTACGGCCCCCCCAGACAAATTACGCGTTCAAACAAAAATGTGGTGTATGAGCTGGATAATAAACCGGCTTTACCTCTTTATAAAATGTATATCGGTTATTACGCTAATCAATTACCGGCTTCCGGGCTGAATTTCCCATTTGCCATCATGGATGAGAAGAATGTTAATGTCATCAGAACATTGCTCGCCATTAATGAAAAAGAAAACAGCCTGACCTTCGCCGGTAATATTAAAGAAGGTTCAACAGTACGTTTTCTTAAATCAGACCATGATCGTTTGGTTTTAGGTGCCAGTGAAGCTGCCAGACAGATTCTGCAAAAAGACGTGAATATCAATGACAAAGCACTAGCGATTTGTGTGAGCTGTGTCGGTCGTAAACTGGTGATGGAATCACAAGTCTCAGATGAAGTCTTTGCTGTTCAGAGGCTACTGGGTATGCAGACAGGTATTACCGGGTTTTATTCCAACGGTGAAATCTGTTCTGGGGAAGATGACAGTCATAGCCTGTTACATAACCAAACAATGACTATCGCCTATTTAAGCGAGCACAACGCCTGATTTAATCAGGCGATTTCTCTTGCTGCTGCTAATAATGCCAGTCTGGCAATCACACCATAGGCATAAAAACGATTAGGTTCAGCATCGGGCAGATCGCTCTGATCCGGTGTACTACAAGATTGAGCAAAGGCTAATGGCTCAAAATGCATGCCAGGCGCATTTAAATTCTCATTCACACCACGTCCGGTGTGCACTCGATAAAATCCACCAATGACATAGTGATCCATCATATAGATAACGGGTTCAGCCACCGCTTTCTCTGTCCCCAAAGTTTCAAAGGTATAGACCCCTTCCTGCACCAGCACATTATCAACTACTAAGCCTTCTTTTGCCGATGACATTTTATTTCGCTGTTTACGATTAAGGTTCTCAATTTCCTCAGCACTTTTGACCGTCATGATTCCCATACCATACGTACCAGAGTCCGCTTTCACTACCACAAAGGGTTCTCTGTCGATATCGTATTCAGCGTACTTGGCACGAATAGAGGCCAATAAATTATTTACATTTCTGGCCAGACATTCTATTCCCGATTTTTCTTTGAAGTTTACCTCTCCGCATTGCAGTGTGAGTGGTGAAACCAACCAGGGATCGATACCGATCTGTTCTGCAAATTCTTTTGCCACACCGTTATATTGGGTGAAATGATCAGATTTTTTTCTGGTAGACCACCCCGCACGTAATGGTGGGATAACTTCTTGCTCAAGGTTTTCCAGAATTTCAGGGCGTCCCGCTGATAAATCATTATTCAATAAGACAAGGCAAGGTGAGAAGTCACCGACAGCAACACGATTACCATTTCTAACCAACGGCTCCAGAGTAATTTTTTTACCTGATGGCAAATCAATACTCATAGGTTCTTTAATATCTTCTAACAAACTCCCAATACGCGCTTCCATCCCGGCTTTCTGAAAAATATCACGCAATGTCTCCAGGCTTTCTAAATAAAATAGATTCCGGGTGTGATTTTCAGCCACAATTAACACACGCTTTGCAGTAGGACAGGCACGTTCAACCGCCGCCTGAGCCGCATGAATACATAAAGGTATGAATGACGGATTGAGATTATTAAAGCCTGCGGGGAAAAGATTCGTATCTACCGGAGCCAGTTTGAAACCTGCGTTGCGTAAGTCAACAGAAGCATAAAAAGGCGCAGGTGTCTTCAACCACTGTTGCCTTAACCATGTTTCGACTTGCGTCTGCTTTTCTAACAATATTGCCTCAAGTTTAAGAAGAGGGCCATTGAGTGCTGTAGTTAAATGTGGGACACCTGAAGTCATGGTTGGCTCGCTTGTGATTTTAAAGTGTAGAGAACAGTATAAATGTCGATAAGAAGAGACATGGGACACAAATTTGATATTTCAAGTCATTCATACTTAACCATTGTGAAATTGGGGCTCGCTGATATCGTTATTCAACTCAAGTCATCACTAGCCTGTAAAACAAAAATGGGTTATCTTCGTCTGCATTACAATTATAAAATAATTCAGGTATAGCATTGTCGTGAGCCAGAGTGATAACGAATTTAACGGCCTAAAGGTGATGGTGATTGATGACAGTAACACCATTCGCCGCACAGCTGAAACACTGTTAAAAAAAGCTGGTTGTGATGTACTGACGGCTGATAATGGATTTGAAGCTTTACCCGTTATTAGCGCTCATCACCCAGATATTTTGTTTATTGACATCATGATGCCACGACTGGATGGATATCAGACCTGTGCATTAGTTAAAAATAACCCTAAATTTAGGGACATACCCGTAGTAATGCTCTCCAGCAAGGATGGTTTATTTGATAGAGCAAAAGGGCGCGTTGTAGGGGCTGAACAATATTTAACCAAGCCTTTTACCCGTGAAGACTTACTCGGTGCCATCCGAACACATTTGCTGGAAAAAACTCAGGACGCAAATTAACTTATGGCTCGAATTTTAATCGCTGACGATTCCCCTACTGAAGTTTATGTTCTACAAAAACTATTAGAAAAACATGGCCATCAGATTCTGGTGGCAGAAGATGGTGAACAAGCCGTAACGATGACCCAAACAGAACAACCAGACCTTGTTTTGATGGACGTGGTAATGCCAAATCTGAATGGCTTCCAGGCAACGCGGATTCTTAGTCGTGATGATGAAACCCGCCACATTCCCATCATTATTGTCTCCTCAAAGAACCAGGAGACCGATAAGATGTGGGGGCTCCGCCAAGGAGCAAAAGGGTATCTTGGTAAACCGGTCTCAGAGGATGAGATCATTGAGCAGATTCAATCATTGCTGGATAAATGACTATGATGCAACCACAATCTCCAGAAGACATCATTGCCATACTGCAGGACATCGAACGCCGCAGTAGACAGAAAGCCGCAGGCTTGACACAGCAGGAAACGCTCGGACAAAGTTGGACGGCTATTGGCTTTCGTGTTGCTAATCATCACTTTGTCATTCCATTAAACGATTCAAGAGAAGTTTTTCCGGTACCAGATCATATCACCGCTGTTCCCAAAGCTAAGTCATGGGTATTTGGCATTGTGAATCTGCGAGGTGAGTTATTGCCAGTGCTGGATCTGAAACATTACCTTATCGACAAACCAAGCAGAGTCTCTAAACGTAGCCGCATCATCGTCATTAATGACGCTGACATCAATAGCGGTTTATTAGTCGATGAAGTCTATGGGCTTAAACATTTTCAACGTGAACCGGATGAAATAGATACCCCATCTCATAAAGATATTTCGCCTTATCTAACTGGCACGGTTTACCAACAAGACACACAATGGGACGTTTTCAGTTTTTCAAAACTTATTGAAGATGAAAGGTTTATTAATGCTGCCGCATAATAATTTGATATCAGGACAAGATATATGAACTCAACCAGCAAGCTTTTATTTTCGTCGCTGAAAAACAGTAAGAACTGGCCAGGATTATTTGCCTTTATCGTGCTGTTTGCTCTGTCATTGGCAGGTTTAGCCCTGATTGCTACCGGGTTTTACACGCTTATCTACCCCAACCTGCTGTTTGTTGTCATTGGGGTTGGCGTATTATTTATTCTCAGTACGCTTGCAGCGATTAATCTCTGCTTTCCCACTATCCAGCAGTTAAAAGTTTCACTGGATAAAATGGAATTGCAAAACCGTCATAATCAGGATGCCATTCTGCGCTTACTCGATGAAATGGGCGATCTAGCTGATGGTGACCTTACAGTGAGCGCGACCGTGACTGAAGACATTACGGGTGCAATCGCCGACTCAGTCAACTACACGATTGACGCATTAAGAAGTCTGGTTGAGCAAATTAACTCGACCACCATGCAAGTGGCTTCCGCCGCACAAGAAACTCAGGCAACCGCATTACACCTGACTGATGCCAGTGAGCATCAGGCCCAGCAAATTACTGAAGTAAGTTCATCGATCACTCAAATGGCAGGGTCTATCGAACAGGTATCCCGCAGTGCCAGCCAGTCATCTGACGTGGCAAAACAATCTGTATCCCTGGCAATCCAGGGTAACAGTGCGGTGAAAAAAGCCATTCACGGCATGGATACCATTCGTGAACAAATCCAGGAAACATCAAAACGTATCAAACGTCTGGGTGAGAGCTCGCAACAAATCGGTGACATCGTTGAACTCATTAACGACATTGCTGAACAAACCAATATCCTGTCATTAAACGCTGCTATCCAGGCGGCCATGGCAGGTGAAGCCGGTCGTGGTTTTGCGGTCGTTGCTGATGAGGTTCAGCGTCTGGCTGAACGTTCGAGTAACGCAACCCGGCAGATTGATGCGCTGGTTAAGACCATTCAAAGTGACACCAATGAAGCGATCAGCTCAATGGAACAAAGTACGACGGAAGTGGTTGCTGGAGCCAAGTTATCTCAGGATGCCGGTACTTCTCTTGAACAGATTGAAAGCGTTTCTCATCAATTGGCCGAACTTATCAACAACATCTCTGATAATGCCAAACAACAGGCAACAGCGGCGGTGACAACCTCTGAAAACATGAATGTTATTCAGGAAATCACTATGCAGACATCAACCGGCACGAATGAAAGTGCAGCCTCCATTGGTCGATTACTTGAGTTAACCAATGAACTGCGTAAGTCTGTCTCTGGCTTCAAGTTGCCACGCTAAGCTTATCTGGAGAAAGTCATCTAATGGCACAACTCATCAAAGGCAATTATGATGCATTAGTCTGGCTGCAAGATGAATTGCAACAGTCACTTGCTCATGCCTTAGCGGCCATGAATAATTTTCTTGATGGTCAGGCTGACGATAAACTACTCACCGACACCATCGAGTCTCTTTATCAAGTGAAAGGCACATTGGACATGATTAATATGTCTGGTGCTGCCATGCTGACAGATGAAACGCTAAAAACCGTCAGAGCCTTACAGAATAATCAAGTAGCCAATACATCCATGGCACAAGATGCCATTGTGAAATCACTATTACTATTACCTAATTATTTAAAACTGCTGAATAACGACTTCCAGGATCATCCACTTGCCGTACTGGAATTGATCAATGAACTAAGGAAAGCTTACAAAGCGGACGCAAAAACTGAAATGGAGATGTTCAACCCGAGCTTCTCCGTAGTATTACCGGATAGCATTGCCCCTAACCCGGCACGGAAAATCCCGGCATTAAATATCGAGCAACGTAAGCTGGGTCACGTTTTTCAAGTATTGTTATTACAGTGGTTACGCAAGCAAGATGAGGATAGTCTGAGACAAATGCATGCGATTGTGCATTTTTTACGATTATCCAGCCATCAGGAAAAAGTCTGTTTATTCTGGTGGACAGCTGAAACCCTTATCGAAGCCATTCAACAACAAGGCCTGACCTCTGCAGGCCAGATAAAACCCTTACTAGGCAAGCTGGTTCAACCGATCAAGCAACATAGCGAATCGGGTGAGGCGGCAGTGCAATTAAACTTCCCAGACGATCTGGAAAAGCAACTGCTGCTTGCTATCGCTAGAGCCAGCAGCCGTGGGCCCAATGTCACACTATTAAAAGCCACTTTGCAGCTCTATTTCTTTGATCAACGCTCACGTATCTATGGCATGAGTGATAACGCATTAGGCGATGCCCACCTGGCTTTACTTGAGCAGCTTCAGGACATTAAAGATCAGCTCGATCAGCATGCCCATGACAATAACATCACTGTTGAAACCATTGAATCAACGACAAAGCAACTACAAAGCATGTCCGATACTCTGGCCCTACTTGCCGAGTACGAAGCCAGTAATTTATTACACCATCAGGTCGAGCAACTTAATGCCATTAGCAGCAGAGGTGATGTTCCGGGAGATGATGATCTAACCCAGCTTGCTGATAGCCTGTTGCAGGCTGAATCACTACTGCAATCATCAACACAGGCGAATGTTAACGATCAATTACGCCAAACAGTGATGTCTGAATGTTTGCTTGAATTATCCAACATCAAAGAAACCCTCACTTTGATGGAAAAATCCGAGCGTTACAACGATGGACTGGGCGACACAGAACAACAGCTCATTCTGATAGCCGGAAGTCTGGATATGCTGGCTCAGTCTGCCGCAGCGGAAATAATCAAACTGACCGCAGACACATTGTCTGAATATAAGCAGGGTAACAATGATTTTTCTGCCATTAAATTACAAAAGCTGGCGGACATCATCGCCTGCTGTGAACTCTATATGGAAGGAATTCGTCATCATGGTCATGCGGATGATGATTATTTAGCAACAGCAAAAACAAAACTGCATCAATTTGATAGTGAAAGCGAAACACCTGCTGAGCCTGAATTCACAGCCGAACCAGAGATAATCCAAGAAGAGATTGCTGCAGAGCACGCTGAAACGGCTATTGAGCCTATCATGTCAGATGCTGAGCCAGCATTGTCTTTTGCTAATGATGACGAAACGCCAATTAGCTTCTCTGAAGAAGATCAGAGCCTTTCAGTTTTAGATGATGTAAAAAATAGCGATTTACCCGCTGCCGAGCTTTGGCAATTTGCTGAAGGTATCGATAGAGAAGTCGCTGAAATATTTATCGAAGAAGCCACAGAGGTGTTACAGGAATTAGCTCATCAGATTCCCGCCTGGATCGATGAACAGGATGAGACCGCCCGGGCAGAAACCCGTCGTCATTTCCATACTCTAAAAGGCAGTGGTCGAATGGCCAATGCGACAGTCATAGCCGAGCTCTGCTGGGCTGTTGAAGATGTATTAAATCATGTGATAGAAGGCAATCGCGATGATAATCATCTGGTGAAAAAACTGGTGCAAGAGACCTATCAGGTATTGCCCGATTTATTATCACGCTTCACTCAAGCTGATATCAGCACACCTGATAAAATCAATGCCTTGTATGAACTCAAAGAAACCTGCCTCAATCCGCTACTGAAAGAAGCAAAAGAACAACCTGAACAGTATCGACCGACTTCTGTTGAACGCTATATCCAAATTCGTAAGGCCCGCGATGAGGCAAGACTGGATATTGATTTAACAACGTATCAGGCACAGCACGATGCTCAGAAATTCCCAGCAAAACCACTGTTTGAAATAGATGCTATTATTCCTACCAGCGTTGAGCGTTATATCCGAGATAAATGGGGTGTTGAACTACAGCCTGCTAAGGCAGCCACCAACGTTGAAAAATACCTCCAGAGACTGGCGTCAAAACAAAAACAATCATCTGAAGAACCTCAACAAACTGGTGTTGAACGCTATATTGCACAACAGAATCGACTGACAGAAATTGATGCATTCCGCTCAGCGCTATCAACACCGAAACAACAGACATCGCTAAGCTCTGTTGACCATTACATTATTGAGCTTGGGCAAAAAAATACCGGTGTTTCTGAATACATAAAAGCAAAAGCCTTATCTGAAGCAGAAGCGGATGAAATTGCTGATGAAGAAGATAACGAATTATTATCGATCTTTGTTGCTGAGGCTAAACAGCATATTGCCAACCTCAAACAAAGCCTTAACGATATTGCTTTCTCAAGACAAATTACCTCTCCTGTCTTACGTTCAGTTCACTCACTAAAAGGCTGTGCCAATATTGCAGGCGTTAAAGCCATGGCGATGATTGCGACGGAAATGGATCAAGCCGTCAAACAGCTTCATATGAATGATGTTGTGTTAGACAATCATCAGATGAAACTGATGAATAGTGTGGTAGAAGGCTTTGAGCTGGTACTGCTGCATATTATCGGAGAGGGTGAACAGCCTGATCTTATTGAATTATCATCATACATCTCAGAGCTCATGCCATCAGGTGGAAATCTGCAAGCACCAGTCATTGATCCTGAATTTTTAATGACACTGCTGGAAGAAACAGACGAACTGCTTGAGGACTACACAAAACAATTAAAGCAATGGCAACAGGTCCCATCTGATCAAGAAAATATTGAAGCGATAACGGCTACCCTGAGTAAACTGGAACAAACAGCATCGGACGCACAACAAAGGTTGATTGCAAACACCTATGCCAGCCTGAGTAAACTTATCAATCACTGCCATCCCCAAGATATCGGTTTAAATGCTTTACTGGAGCAGGGATACGAACAGCTCAACCAGTTTATTGAAAGCTTGTTGCAAAATAAGCCTTTATCAACCTCCTCTGATTTTCCAACGCGTGTTGATAATTATTTAACGCAGAAAGCGCTGCATCAAGAGGGCATTGACTTAGACGAAACCGACTATGCCATCCCTACAGATGTGGATGATGATCTGTTGTCAGCCTTTGCGGCTGAAGCACAAGAGCTACTCGACTCCAGTCGTCAGATCATCAAAGCTTGGGTAAGTAATACCCACACTGAACAAGACACATTACAACTTCAACGTGATCTACATACACTAAAAGGTGGTGCCAGACTGACAGGCATTATGCCTATGGCAGATCTGACGCACCAAATAGAAACCTTAGTGCTGGCGGTCAGTGATGGTCTTCAAAAAGCGGACGAAGACTTCTTTGATTTATTGCAGCGCTGTCAGGATAAATTGGCTGAAATGCAGGAGCAGTTAGCTAATCAACAAGCCGTCAAAACCGCTTTATCACTGATTGCTGAAATCACTGCGCGCACACAAGGTCAAGATTTACATATTGAAGACAGGCCATTACCTGCACCTGAAAAAGTTAAACAAGCCGAGCGCGATGCGGATGGATCAGCTGATATTTTACCTGTTGCACCATCGCAAACAGATGTCGCCGTTACCCCACAACATGTTGAGCAAGTCAGGGTAAGAGCTGATCTTCTGGATTATCTGACTAATTTTGCTGGTGAAGTGAGTATTTCTCGTGATCGTGTAACACAACAACATGTTGCGCTTCGTCAGCAGTTGCATGAAATGGAAGAAACCGTTGCCCGCCTGCATGATCAGTTACGTAATTTAGAGATTGAAACGGAAACCCAGATTCTTTTCCGTTACGAAGATGAACGGATCAAAAACGAATCAGATTTTGACCCTCTAGAATTAGATCGCTTCTCGATGATTCAACAACTCTCACGCAGTCTGACAGAGAGTGTTATCGACTTACATGACATCAGCCATTCAATGAACACGCTGGTGAGAGAGACTGATGCAATATTACTTCAACAGTCTCGACTGAATACTGACTTACAACAAGGCTTGATGACTACGCGACTTTTGCCCTTTAGTGGCATCGTTGGCAGACTGGAGCGAATTGTCAGACAAACAGCATCCGAGCTGGGCAAAAAAGTAGAGTTAAAGATCCGAGGCTCAGAGCTGGATATAGACAGAACCATTCTGGATCGACTTGTCGCACCGCTGGAACATATTCTTCGCAATGCGATTGCGCATGGTATTGAAGATAGTGACGAACGTATCAATAATGGCAAACCAGACAATGGACTGTTGTCATTGGTGATCACTCGTGAGGGTTCTGAGATTGTCATCAATATCAGTGATGACGGGCAAGGTATCAATATAGACAAGGTTCGTGAAAAAGCATTATCGATGAACCTCATCAGTCACGATAACATGCCATCAGATGATGAATTGATACAATTAATTCTGAGTTCAGGCTTTAGCACCGCAGACAATGTTTCTCAACTTGCTGGCCGCGGTGTTGGCATGGACGTCGTCAGTAATGAGATTCGTGGCATGAAAGGTCGCCTCAGCATCAAGTCTGAACGTGGCAAAGGCAGCACCTTTATTATTCGTCTGCCGCTGACCTTGTCGGTCATTCAGGCCCTGCTCATTCGAGTTCAAGATGAGCAATATGCCTTACCGCTTAACACCATAAACGCTGGTCAGCGCATTAGCGTTCGCGATATCAAACTGATGTTAGGCACACATAAACCGCACTATGATTTCCATGGAGAGAAATATCGGTTTATGCCGCTCAGTTCATTACTCGACAAGCCATTGTCACTGTCTGATAACTTAAAACATCAAATGCCGCTACTGCTATTCCGCTCAGGTGATTTGCGCATTGCCCTATTAGTCGATGATATTGTCAGTAATCGTGAAATTGTCATCAAATCAGTCGGTACTCAGCTTGGACATATCTCGGCGATCAATGGTGCTACCATTCTGGGTGATGGTCATGTGGTATTTATTCTGGATATCCCGACATTAATGGATAGCAGTCAACACATCACGCTGGATACTGACGATGCAATTAATCTTGAACGAGAGTTAGAGCAATTACAGGACAGATTACCAACAGCCATGGTCGTTGATGACTCGATCACCATGCGCAAGGCTACAGGCAATTTACTACGTCGAATCGGTTTTGAAGTCATGACAGCTCGTGATGGCGTGGATGCTCTGTCGCAACTACATGAACAAAAACCGGACATCATTCTGTTAGACGTTGAGATGCCGCGCATGGATGGATTTGAGTTCGCATCGATTGTTCGCAACGATAAAGAATTCAGGCATCTTCCTATCATCATGATTACCTCAAGAACAGGTAATAAACACCGTGAAAGAGCTCTCGAAATAGGTGTCAATGCTTATTTAGGTAAACCTTATCAGGAAGAAGAGCTTATCTGGCAGATGCAAAAGCTGCTCGGTAAAGACACGTTTCAAGAACCCACACAGTAGATGTCAGATATGGAAAAACCAGCTCAAGCCCAATTTATTCATTGCATGCTGATTCCATTGCAAAAGCATTACCTGCTGCTGCCGAACAGTACGATTACTGAAGTTATTCCGAAAGCCACCATCAACTCCTCCTCAACAAAAACAACACCATGGTTGGAATGGGTTGATTGGCAGCAAAAATCGCTGGCAGTTGTCGATCTTGAAACCTTGTTAGCACAGGATGTAGAAACAGTTTATCCGGCCAATAAACTCTGTATCATCGAAGGCATCAATGCTGAAGCAGATGTCGGTTTTTATGCTATTCCCTGCACAGGCTCCCCCCAACTCATCACCTTAAATGCATCTGCGTTAAAAATGACGCATGATCAGAATGCTTCTGAGTACTTATATTGTCAGATTAAAATCGGCAATAAAGTCGCGTTCATCCCTCATCTTGATAACCTTGAACTGGCTATCAAAAATGCCAGTTAATTAGTCTGAAACGATTAAAATCCGACCTTCGATTAACACAGTCAATCGCTCTCAATTTTTATTTATTGATGGGCTGATTTTGTTTGTATATATGGTTTAACATAGTAGCTATGAAACTACTCAAAACACTGCCGTTTTTTATTCTCTGTCTGCTGTTAAGTCCTCTGGCTTATAGCGATGATGCCACGCAACTCACAAAACAGCGTCAATTATTTCAACAGGCCAAAAAAGCATTACAGGACAACCAGATCCCCCGCTATCAAGCGCTTTATAAACAACTGGATGGTTATCCACTACAAGGATATTTACAGTATCTTTACCTCAATGGCCGACTCAATCAGGCAAGTAATGCATCGATGCATGAATTTCTGACAAAAGAAGATGGCAGCTTTTATGCAGAACGCTTACGCAACTTTTGGTTAAATAAATTAGCTCAGCAAAAAAGGTGGACTGATTATCTGAGCTTTTATCAGGCACCACAAACAGCAACAAGGCAATGTTATTACCTGCAAGCTTTACTGGCTACCGGCCAAAAACAAAAAGCATTCGAGCAGGCACCAGAATTATGGCTTGTTCCCCACTCTCAGGAAAAAGCGTGTGACCCGGTATTTTCAGCCTGGGAAGCCGCTGGCTTATTAAATAAAGATCTACGTCATCGACGCATGATGTTAGCGATTCGTGATAATCAGTTTTCTATGGCCAATTACTTAGCCAAATCAACAGCCAATCCTGAACAAAACCAGCTATTGGTCAAACAGTGGCAATCCATTCATGATAACCCTCTCCCTGTTTTGAATGGAGTGGCTAAAGACAAAACATTAAGCAAGGATAATGCGCTAAACCGCGAAATCATTATTCATGGTCTACAACGACTGGCCAGACGCTCGCCAGAACAAGCCTTCAACAGTTGGTTAAACATCAAACCTCGCTATCAATTTACGCAACAAGATGTCATTGAAGTCAGAAAAGCCATCGGTAAATGGGCGGCACTTAACCGCGATAAAAAAGCACTGACCTATTTCGGTGATATCCCTGGCGGCGAATGGCAGGCTCGCGCAGCTTTGTGGCAAAAAGACTGGAAAGCCGTAGAGAAAGCTATCAAGCTAATGAACATTGATGAGCTGGGCTCGACACGCTGGCAGTATTGGCTGGGCAGAAGTCAGGAAGCGCAGGGACAAAAAGCAGCGGCTAATCAGACCTTTTCAGCCATTCTCGGCAAACGTGACTATTATTCGTTTCTTGCTTCCGACCACTTAACCCAGCCTTATAAAATGAATCACCGGCCCATACCGGTTACTAAAGAAGAAATGGCAGCACTGAGAAAACAGCCTGCTATTCAACGTTTACATGAGTTTTTTCTGCAAAATATGCATTTGGAAGCGGGCCGGGAAGCCTATCACTTGAAACAGACACGGCCAGATCGCGAGCTTCAGATGATCGCCATGATCACTCATGAATGGGGTTGGCATAATCAAACCATCGCTTTATTAGGTAAAGCACAATA
Source organism: Methylophaga sp. F-2 (assembly GCF_056859315.1). Lineage (NCBI taxonomy): Bacteria > Pseudomonadati > Pseudomonadota > Gammaproteobacteria > Thiotrichales > Piscirickettsiaceae > Methylophaga > Methylophaga sp. F-2. The sequence goes on from NZ_JBSXOF010000021.1 coordinate 52,641, forward strand.
CTGGGATGCCCTGGACCTGCGTTTCCCAGTTGTCTATGACGATGCCATGTTGCAAGCTGGAAAAGCTCAGGGGCTGGATCCATCCTGGCTGTTAGCCATTGCCCGTCAGGAAAGTGCCTTTAACCCTGAAGCTAGGTCTCATGCCGGTGCGATGGGCCTTATGCAGTTAATGCCGGACACCGGACGATTAATCTCCAAAATCATTAATCGTCCACTCAAACAACTTAGTGAGTTGTACCGTCCAGAACGTAATATCGAACTCGGCAGTGCCTATTTACGCCGTATGTATGATGAAAACCAAAAAAACCCAGTTCTGGCCACAGCCGCCTACAATGCCGGACCACATCGCGTGAACAAGTGGTTGCCAGACAGCTCACTTGATGCTGATATATGGGCTGAAAATATTCCTTTTAATGAAACACGGCATTATGTTCAGACAGTGATGAGCTACGCGGCTATTTTTGATAGCCAGCGTAACCAATCCATTAAACCGTTGTCTGAAAGAATGCCCAAAGTAAAATCGGAGTAAGGTCGTTATCGACACCATACAAACTTATCTTGTAGGCGGTTGCGTTCGAGACAAACTGCTTGGAAAACCCGTCAAAGATCGTGACTGGGTGGTAGTTGGTGCCACTACAGACTATATGTTAAAAAACGGATATAAACCCGTAGGTAAAGACTTTCCGGTTTTTCTTCATCCTAAAACTCAGGAAGAATATGCCCTCGCCAGAACGGAACGAAAATCCGGCCATGGTTATCAGGGCTTTACTGTTTATGCCTCACCAGAGGTTACATTAGAAGAAGATCTTGCTCGGCGTGATCTCACGATTAATGCCATTGCAGAATCAGTGGATGGCGATCTTATCGATCCCTTCAATGGCATCAATGATCTAAAGAAAGGCATTCTCCGTCACGTCTCTCCTGCATTTGTTGAGGATCCTGTCAGGGTTCTGCGAATAGCCCGCTTTGCTGCACGCTTTAATTTTGCCATTGCTGAAGAAACACAACAGCTGATCAAACAGATGGTAGCCAGTGGAGAGTTAGAACATCTTGTTGCTGAACGCGTCTGGCAAGAATTATCAAAAGCGTTACAAACTGACCAGCCATCGGTCTTTTTCACCAGCCTTCGACAGGTGAACGCCCTTTCATGCTTATTTCCTGAAGTGGATCGGCTGTTTGGCGTGCCACAAATTCCAAAATGGCACCCTGAAGTCGATACTGGAATTCATGTGATGATGGTTATTGACCAGTCAGCAAAACTAAGCGATGACCTTGCTGTCAGATTTGCCGCTTTATGTCATGACTTAGGCAAAGGTCTAACGCCAAAAGACATCCTCCCCAGTCATGCCGGTCATGAAGCGACAAGCATAGAACTCACTAACAAGTTATGCCAACGTTTACGAGTCCCCAAAGATATTGCCACGCTTGCCGCAAAAGTAGCGGAATACCACACCGATGTTCACTTATTATTTGAATTGGATGCGGCAAGAGTTTTGGAGGTTATCGAAGGGCTGGATAGTTTTCGACGCCCCGAACGCTTTGAGCAGTTTTTACTCGCTGGTGAAGCCGACTTTCGTGGTCGTCCTGGTTATGAAACCGTCGATTATCCTGAAAAAAGGGCCTTTGCAGAATGCTTCCAACAAGCGGCACAGATCGATATCAAGCCACTACTTGAACAAGGTTTGGCTGGTGAACAAATCAAACAAGCCATACGCCAGCAGCGATGCGATGCCATTGAGCGCGTGTTATCGACCCATCGTAGAGGCTAATGACCTTGCATAAGCGAGCCATTCATCACGTATAATCTAAGCAACTTTTTTCGACTCTAGCTATAGGACGTTACAATGAGCACAGACATTTCAGCCAAATGGACCAGTGTAAACGCTGCCTGCCAACCTCTCGTAGATGCATTAATTGATAATGCTGAAGCATTGCAACTTGAAATAAGTACATTAAGTAATGGCACCCGCGTCGTTGATGCAGGTATCAATTGTACTGGCGGTCTTGAAGCTGGACGTCTTATTGGCGAAATTTGCATGGGTGGTCTGGGTACCGCCACACTTGGGACGAACAGTGGTTTTGCTAACTGGCCATGGTCAGTTAATGTTCATGCCAAAACACCGGTATTGAGCTGCCTTGGTAGTCAATATGCAGGATGGAGCTTATCTCATAAAAGTGAAGACAGTAAGTTTTTTGCTTTAGGATCAGGCCCAGGTCGTGCACTGGCAGCAAGAGAAGAAATCTTCAAAGAGTTTGGTTACAAAGATGAAGCAGAATCTACCGTTATTGTTCTGGAAGTGGATAGTTTCCCACCAGTAGAAGTGGCTGAAAAAGTGGCTGATAACTGTGGTATCAAACCAGAAAATCTAACGTTTATTCTTACCCCGACATCTAGTCTGGCGGGCGTTATGCAAATTGCTATTCGTGTATTGGAAGTGGCCATGCATAAAGCCCACGAACTGCATTTCCCGTTAGAGAAAATTGTTGATGGTTATGGCTCAACACCTGTCGCACCACCAGGTGGAGACTTTATGACAGCCATGGGCCGCACTAACGACGCTATTCTGTTTGGTGGTCAGGTTCATTTATTTGTCGATGCCACCGATGAAGAAGCGAAAGATCTGGCTGAAAAAATGCCCAGCAATACCTCATCAGATTATGGCCGACCTTTTGCGGATATCTTTAAGTCATATGAATACGACTTCTTCAAAATTGACGGCATGCTGTTCAGCCCAGGTAAAGTCATTGTGACGAGTACTAAAACAGGTAAAAGTTTTACTGCTGGTGAGCTGAATCAGGAATTACTCAACCTTTCTTTCGGACTTTAATTATCTATGGCGACAAATCGCCTTGTTATTTTTAATGACACACATGGCTGGCACAGTGAACAATTAACGCATTCACTGAGCCAGCTGGGTGTTGATGCTGTACTAACTGACTTAGCGGCCTGCCGTATTGACCTTGATTCCCCATCCGGATTGTATATTCCAGGTTTTGATAATGAGCTACCCGCCGCCGCAATGGTCCGTGGAATTGCGCCAGGATTTCTGGAACAAATCACCCTCCGTATGGATGTTTTACATACCTTGGCTGAACTGGGTGTTCCCGTTTTTAACCCGGCAACTGCGATTGAATACACGGTAGATAAAGCCAGAACATCATTACGCTTGCATCAGGCAGGATTGAGCACCCCCAGAACCTGGGCTTGCGAAGACAGTAGCATGGCAAAACACATCATTACCCGGGAATTGAATATGGGTAATAAAATTGTGATGAAACCCCTGTTTGGCTGTCAGGGTAAAGGCATTACCTTAATAGAAGAGTTAGGCCAATTTGAACAGCTCGCTCCCGTCGGCGAGGCTTATTACCTTCAGGAATATATTGCACCTGAGAAAGAAGGGATCTGGCAAGATTGGCGGTTATTAGTCATCGATAATGAAGTCTGTGCAGCAATGAGCCGACGCTCAAACAAATGGATCACCAATTTTGCTCAGGGTGCCAGTTGCTTTGCGACAACAGTCACCGAAGACATGAAACAATTAGCGATAAAAGCCACTGCAGCAGTGAATGCAGATTACGCTGGCGTTGATCTGATTCGTGATAAAGATGGTCATTTTACGGTATTGGAAGTCAATAGCGTCCCAGCGTGGAAAGGCCTTTATCAAGCGACTGGCGTTGATGTTGCTATGCACTTAGCACAAGCACTAATCAGACGAATAGAGCAGAAACAAGCCACACATGCTCTCTGAATCAGACATTAAAGATGCTGTGTTCTGGGCCTGTCAGCAGGAAGTATTAGCACCTAAACCTGGTAACGTAAATGTCATCAGTGACGGCCATAATATGGTGGTGGAAGATTTTATTAAAAGCGCTCGTGCAATTGCACCCATTATGGCAAAAACTGGCTTGACCGTAGGCGAACGTATTTTGCAATCGGTTCAGGCAACACGACAGGTTGTTAACTGCAATACCAATTTAGGCATCGTTTTACTATTTGCACCACTTTGCCAGGCGATCCAGTATTGTGAATCATTTGATGAACTTCCACAGCGGCTCCAAGTCGTACTCAAGAACCTGACTGTTGATGATGCAATTCATTGCTACGAAGCAATACGTTTGGCTGAAGCGGGAGGACTAGGCAAGGAAGACGAACATGATATCAGCGCAGTACCAACCATTACCTTGCTTGAAGCCATGGACTTAGCAAAAAACCGTGATCAAATTGCCCAACAATATGTCAATAATTTCAAGACGCTATGGGATCTGAGTTTGCCAGCATTGACAAAAGCGATAAATTCTGGGGAAAGTGTTGAATGGGCAACCGCTTTCGCGTATCTTAAGTTGTTATCGAAGGCGTTGGATAGCTTGATATCCCGTAAGCAATCCACTGCGCTGGCAACCAAAGTCAGTGAGAGAGCAAAACAGTTTGTGATCCAAATAGAAGAAACGGGTAATTTAGACACCCATTTTGATGCACTCTCTCTCTGGGATAAAGAATTAAAAGAGAAAGCAATTAACCCGGGAACATCGGCAGACCTCATCGCAGCGACGTTATTACTGCACAGGTTTGGTCGACTGCTTTCTTTTAATGAATTTCAGTACCACGAAGCATTTAGCGGACGGCACTGAGCAGGTGATACGTTCCTTTATTACGTATAAACCCTTCCTTTCACAATAAGGAGGGAAAAAAATGAGCCTTTTTGACAATTTTTTTGGAACAGGAAAATATAACATGCCAGTTATCGATCGCGTACTTGTAGGTGAATCATTGGTCATCGAAGATGGTGACTTAGACAACGTAGCTCACATTGACTTAATCATGGGTCCACGTGGCTCAGCAGCAGAAGATGCTTTCTGCCGTACACTCACCGACCAGAAACAAGGGGTTAATGGCTTGTTGGCTGTTGTTGCGCCTAACTTAATGGTTAAGCCAGCGACTGTAATGTTCAACAAAGTCACCATCAAAAACATGAAACAAGCCGTTCAAATGTTCGGCCCAGCACAGCGTGGTGTTTCACTTGCTGTTGCTGAATGTGTTGAAGATGGCACAATCCCAGCTGGTGAAGCTGATGACTGCTTCATTTGCGTTGGTGTATTCATCTCTCCAACTGCTGATAGCGATGAAAAAATCCAAGATTGGAACTATCGCGCTACTAAAGAAGCTATCAAACGTGCAGTTGCTCGTGAGCCTAAAGCGGCTGACGTTGTTGCACAATACAAATCTAGCGAACACCCATTTGGTGCTAAGTAAGATTTAAGCAATTCATACATCACTCTTCTACGGAAGAGTGATGTCCCTGCTTAAATTTTCGATTGCTGATTTGCTTAGTTTACCAGTGTGTAGTGCACTGGCAATTAGTGCGCCTGCGACTCCCATTTCTAATAATCGTTCTAAATCATCTTCACTACGTACACCACCCGCGGCATACCAGCTCACACTCTGTTTAGCTTCCATTAATAACTTCAGCCACTCAAAATCAGGACCTTGATTCGCACCGATATTATCTAAACTCATCGCGATGCATCTATCTGTCCAGTATACTGATTCATGGATGGCCCCATGTCCCAGAAGCTGCCCAGACTTTTTATCCAATGACAAAATTGGTTGTTTTTCAACATTAGGTCCAGACTTTTCAAGCAAACTGATATCTTTCAGAGTTTCACTACCAAGCACCAGAAATAGTCGGGATGTGTCTGAATAACATAAATAATCCTCCATTCCCGCAATACCCGCATCAAGCCATATATTCAGCCGTGGAAATGCCGCCAAGATATTTTTATAACGCTGTGGATGATGAACTCCCTTCTCTATCGCATCCAGATCGGCAATATATAACTGCTGAAAAGGGTACCAAGCTAATAAATCGCCAATGACATCCTCAGGTATCACTGATGACGTCAATAAAGAAGTCAATGGCTGGTAGTTAGCCCTGTCCCCGCCTTTTGCATGTACAACAATACCATCACGTATATCAATGACAGGTATAATATCCATAGTTCTCAATATGTCCGCTTAAATGACGATTTTTATATATGAACATCTTACCAGTGGAGCCTTGTCAGAAGAGGTATTTTCCGCTGGCCTGATGCACGAAGGCGAGTTAATGCTTGAAAGCATCTGTCGTGATCTACTGGCATATGGTTATAAAGTCGCGCTCATGCGAGACTCAAGACTGCCAGCACTAACTATCCCTACAGATCGTTTAACGACATATCCTATCCAAAATCAGCTTCAATTCACTGAAACCTGGCAACAATGCCAACAGCACTATGATTTCTTTCTGGTCATAGCCCCCGAAACAGATTCAATACTGTTTAATTTTGTGTTGTCACTGGAGCAGCAACAAAAGCGGATATTTAACTGTAGCTCCAGTGCTATTCGACTTTGTAGTGATAAATATCTCTGCTATCAACATTTAAAAAAACATCATATAACAACGCCAAAGACCTTCACAGCAAATGACTGGTTAAACAAAGACCACTCCGCCGATGCTCAATGGATAATAAAACCAATTGATGGTGCAGGCTGTGAAAACACCTATTGCAGCGATAGTGTTGACACAAGACAGCGACTGTCGACATTGCCTAAAGATAAATTTATTGTTCAGACTTATATTTCTGGTGAGAACCTCAGCCTAAGTTTATTTATCAATGAAGGGGAAACTCAACTGCTTTCAGTCAATATTCAGCATATAAAACAAGATCAGCAACAGTTACACTTAGGTTACTGTGAAGCACAGCGTTTTGATATGTTATCTCGTGAGCAGGCATTGAGTTTAGCCAATCAGATTAGTCATTGTATCGATGGGTTAAGTGGATTTGTTGGTATCGACATTGTAAAAACGACCAATGCCATATATGTCATAGAGGTAAATCCACGACTAACCAGTACCTATGCTGAGCCTGCCATGCGAGAAAAAACAAATCCCGCTGAAACACTTAATAAACAAATACAAGCATTACTAGCAAAATGATAACAAAAACAAATATGGCTTATTGTGGCTGGGATATTGGCGGGGCTCACCTTAAAGTCGCTTATGCAGACAGCAAAGGTAAACTGCTTAATGTTTTTCAGCTCCCCTGTGCGTTGTGGAAAGGCATTGATGCATTAACTGATACGCTACAAAAAGCACTCAAACAATTGCCTGACACGCCCATATCACACTACATCACGATGACAGGGGAACTGGTTGATGCTTTTAATAATCGAGAAGAAGGTGTCAAAGCCATTGTTAATTGTGTTGATACTCACCTAAAAGCTGATGACTTGCATTTTTTTGCAGGCCAATCTGGTTGGCTCAATAAAAAACAAGCCATCCTGCAATGGCAAGATGTTGCCTCAATGAACTGGCAAGCCAGCGCAATGCTGGCTGCTAAGCATATCGAACAGGGCTTATTCATTGATATTGGAAGTACGACTTGCGACATCATCGCCATTGATAACTATCAAATCCAACCAGCCGCTACCACCGATTATGGTAGGCAGCGTTCAGGAGAACTGGTGTATACCGGTGCCATAAGAACACCACTTATGGCCATTACTGATGAAGCGCCATTGCATGGCGACCGTATTTCACTCGCTGCAGAATGGTTTGCCAGTAGTGGTGATATCTGGCTGTTATTAGATCAACTTACCTCCACCGATATTCAGGATGAAAGTGCTGATGGCAAGCCATGGAATGCGGTTTATAGCCAACAGCGATTAGCCAGAATGCTAGGCTGTGATGGACACGATGCTTCCATAGCACAATGGCAAAATGTCGCAGCCTGGTTTGCTGAAAAGCAGTTACAACAAGTCATTAAAGGCTGTCATCAAGTATTAAGCCGATTTCCAGACTGGAAACTATCCAGTCCCATTGTGGGTGCAGGTGTGGGGAAATTTATCGTCGAAAAATGTGCAACCCGGCTGAACCGTCCCTATATCGATTATGCTCAGTTTTGCCAACATCATCCCGAAGCCTCTTGTTTCGCACCTGCAGCGGCTTTAGCTCTTCTTGCCGCACATCAGTTGTCGTAGAATACCTTAATGAATGCTGATTACCCTTCTTTAACAACTGAGCTGCCCTATGTCGAAGATAGTGCCGCTCTTTTTAGTCAAATACGTGATTATCCTTGGCCGGTCATGCTGGATAGTGCTAATACCTCACCAGAAGTAGGCCGCTATGACATTCTCGCGGCAGCACCATTTATTACCTTAGAAACAGCGGCCGGCAGCACACAGATAAGCCATCATCACAATAAGCGAACTGTGACGTTGGATCCTTTTCTGCTGCTTAATGACATATTAAAAGACTATAAACAGCGGACAACCGATTTGCCTTTTGCCGGTGGTGCAATAGGTTATTTTGCCTATGATTTAGGTCGGTATTTGGAAGTATTACCTGAACTTGCTGAAGATGCTGAACATATTCCAGATATGGCGATTGGTATCTATGATTGGGCTGTCATCGTTGACCATAAGTTGAAACGCTGCTGGTTAACCAGTCATGGTCTGGATCCACAAACCCATAAAATATGGCCAGAACTGCTTCAGAAATTAAATTTGTCTACAGCTAAAGAAACATCGGATACATTTACTATTACCAGCCCACTCACCAGTAATTTTGATGAATCTGGCTATAAAGCGGCATTCGCAAAAATCAAAACATATATTACCGAAGGTGACTGTTATCAGGTAAATCTGGCAAAACGCTTTGAGGTCACAGCTGAAGGGGATCCCTGGATAGCTTATCAGGCATTACGTAAACAAAATTCAGCGCCGTTTTCAGTCTATTTTGACACGGGCAATGTAACCATTTTGAGCTCTTCACCAGAGCGCTTATTACGCGTTGATGGGGCCAAAGTTGAAACAAAACCGATTAAAGGTACAAGGCCGCGGGATCTAAACAATCCGGAAAAAGACCGCCAGCTTGCTCAATCATTACAGGCCAGCCTGAAAGACCGTGCCGAAAATTTAATGATCGTTGATTTACTCCGAAATGATATCGGCAAAGTGTGTGAGCCTGGAAGTATTCGGGTTCCACAACCTTTTGCACTTGAAAGCTTTGCGACTGTACATCATTTAGTCAGCACGATTACAGGTACACTTGCCAACACAGAGTCTGCCGTAACCTTGCTCAGGGCCTGCTTTCCTGGTGGTTCTATTACTGGCGCCCCCAAGCTTCGGGCAATGGAAATTATTGAAGAACTCGAACCACACCGTCGTGGTATTTATTGCGGAAGCATTGGTTATATTGGCTTTGATGGTAATATGGATACCAATATTACTATTCGCACTATGGTCTTCAGCGATAATCGCTTAAGATTCTGGGCGGGTGGTGGCATTGTGGCAGACTCAGATGCAGATGAGGAATACCAAGAAGTGCATGATAAAGCAGCAGCCATGATCAATTTAATCAAGTTTTTACAATAATATGCGGATTATCAAGCTGGGCGGCAGCCTTTTTCATACCCCAGAGCTGAAACAATGGCTGACATTGTTAAGCAGAGCCAGTGAATACGAAACGGTCATTATTGTACCGGGCGGTGGCCCTTTCGCCGATGAAGTCCGACATGCCCAACGTCTACATCGATTTAGTGACTCAACAGCGCATCACATGGCGATATTAGCGATGTCACAGTTCGGCTTACTGATACAAGATCTCGCGCCAAATTGTCGGCCTTTTTATTATCCAACTGAGCAACCAACCACGCCACTGAAAAACGGTCTTTATATCTGGTTACCTGATAAAAAAGTATTATCTGTCCCGGAGTTGAGACACAGCTGGAATATTACATCAGACAGTATGGCTCTATGGCTAAGTCAATCTCTACATGCTGACGAGCTGAGCATTATCAAACGCAGCACGGTAATCTCAAGTCAAATAAAATCATTGATCAGTCATAATGTACTAGATAGTGGTTTTCTGCCTTTATTCCATCAACAACCAGTGATGACCCGTTTATTTCATTTTCAACAACAAGCCTTGTTCCCTGACAAAGGTCTTGTCCTGCAATGACAGCTGATGAAAAATCCTGAATCCCCTGTCGTTCATCGTTCAGAAGACAAAGAATATATCATTGATACGCAACGGTTAATGTCGTCAGACATCTCTTACCAAGACTTAGTTAACGAAGCCAGCTATCATCAACGCGCCGACTGGGCTGCTCATATGACACCGTCATTAGCACCTTATAGTCAATTAGGCATGCAGTTAGCACTACACCACCATGGTAATCTCTTATCTCCGGAGCTTTACCCTAAACTTAAACACGCTGAAAGCGAGATAAAGACAACGTTAGCTCACGAGTTTGGCTTTTCTCATGCACGCTTCACGCATGGCGGATCCTACTCAAATTTAGACGCATTATGGCAGGCAAGAAGTCAGTCTGTTAATAAAAAGGTGGTATACGGCAGTGAAGCTTCACATTACTCGATAAGAAAAGCCTGTGACATTCTCGGCATCACCTTTGAAGCGATTCCCTGCAATACGGCTCAACAAATCGACCTCGTTGCATTAGAGAAAAAATGTGCACAAGATGCCCCCATCGCGATTATCGCTAATATGGGCACCTCCGCGACAGGGGCAATTGATCCCATAGAAGAAATCACCGCTATTTCAACAAAACATAACTGTTGGTTACATATCGATGCGGCATGGGGCGGCAGTAATTTACTCATCGATGACAACAATCTGTTTAAGCAATTTATGCCCAAAGTGGATAGTCTCAGCTTTGATCCCCATAAGTCACTGTTTCAGCCACGCCCTTGCAGTGTTTTATTCAGCCATTCAAAACCTGAACATACCCATGACATCAACTACCTCTCCGAATCACCAGAGAAGGCCATTAGCGGCTCTTACGGGGCAGAATTATTTATACCTTTATGGCTAAATTGGAAAATATTAGGAAAAGATTGGTTTATCGATAAGATCAACTACCGACTTGAGCAAGCAGAATATTTTGCAAGCCAACTTCAGAAACAAACAAAATGGCCGATTATTAATCATGGCACTGGGATTGTCTGTTTCAAAGCGGATCAAGACGCTCTGTTAGCCCCTTTAGTCGAAAAGGGTACCGTGTCTACCATTAACTTGAATCAAACGTGCTATCACCGTGTGATTTTTGCCGGGCTCGATACTAGTGCAGAAAAACTGCTCAAGGCTTTACACCCTTTTCTTTAATTTGTTTCTGTACGCTATCAAAACGGCGTAACCAGGTAGGCAAATTATTCATTGCACCTGACCACTGATTACTCGCTTTTAAAGCTGCCTGCTTAGATGGATAAACACCAAAAATTAAAACATGCCAAGGTTTGTTATCACGCAAGCTGGTAAAGCGCGCCACATCACCGGTCAGCCCATGTTCTTCAATAAAGGCATCGACTTCTTTATCATCCCATGACCCCATTAACTGGAATGTGTAATGTTTGGCTGGGCGAGAAAGAATCCACTTAGTGTCGTGAACCTTATCAAGGATACTTGATTCAAGTTTTTTGACTTGTTTTGGAGCAATTGTTTTATTTTCATTGTTAACTATTTGCTCTTCAGGCCCAGGAACGGTAGGGGTTTCTTTTTCTATTTCCTCAGGTTCTGCTTCGACAACTACCTGCTCAGCTTCAGCCGACGGCATCAATTTTTCCTGTTCTTGAGCACTTGAAGTTTCTGACGCTGGCGTTGGGATTTCTGCAAGCAAGGCCTCTAGTTTTTCTCGCTCAGATAGCATTTTGGCTTCTTTCTCTTGCTCATCGCCCACCACTACTGTAGCCAGCTTATTATCCTCTGCGGAAATATCTTCAGGTAATTCCAGTGTGTTCTGTGATGCTGTAGATGCAGATATCCAGTCATTGATTCGATTCTGGAAAATCAGAATAAGCACAATAACAGCAGCAAGTGAAATACCACCGCTCCATCGAAGCCAGTTAATCTGACCCAAGGAAATTTTAGGCGTACGTTTCCAGGTTTTTGCCTTGATACCCAGCAATTGTTGATGAGCCAGAGCATTTAACCGCGCAAGATTACCAGCAGAGGCCTTACTTAAATACTGAATTTCTTTTGCCGAAAAAGGGCTGTCGCCCTGATATCCGGCGCTTTTCAAACGATGTAGTAAATACGCTTCTGTCTCAATAAACTCCAGCGGTGGTAAATCCAACCACTGTGTAGAAACAAGATTAAATTTCGTCTCTGCCGTCATCGAAAGAACAGCTTGCAGAATGGGTTGCTGTTCATCATCCTGCCAGCTCAGGCAACTGTGTAATAGTTGCTGCTCAGGCTCAGATAAACGTTGTACGTCATCTACTAGCAATACCGGTGTGATATTGAGTTTTTTTAGATGACTCAACCGCTCTTTTAATAGATTCGCCAATGATTTTTCATCATTTGTCGACGCAAGTTCAGTAGCTAATGCCTTTAGCATGCCCTGATATTGTTCAAGTGTGGAAATATTATTACGCCAGCGATAAAAGCGCATATCCGACGTCGTTTGACGCTGTAATTGTTGCAGTAACGTCGTTTTTCCTAAGCCAGTGTCAGCTTGCAACAATATCGGTGTGGAAGTGGATCTTAATAAATGCAGAATAAGCAAACGACGTTGCTTAATATATCGGCCATCAAAAAAATCTTCCGCAGATTTGACTTCAGAAAAAGGTAAACGCTGTAAGGCCAGCTTAGTGATATATGCTGGCTCAGGCGATGTTGCCGCAATATCACTCATCTATCACCTACTGTTTTTCCTGAAATGCCACCAGCGTTTCTTGCAGCTTTTCTACATCATAATCATCACTGATGATGGCCTTACCAATACCTTTTAAGAGTACAAGACGGATAACGCCATCCTGCACTTTTTTATCCACAGACATCAGGGATAAAAATTTCTCAGCAGACATTTCCTGTGGGCTTTGAACAGGAAGTCCAGCAGCGAGAAACAAATCGGCAATTCGGCTCACTTCATCGGCAGACATCCAATCTTGCCGTGCAGAGAGATCTGCCGCCATCAACATACCAGTTGCAATCGCTTCGCCATGTAGCCAATTACCATAGCCCATGCCAGTTTCAATGGCATGGCCAAAGGTATGACCTAAATTCAATAAGGCACGAACATCCTGCTCTGTCTCATCTTTGGCAACAATATCCGCTTTATCCTGACATGAGCGTTCAATGGCGTAAGCCAGGGCTTGGGAGTCACGTTGTTTTAATGCTGAGATATTTTTTTCTAACCACTCAAAAAAGTCCAGGTCATTGATCAAACCATATTTAATGACTTCGGCAAGACCCGATGCTAATTGTCGGTCATCCAACGTATTGAGTGTATTGGTATCAGCGACCACACACTGAGGCTGATAAAAAGCGCCGATCATGTTCTTACCCAAAGCATGATTAACCGCTGTTTTCCCACCCACAGAAGAATCCACTTGTGACAATAATGTGGTGGGTATTTGAATAAAGGGTACACCACGCTGATAGCAAGCGGCTGCAAACCCTGTCATATCGCCAATCACACCACCACCTAATGCAATCAAAGTCACTTGTCTGGAAAACTGCTCAGACAGTAACTTGTCAAAGATATGATTCATGACCTCCAGAGTTTTGTATGATTCGCCATCAGGAAGCACCACCGAGTCACATTTAAACTCTGTCAACAGAGCACTTACTTTATCGAGATATAAAGGTGCGATTGTTTCATTGGTGACAATCAATACTTCCTGACGTTTAATATGCTTTGTAAGGAGTTCTTTCTGTGACAATAAGTCAGTACCGATGTATATCGGGTAGCTTCGCTCTGCTAATTCAACCTGTAACGTTTTCATGAGTTCTTCTTTTCTTGTCTAATTCTTTCAGCCTACGGATAACTTCATTTACAGTGTGCTGGACGGATTGTTCACCGGTTTTTATTATGATGTCAGCCACGTCACGATAGAGTGGTTCACGAATAGTGAGCAAATTTTCGATTTGTTTACGTCTATCCGTATTTTGTAACAATGGCCGTTTTTTATCTCTGGCCGTGCGCCGATATAACTGTTCGGCTGAGGCTGATAAATAAATCACCTGGCCACGAGACTTCAGGCATTGTCGATTCTGCTCGGATAAAACGGCACCTCCACCTGTAGCCACGACCACATTTTTTAGCTCTGTCAGCTCGTCAATCGCTTTGGATTCACGTTCTCTAAAACCCGACTCGCCTTCCATCTCAAAAATCCAGGAAATCGAGACGCCTGTACGCTTTTCGATGACTTTATCGCTATCATAAAATTTTCTATGCAGAACTTTAGCCAGTTGTCTACCAATCGTAGACTTCCCTGATCCCATCGGCCCAACAAGAAATATATTACCTAAACTCAATGTGGTTTATCCAAATGCTGATGACAAAAAAGCCGGCTCATACAAGACCCGGCTTTTTGATTTTAACTGAAAATGACTGATTTCAGTATTGAAAACCTTCTTTTACAATTTTTGGTGTAATGAAAACAAGTAGTTCGCGCTTTGTATCTGTTTTATTCGTATTTCTGAACATAAAGCCGACATAGGGTAAATCACCAAAAAATGGCACACGTTCTACCGTATCAGATTTTGTTTGTTCATAAATACCACCAAGCACGACGGTTTCACCATTGTCGACCAATACTTGAGTCTGAACTTTTCGAGTATCTATACTCGGAATACCATTAAAAAGGCTACCTACTGCATCTTTACTGACTTCCAAATCCATGACAATACGATCATCAGGGGTAATTTGAGGTGTCACATCCAGCTTAAGAACAGCTTCTTTGAAAGATACATTCGTCGCACCACTTGAAGTTGCTTCCTGATATGGAATTTCTGTGCCCTGCTCAATCGTAGCTTGCTTTTGGTTAGAGGTGATCACTCGTGGAGATGAGATAACCTCACCTTTACCTTCTGTTTCCATGGCTGATAATTCAAGCTCAAGAATCATGCCTAGCGGTAATTTTGTTAATGCAAGACCAATAGTGCCTGCGGCATCACTAACAGGTAGATTAACATTTAAATCCTGTCCAAGTGCTCTGGCTCCTGTTGCTGGAGTAACACTACCGGTGTCGGTGACTGACAAATCACTGAGTGATGACGAAGTAGCAGCACCCAAGGTATTACTTTTTGCAGAGGCTCCAAACCGCACACCTAATTCATTTTCGAAATCATTATTGGCAATAACGATTCGTGATTCAATCAGTACTTGTCTGACAGGTTTATCCAACTGTTCAATCACTTGCCCAATTTCAGTCAGGCTCTTCGCTGTGTCACGAATTAACAGGGAGTTTGTTCTGGCATCAATCGTAATATTACCTCGGGCTGACAAGAAACCTGACTCTTTACCATCGCCCTGCAACAAAGTTGCCAGTTCATCAGCTTTGGCAAACTTGATTTCTTTGATCTCCGTATACAAAGGCTCTAACTCAACTAGCTGTTTTTGTGCTTCCAGCTCTTGCTTTTCTCTTGCCGCAATTTCTGCTGCCGGTGCCACTAACATCACATTGCCATTTTGTCTCATGGCAAGGCCTTTTGTTTTTAGAATGATATCTAAGGCCTGATCCCAAGGGACATTTTTCAAACGTAGAGTAAGATTGCCCGTTACTGTATCACTGGTGACCAGATTCATTCCTGTGAAATCAGCCAAAAGTTGAAGTACCGCTCTCACTTCAATATTTTGGAAATTCAATGAGAGTTTTTCGCCGGTGTAGCCAAACTCATTTCGGCCACCTTTTTTCAACTCATCTTCTGCTACAGGTTTAACTTCCACCACCAGTGTATTTTCAGATTGATAGGCAAGGTGTTCATATTTACCTTTTGTTGTCAGCGTTAGCTGCGTCCCACCATTTTTACTTTCAGTATCCACAAACTGTACTGGTGTAGCAAAATCCATCACATCCAGACGACGATGAAGTTTTTCCGGCAAAGTAACATTGCTCAAATCAACAACAATATTTCCCCGCTCCTGTTTAACATCCATAGAGGCATTATCATTAGCGAGTTTTAATATCAAACGGGCCTGGCCGTCATCACCTCGACGAAAATCAATATCTGTCACACTATTTGCTGCCGATGTCGTACTTGTTTTATTTTTGGCCACATTGACACTATCGATGGTAACAGTCATCTGATTGTTGTCACGGCTTATTGTATAAGGCACTTTTTGCAGTAGATTAATAACCATTCTGGTGCGATCCCCTGCTTCCACAGCAGCGATACTTTTAGTCACACCAATATTTACCTGTTTGACTCTCTGTGGCAGTGCATTCTTGACACCAGCAAAATCAATCACAATCCTGGCTGGATCATCTGTCGAAAAACTATGTGGTTCAGGAAAATCTCCAGAGAACTGCACCTGTATTTTTGCTTTATCACCAGGCAGTGCAGTGAAATCGACAGCCGTCATTTCTGCTGCATTGACGCTATTTGATGCCATTAGAAAAGCGGTTAACCAGAATAAATGCTGTTTCAATCTAACGCTCCAACTCGGCTTGGTTTGTAATGATTGCTGTGTATCCATGACTTTTCCATCTCTAATCATTTTCATTGACTAATTTACCTCTACCGCCGGAACGGAAGTCTCACGTTCGATATAACCACCACCGCCCTGAGGAACGATTTCCTTGAGAACCAATTTAGAATCACTGATTTCCATGATTTTGCCGTTATTCTGGCCCATATAGTTACCTGTCTGCACACGGTGTATGACACCATCCGGTGCCCTTACCAAAGCCCAAACCTGCTCTTGCTCCAATGTACCTACATATTGCAACTGTGATAAATCGAAAAATTCTAATACTTCTTTTCGTCTGTTTTCATCGGGACGAATACCATTATCAACAACAGGCTCTGGTGCGGGCTGCGGGACATCAATCACAGTTGGAACAAACGGGTCTCTCAATTTTGAAGCCGCATACGCAAACTTCTCATAGGGTTTCATAACGGGTATCGGCTCTATATCCGATTTCTGTTGACTTTTCACCTGAGCTATATAGGCATTCAAATCGGCTTTATCCTGATTACAAGCTGCCAGTGAGCATACAAGAAGCAGTGATAAGGCCCATTTAAATATAAGGCTTGATGATGGGTAAATTGTGTTCATGTCATTGTTACTCTATTTATCATCATCAAAATAACGATAGGTTTTTGCTGTAATGTTCATGGTCATTTTGCCTGTCGCCTGACTCATTGGCCCCATGCTGATGTCATGCAAAGTCACAATCCGTGGTAAAGCCGCTACCCCACTCACAAATTCTCCGAACTGGTGGTATGTTCCAGTCACCGTCATCTGTATCGGCAATTCAGCATAAAAATCCACAGGCCTCTCACCTTCGGGTTTGAAAAGCTCAAACTCCAGACCATTTATCAAACCTGTTCGGGTGATATCGACGAGTAAATCGGGTACTTCACTTTTTTTAGGTAGTTGCTCAAGCATAGAGGAAAACATCACTCGCATTTCGGCTAACTGTTCTTTGTAAGCCTCGAGATTTACCGCTTTGGCTTGTTTAATCTCAAAAATTTGCTTGAGTTCGACTTCTTTTTGCTCAAGTTTGGTCAGCTCGGCTTGCTTATCTTTCAGAATAAAATAATAACCACCAGCCCAGACCAACAGACAAATCAACACAGCAGCAACGATTTTTATAGGCGTGGGCCACTCACCACTTTCATTAAAATCAAGTTCGGTAATAGAGGAAAGGTCCATTATTTATCCCCCTTTGTCGCAGCTGCTGATTCATTGACCTCTACAGTAAACTGTCTGATCGCATTATTGCTTGTAGATGTCCGTTTGATAACTTCCAGGCGAGACTCGCCGTATTCCGGATTTTCATCAAGTTGACGCATAAAGACAGATACCCTGGCATTCGATTCTGCCGTTCCGCTGAAGGTAATGGTATTACCTGTACGTACCACTTTTTCTAAATGAATACCCTCAGGAACCACCCGCGCAATAGAGTCGAATACTTTTACCACTTTAGGACGACTTTCCTGTAAATCCTGAATAACTTGCATTCTGGCCAGAAGCCGTTTCTTTTGTGCTTCGAGGTCTTGAATTTCTTTAATTTTGACATCTAACTTAGTGATTTCTGTCTGTAATAGCGTATTGCGCTGGTTTTGATCACTAATCAGGCTATTGGCGTAACCCATCACAAGATAAAAAATAAGGGCTGCAAACAAAAAAGTCGCGCCCATCGCTAAATAAAACTGTTTCTGCCGCTCTTCTCTTCGCTCTTCACGCCATGGCAGTAGATTGATATGTGCCATCAGTCAAAACTCCTCATTGCCAAGCCGCAAGCAATCATCATCGAAGGAGCATCATTACTTAATGCCTGTATTTTCACCCGAGATCCCAGAATCATCTCTGCAAAAGGATTAGCAATAGATGTTGATGTACCGGTTTCTTCTTCTATCATCGTATCGATACCTTCGATAGAAGCACACCCTCCAGCCAGAATAATATGATCGATGGACTGATATTGTGTCGATGCTGAAAAGAAGAATTGCAATGCTCGTGTTACGGTCATTGCCATTGAACGCTTGAAAGGTTCAAGCACTTTCGGACCATAATCATCTGGCAAACTGCCATCTTTCTTCGCTCGCCCCGCCTCCTGATAAGACATCCCGTAATGGCGTTCAATATCTTCAGTTAACATTCTTCCGCCAAATGTTTGCTCTCGGGTAAAAACAATTTTACCGTCAACCAGTACGTGTAAGGTTGTCAGTGTTGCACCAACATCAGCAACGGCGACCGTCAAGCCCTGGCCATGGTGTGGCAATTGTCGAGCGATTAATTCAAACGCATTTTCCATAGTATAGGCTTCGACATCGACCAGTCGGGGTTTTAATCCAGCTTTCTCGACCACCTCAGTACGGACATCCACATTTTCACGGCGTGAAGCAGCAAGCAGAACATCAACAGCTTCAACATCAGCTGCTGAAGGCCCTAATATTTCAAAATCCAGTCGTACTTCATCAAGTGGGTAAGGAATATAGTTTTCTGCTTCCATAAGTACATTTTCTTCAAGCTCACGCTCTGATAATGAAGCAGGAAAAGATACGATTTTACTGATGGCTGAGTTAGCAGAAACGGCAACAGCGGCTTCTTTGGCTTTTGTGCCTGAACGTTTGACTGCGCGTCTTATTGCACCAGCCACTTCATCTCTATTTTCAATGCGGCTTTCAACCACAGCATTGACAGGTAAAGGCTCAACGGAATATGACTCGACAGTATATTTCTCACCTTTTTTACTCAGTTCTAATACCTTTACTACCGAAGAACTGATATCTATGCCTAGCAAAGGGGATTTTTTTCGTCCGAACATTTATCGCCTCAATTCCCGTTGATTCATTGAATAAGCCCACTTAGCACTATTACTTAAAGTAGTTTATTAAGAATCTTGAGCTTGTCAACCTAAATATATCAATAAAACTAGTGATTTGAACCCTCTCACTGTTATTATTTGTGACTCAATATATACTTTCACATCATTTCTTACATAGCAGCCAAGTCTACATGTATCGATTTATTCGTTTGACCACAAAGCTTATTTTAATTTTAGCGTTGTTGACCCTTATCGCCGCCGGCGTGATTTATTTCTTTTTGGCTCCCAAACTGCCTGACACTAACACCCTTAAAGAAACTCAGTTGCAAATCCCTTTGCGAATTTTCAGCTCTGAAGGTCTATTAATGGCTGAATTTGGCGAGAAAAGACGT
This sequence comes from Methylophaga sp. F-2, assembly GCF_056859315.1. NCBI lineage: Bacteria > Pseudomonadati > Pseudomonadota > Gammaproteobacteria > Thiotrichales > Piscirickettsiaceae > Methylophaga > Methylophaga sp. F-2. Next base: position 72,312 of record NZ_JBSXOF010000021.1, read on the forward strand.
ATTCCAGTGGAATATAATGATATCCCCAAACCGCTGGTTGAGGCCTTTTTAGCCGCAGAGGATGATCGCTTCTACCAGCATCCTGGGGTTGATTATCAGGGCATTATTCGTGCTGCTTACTCCCTGCTGCTCACAGGTGAAAAATCACAGGGTGGTAGCACAATCACCATGCAAGTTGCGCGCAATTTTTTCTTATCTAATGAAAAAACTTATTTAAGAAAATTAAATGAAATTATTCTCGCACTGGAGATTGAAAAGGTTTTATCGAAAGAAGAAATCTTAGCGCTTTACTTGAATAAAATATATCTAGGCAGTCGTGCCTACGGTGTCGGTGCCGCTGCTAATGTTTATTACGGCAAACCACTGGATCAGTTATCCCTCGCTGAGATGGCGATGATTGCAGGCTTACCCAAAGCCCCTTCCGCTTATAATCCCATAGCTAATCCAGAACGCGCGACAGTAAGACGAAACTATGTTTTACGACGTATGTGGGAAGTCGGCTTTATCCAGAAAGCCGATTACGAGGAAGCCATAAAAGCACCCGTTACTGCCAGCTACCATGGCCCGGAAATCAAAGTTTACGCGCCCTATGTGTCTGAAATGGTTCGTACAGAATTGATTAATAAGTTTGGTGAAGAGGCATACACCAATGGCTTTAACGTCTATACAACGATTCGTGCAAAGCATCAGCAAGCAGCCAATAAGGCATTACAATCGGCTTTGTTAGATTACGATCGCAGACATGGCTATCGCGGTCCCGTTGCAAATGTGGCTTTACCAGAAGATGTTTCTGACCGCGCAGCTCTTGATAAAGTGGTTAAGGACTATGACAACATAGGTCCGTTAAAAACGGCTGTTGTTATTGAGACCACAGATGAAAAAGCAGAGCTCTATATTCGAAACTGGGGTTATGCTCAATTACCACTTAATGCCGTTAAGTGGGCTCAGAAAAAACTCAGTACCAACAGTCGTGGCCCTGTCCCTAAAAAGATCACAGATGCCATCAAAGTAGGTGACATCATCCGTGTCGAACAATTGACCAGCCCTAACTGGGAATTGGCTGAATTACCTGAGGCCCAAGGCGCATTAGTTGCTGTTGCCCCATATGATGGTGCAGTCACAGCATTGAATGGTGGTTTTGACTTCTTTAATAACAAGTTTAACCGTGTGACTCAGTCTCGTCGCCAACCCGGCTCTGGCTTCAAACCCTTTATCTACTCTGCTGCCTTGGAAAAAGGGTACACCGCAGCGACGATTATTAATGATGCACCAGTAGTGTTTGATGATCCTGGTCTAGAGAACGTCTGGCGACCACAAAACTACAGCGGTAAGTTCTTTGGGCCCACACGTTTACGCGAAGCCCTTATTCATTCCCGTAACCTGGTATCCATCCGTTTACTGCGCGATATTGGCGCTGACTATGCCGTCCAATATGCAGAACGTTTTGGTTTCAAACCGGGCATGATGCATAAAAATCTGTCGTTAGCGCTGGGCAGTGGCAGTGCCGCCCCATGGGATATGGCACGAGCCTATTCCTCACTGGCTAATGGCGGTTATAAAATTGAGCCTTACATCATCCAGCGTGTAGAAGATGCCTCTGGAAAAATTGTGATGCAGGCAACACCTGATACCGTTTGTGAAACCTGTCTGATGGATGAATCTACTCTTGATGATAGTGATTTCCATGTCGCTAAGCGTATCATGACGCCACAAAATAACTACATCATGAATAGTTTATTACGGGATGTGGTTAAACATGGCACCGGTCGCAAAGCAATGAGTCTTGCTCGTGATGATTTAGCCGGAAAAACCGGTACAACCAATGATCAGGTGGATGCCTGGTTTAATGGTTTTCATCCGGAATTAGTGGCTGTGGCCTGGGTAGGATTCGATAATCCACACTCATTAGGCCGCTATGAAACAGGGGGGCGCGCCGCTTTACCAATGTGGATAGATTTCATGAAAGTTGCTCTGGAAGGCATGCCAGAAGCACCATTGCAACCACCTGTTGGAATGGTAACCGTCAGAATCGATCCCGCGACAGGCCTACTGGCTAGACCTGAAGCCACAGATGCGATATATGAGACCTTCAGAGAAGAATATGTACCAAAACAGATGGCACCGCTATCTGGGCAAGGTGATAGCGGTACATCACCGGTCATCGACTTATTCTGATTTATCGAACCTGTTTGGCCAACTGCCCGGACTGTAATTCACCGTTCGGGTAGTCGCCATTCAGTAATCGTAATTGCTCAATTGGGCTGTTGCTGATTCTGCTTTGTTTTGCCCATGAAGCATAATTATCGTTTTTACCCACCCTGAGAATTTGGATTTTTAGCTCCTGAGCCAGTTTAATTTCATCTTCTCGCAAACTATGCAGACTTTTAATCGTGTTAATAAAAGCTTGATCATAGCTGCTAAACAAAGTGTTACTTTCTGCACCACCAAAGAAAATATAGGCTTTATCTTTTAAGTAAACGACAGCGACCCTGACGGTTTTATCCTGAGCAAGCGTAATCCCGGTATATCCGTCGAGCCCATGACTATTAAAGCTTTGGCCAGAACGAATTGTGGTAATTTTCAAACGCTGCTTAATAAACTGCTCCGGCGTTAACTTACGATTCAGATCCGCAGCGCCCATTTCAACGACAGCCTTGCCATCAGGGGCTACAGCCTGCAGGCTATCCGGGTTATTGTTAATATGCCATTTTTCAGGAAAATCTACAGCAAACCCCATAGCAAGATGATAAAAATGATTTTCGGAGCGAATGCCTTGCTCCTCACTATCACCAAAGGTCATGCTGGCGATATGGTCTAAATAAGCCGTTCTGTCGATTTTACCGTCAGTCACTTTATATTTATCCGCAGCGGCAACAACGCCTTGCAACCGTGTATCATTATCAGGGTGACTAGCAAATAAACCATGGTAGCCCTGATACTCACGACCTTGTTTCTTCGCCTCAGCAGCAGCAAAAATCTCCTGATTTTTCAATACAGTGATGACATCAATCATGGCATGTGGATCATAGCCTGCTCTGGCCAGATACTCGGCACCTAAGCGATCCGACTCAAGCTCATGTTCACGACCATAACCGCTTAATAAAGCACCACCTAACATATTGAAGATATTCTGAGAACCTGCGTTACGTAGCTCCGGGATTAATATCGAGCCCAGGGTATATCCAATATTGGCCGCTTGTGCCGCACTTTGTTGTCTGACACCATGCCGGGCAGTGACATGACCAATTTCATGGCCAAGCACCGCAGCAAGTTCAGCTTCAGAATTCAGATAAGCCATTAGGCCACGGGTGATATAAACATAACCACCAGGCAAGGCAAAGGCATTGATGACCGGAGAATCCAGTACAGTAAATCGATAGACTAAGTCTTTACGATGACTAACCGATGCCAGTTTTTCGCCCACAGACTGCACATAACGTTGCAGTTGCTCATCATCATAACGACCATATTCAGCAATAATTTTGGGATGATTGGTCCTTCCCATCTCCAGCTCAGTATCTTCACCAAACATGACGAAGTTTTGATCACCGGTTACCGGATTCGTTGCACATCCACCAAGCCCCAGAAACAACAAAGCCCCTGCGATTAAGCAGAGGCTTCGTATTCTGTCGTGACTTGTACTACCTTGTACGAACACGTCAATCATAGTTCAAACCATTTTTGTTCGACAGATTATTTACCGTATTTTTGACGGAATTTATCAACACGACCCGCTGTGTCTAACATTTTTTGTTTGCCAGTGTAGAACGGGTGGCATTCTGAACACACATCCAGAGTCAAGTCTGAAGTGCGTGTAGAGCGAGTTTTAAAGGTGTTACCGCAGCTACAGGTAACATTGATCTCGGTGTAATCTGGATGGATATCCGCTTTCATATCTGTACTCGTTATGTGTGTTTGCAAAAAATCTTGCTGTAACCATAAGGTTACGAGCTTTAGAACCGCGTTATTTTATAGATCAACCTTGCTTCAGGCAAGTTTATTTACAATAAAATCTGCTTAAGCTTTCTCAGCGACCAGCATGGCTTGATCTCGCCAACCTGACTCAAGCTGCCCCAACACAGATTCTTCACGATAAACCCGAACGTTAAGACCGCTGAACATATGCAGTAGCTCATTATCATCTAACAGAAAGTCAGGGGTATTTGGACCAATCTCATTAACTTTATTCCGACAAAACGTCTGATAAAACAACAGACCACCCGACTTGAGAGCATCAACAATCACTGGCGCCATATCCCGTACTAAAAAATGCGATACGACAATCACATCATAGACTGCTGTTGCAGGAGGATCCGCAATGACATCACGTTGTTGTGCATGAATATCCAAAGAGACTTTTCCGGCATTTACCTTTAATTGTTCAATCGCGACCGATGAAATATCCCAACTCTCAACTTTTAAGCCTTTCTCTGCTAAAAAAAGACTATTGCCACCCAACCCACAAGCCAGATCTAATGCCAGCCCAGTTTTAGGTAATAAATGCTGGTTTTGCTCTAACACTGTCGAAACACCAGGCTTCTCACTCTGGCGCTTGCTGTAAATCGCATCCCATTTTTGTTGTACATCCATCATTAGCGACGCCAAAAGGCCGGGGTCAGCACCACAAGCAAAGTAAATATTTCTAATCGTCCCAATAGCATAGCCATGGCTAATACCCATTTGGAGGGTGCATTAATTTCACCAAAGTTAGCCCCCACTTCGCCAAGCCCGGGACCGAGATTATTCAGACAGGCTGTTACTGCAGAGAATGAGGTCACTACATCAAGGCCGGTCGACATTAAAAATAAATGCATGATACTGAAACAGAACACATACATGGCAAAAAAGCCCCAGACCGCGCCAACCACTTTCGCAGGCAGGGCTTTGCCATTCACCTTGATGGCAAAGACCGCATTAGGGTGAATCAGACGTAATACTTCACGATACCCCTGTTTAAACAGCAGCATGATACGGATGACTTTAATACCGCCACCCGTGGAAAAAGCACAGCCACCGATATAACTTGCCATCAATAATAGGATAGGTAAGAAACCAGGCCACAGGTAATAATCGGTTGTGGTGTAACCAGCCGTTGTACCGATAGACACTGTCTGGAAAACGCCTTGATGCACTGCGGTCCAAAGGTTATCGAAGGTACCACTGAAATACAGATAACTCGACGTCACTACTGATATCACGCCAAGTATGGCCAGATAAGTCCGTAACTCAGAGTCTTTCCAATAATGTTTGATGCTGCGGTGGCGCCAAGCCAGAAAGTGAAGCGAGAAGTTCATACCGGAGATCAACATAAAGACCACGGTAATCATTTCAATCGTTGCACTGTCAAAAAAACCAATACTGGCATCATGAGTGGAGAAACCACCTATCGCCACTGTTGAGAAACTATGACAAATGGCGTCAAACCAGGTCATCCCACCTAAACGAAAAGCAATCGCGCAAGCAATGGTCAACGATAAGTAGATATACCAGAGTGCTTTAGCTGTTTCGGTGATCCGTGGTGTGAGTTTGGCATCTTTCATCGGCCCCGGTGTCTCAGCACGATAGAGCTGCATACCACCAACACCTAATAAGGGCAGGATAGCGACCGCCAATACGACAATTCCCATGCCGCCTAACCACTGTAGAAACTGGCGATAAAACAGAACGGCTTTAGGCAGTGTATCTAAGCCAGTAAGAACGGTTGCACCAGTAGTTGTCAAACCCGACATCGACTCAAATACAGCATCGGTAAATGACATTTTAGGGACTTCAGTCAAAAAGAAAGGCAATGACCCGGATAAGCCCAAAGCAATCCAAAACATCACCACCACAATAAAACCATCGCGAATTTTTAACTCTTTACGATGATGCCTGACGGGCAACCAAAACAATAAGCCGATAATCAACAACATAACAAAGGCGGTGAGGAAGGCGCTGCTGGCACCATCTTGGTAGTACCAGGACACCAATACAGGCGGCAGCATCGTGATACTGAACAGCGATAACAAAATACCTAGAATGCGTTGAATCGTCAGTAACTGCATGATGGTTAGGTTGAATCCGTTTTACGGTGATAATAAAACCAGCTTAGCAGCATCAAAAGCATCAACATAAACACTGGCCAGCGTTTGGCGATAACATAGGGTGTTGCCCCCTGTCTGGGCTGAATATCAGCCGTCAGCGTTGCCTGCTCAAATTGAGCGGTTTGCGACTGAATACGGCCTTTATAATCGACAAATGCCGATATGCCATTTGTTGTTGCCCGCACCAAAGGCCTTTCTGTTTCTAAAGCACGGCTTCGTGAAATTTGTAAATGCTGGTGCGGCGCAAATGAATCCCCATACCAGGCATTATTGGTGGCATTAATCAGAATAGAAGCTTGAGGTAACGCGTCTAACACCTCCAGTGAAAAAACATCTTCATAACAAATAGAGATGCCAACTTGCTGCCCAGAGGCTTTTAACAGACTTTGTTGCTCTGGTCCCGGTACAAAGCCAGACATCGGCAAATCAAAAAAAGCAATCAACCCTCTGAGCCAGGCAAAAGGCACATAATCGCCGAAAGGCACCAGATGGCGTTTATGATAGAAGCCCTCATCCTGCCCGGCGACCATCATACTGTTGTAGTAGTCCTGACCATTTTTATCTTCAACCGGCAGGCCAAGTAAAATATCGGTATTGTGTTGTTGCGCTTCGTTAATCAGCGGGTCGATATAAAAGTCTTTTAACTGATGATAAAAAGCAGGAACGGCATTTTCAGGCCACACCACCAGCTGACTGTCCCAATGTTGTTCCGTTAATTGCTGATACAGGGTAAGTGTGCTGACAAGTTGTTCAGGACTCCACTTCACATCTTGGGGCACATTGCCCTGCACAATCGTAGTTTTGATAGGTTCGCCAGCGGCCCTAGTCCAATCGACAGATTGAAGCCCTTGTCCCCCAACCCAAATAACCACTACAGGCAGTATCCACAACTGTTGTTTGTATTTAAACAAAATAAACAAACAACTTGCTGTCAGTGCGACCAGGAAAGACACAGCATTGACACCAATAACAGGTACCCAGCCAGCTAACGGACCTTCAATTTGACTCACACCCAACTCTAACCAGGGAAAACCACTCAAGAACCACGCTTTAAATAACTCAAAACCAAACCAGGCAATGGGTAACAGTAAAGCAATATCAAATAAGGAAAATGTGTAAGAAGAGAGTTTTTTTACCAGCCAGCCAAACAATGCCAGATAGGAAGCCAGGATAGCGACAAACAAAAATGTCAGCATTCCCGCCAAAAACCAGCTGGTATGACCGAAGACATGGATAGCCACATACACCCAGGACACGCCGACACCGAACATGCCAAGCCCAAACAGCCAGCCTCGCCATGCGGCTTGTTTTGCCGTGGTGTTATCCCAACTGGCGAAAAGCAGAATCAGACTTAAAACAGCAATCGGATAAGCGTTAAAGGGAGAAAATGCCAGCGGTAAAATAGCACCGCCAAATAATGCAACGATATGTCCTTTCCAACCCTGCATAGTCAGCCCATTATTCTTTTGCATTATTCGGTATCTGCTTCTGGTTCTTCTTCCGGTAACACCACCATCTTCATCAGATATAAACGACGGTTATCTGCACGTAAAATCGTGAACTGGAAACGGTCAATCGTGATTTCTTCACCACGTTCAGGCAAATGCCCGAACTGATTAACAACGTAACCACCCACCGTATCAAAATCTTCATCACTCCAATCGGTTTCGAAAAACTCGTTGAAGTCTTCGACCATCGTTAAAGCTTTGATGGTGTAGGTGTTTTCATTTCTTTGCAGAATAGGTGCATCATCATCAATATCATGTTCGTCTTCAATTTCACCGACGATTTGTTCTAATACATTTTCAATGGTGACAATACCAGCCACACCACCATATTCGTCCACTACGATGGCCATATGATTACGGCGAGCCCGAAACTCACGTAACAAAACATTCAGACGTTTACTTTCGGGAATAAATACAGCGGGACGTAATATCTCACGCAGATCAAAATTGAAATCACCGCTGTTCACCACGGCCGTTAATAAGTCCTTGGCGAGCAGGATGCCAATCACATCATCACGGTCATCATCCATCACAGGAAAGCGTGAATGCGCCGTTTCAGTGACCAGTTTCAATGTTTCTTCAGGGGCAGCATCACGTGACACCATGACCACTTGTGAGCGTGGAATCATAATATCGCGGGCCTGCATTTGCGAAACGCTTAATGCGCCTTCAACAATAGATAGCGCTTCTGAATCCAGAATATGCCGTTCAGAAGCTGAACGAATTAATTCAATCAGTTGTTCCTGATCTTGCGGTTCCAGAAACAAGTTACTGAGCTTTCGCACCCAGGATTGATTTGCTAAGCGACTCGGTCGTCCTTCACTCATGATTCCACTCCCTGCCATTCATAGGGATTAGCTATATTTAACTGATGCAGAATAGCTATTTCTAATGTTTCCATCTGTTCCGCTTCATCCGATTCAATATGATCATAACCTAATAAATGTAAACATCCATGGATCACCATATGTGCCCAGTGATGTAACTCGGCCTTACCTTGCTCTTGCGCTTCTTTTCTTACCACAGGCACACATATCACTAAGTCGCCTAATAAGCGGGGTTCTAATTTAATGGGTGCATCAAAAGGAAAAGACAAGACATTGGTTGGCCCATTTTTGCCACGATACTGACCGTTGAGTTCAGCACTTTCTGTTTCATCAACTAAACGAATACTCAGTTCACAGTCTTCATTGACTTCGTCTAACGCTGCTTCAGCCCACTGAGTAAACAGTGACTCATCCGGTATATCACCATCATAAGCACACTGAAAATCCACTACCACGCTCATGCTTTTCGGTCAGCCTTATCGTATGCCAAGATGACTTTTTGTACCAGCGAATGTCGAACAACATCTTTTGCCTGGAAGAAAGTAAAGCCGATACCATCCACATCCTTCAACACTTCAATGGCATGACGCAAGCCAGAGCGGGTTGAACCGGGCAAATCCACCTGAGTGATATCACCGGTAATGACCGCAGTGGAGTTGTAACCCATCCGGGTCAGGAACATCTTCATTTGTTCGACAGTGGTATTTTGCGCTTCATCAAGAATAATGAAAGACTCATTGAGTGTGCGACCACGCATATAGGCTAATGGGGCGACTTCAATCACATTGCGTTCCATTAACTTAGCCACGCGTTCAAACCCTAACATTTCATACAAGGCATCAAACAGCGGTCTGAGATAAGGGTCAACTTTCTGAGCTAAATCACCAGGCAAGAAACCAAGACGTTCGCCCGCTTCTACTGCAGGTCTGACCAATACAATTCGGCGACAAAAATCACGTTCGAGGGCTTCCACCGCACAGGCCACGGCAAGATAGGTTTTACCGGTACCAGCAGGCCCCACACCAAAGTTAATATCATGGGTCATCACCCGACGTAAGTAGGCTTGCTGATTTTCACCACGGGCTTTAATCAAACCACGCTTGGTTTTAATCACCACCTCTTTATCAGGTTCACTGGCCGTGGCGACATCGTCACCACCACTTTTACGAATCGCCATATGAATCTGCTCAGGTGCTAATACGGTCTGTGCCGTTTCAGCATACAAGTCATGAATCACTGCCTGAATGAGTGTTAATGTATCTGCCGGGCCGATAATCTGAAAGTTCACGCCCCGATTATTGATTTCCACACCAAAGCCACGTTCCATCATACGAATATGTTCATCCATATGACCACACAGATTGGCAAGACGAGGGTTATCTGCCGGACTAAGCTCGAAGCTGATGCTATCGAGCGCTTGAGAAGTTTGAGTCACTATAGAATTCCGATGAGCTTAAAGTGCAACGCTATCAGCGAGTAATTCGCCGCGCAAGGAGTTCGAGAAGGCTTCTTCAATACGCACATCCACAAACTGACCGATAAGACTGCGGTCACCAGGGAAATTCACTACCCGGTTATTTTCTGTGCGACCGGCCATATCACCACCACCGCGATGAGCTTCGCGCTCAACTAAAATACGCTGAGTGGTGCCAATCATGGCTTTGGCATGCTCGTCTTCCAACTCACGTAAACGATCCTGCATGATTTGCAGACGACGTTTCTTTTCTTCTTCGGAAACGGAATCCACGAATGCCGCGGCCGGTGTCCCAGGGCGAGCGCTATAAACAAAGCTGAATGAATGATCGAATTTAATCTCGTTGATTAAATCCATGGTCGCCTGAAAGTCTTCTTCCGTTTCATTAGGGAAACCGACAATAAAGTCACTCGACATGCTTAAATTCGGTCTGACTTCCAGTAATCGGCGAATCTTACTTTTATATTCCAACGCGGTATGACCACGCTTCATCATCGTCAGAATACGATCAGAACCCGACTGAACCGGTAAGTGCAGATGATTCACCAACTCTGGCACTTCGGCAAAGGCCTCAATCAGGCTGTCAGAAAACTCAACTGGATGAGAGGTAGTAAAGCGAATACGTTCAATGCCATCTATTGCAGCGACGTAATGAATTAACAGCGCCAGATCAGCGGTTTCATCACCTTCAATCACCCCCTGATAAGCATTCACATTTTGGCCTAACAGGTTCACTTCACGCACACCTTGCGCCGCTAACTGACGAATTTCACGCAGAATCGGACCAACCGGGCGGCTGACTTCTTCACCACGGGTATAAGGAACGACGCAGAATGTGCAGTATTTACTGCAACCTTCCATCACCGAAACAAAGGCAGTTGGGCCATCAGCTTTCGGTGCTGGTAAATTGTCAAACTTCTCAATCTCAGGGAATGAGATATCAATGCTGGGTTTGCGGCTGATTTTGACCTCTTCCAACATGGCCGGAAGACGGTGCAAGGTTTGTGGTCCAAAAATCAGATCGACATAGGGCGCACGCTGACGAATCGCTTCACCTTCCTGGCTTGCCACACAGCCACCCACACCAATAACCAAGTCAGGACGTGTATCTTTCCAACGTTTCCAGCGACCAAGCTGGTGAAACACTTTTTCCTGTGCTTTTTCGCGAATCGAGCAGGTATTAAGAAGTAAGACATCTGCTTCTTCTGGAATATCTGTGGGTTCTAATTGATGAGATGCCGCCAGGACTTCTGCCATTTTTGATGAATCGTACTCATTCATCTGACAGCCGAATGTTCTGATATATAGTTTGCCAGCCATAGTTTCTGCTAAAGTCAAAGGGCGCACAGGATACTATTTTTTGCTTGATTAGTACATACAAGTGATTGTTTTTACTAATAACTGCAAATATAGTGTGGGAAGGAACAACAACAAGGAAGTGAATCATGGCAATCAAGGATTGGCCTGCCGATGATCGCCCTCGGGAAAAGCTTTTATTATCAGGTGCTAAGGCACTTTCTGATGCAGAGCTTCTGGCGATTTTTCTGCGCACGGGTGTGAAAGGATTTTCAGCTGTCGACTTAGCACGCAAACTCATTCATGAGTTTGGCTCTTTACGACAATTATTAGAAGCGGACCAGCAGCAGTTTTGTGAAGGTCATGGATTAGGTCAGGCGAAATACGTTCAGCTTCAGGCTGTTCTGGAAATGGGCCGCCGTCACCTGGAATCGAGTTTAAAGCATGGCGATGCCTTTACCGATGCTGACAACACCATGCGCTACATCAAACAACGTTTACGCGCCTATCCCCATGAAGTATTTGCCTGCCTGTATCTGGATAACCAACATCGTTTTTTGTACTTCGATGAATTATTTCGCGGCACCATTGATGGTGCCAGCGTTTATCCACGTGAAGTCGTTAAAGCCGCACTGAAACATAACGCTGCCGCCATTATCCTGGCCCATAATCATCCCTCTGGTGTCGCTGAACCCAGTCAGGCCGATATTCATATTACAAAACGAATTAAGTCTGCCCTCGATCTCGTCGATATAAGAGTACTGGACCACATTATCGTCGGGGATGCAGATGTCACTTCTTTGACACAACGCGGTTGTATTTAATTGCGGCAATTGCCATAACGATAAGTGAAATGACCTATTTATCAGGTGTTTGATATCTCTACTATTGTCCGGTTTTTGAATTTAAATGGGTGAGAGAATCATGAGAAAGTCACTGGAATTATTCAGCCTGGGCTTTTTATTAACGCAGAGTATGTGTCTGTACGCTGCCGATAATGGGCTAATCGATGATGCCAGCCTGAGCTTGGGCAGCCTGGTGGTGTCATCAGACAGCACAGGACCACTAACCTCACGTAATCTGTCGACATCAGTTGATGTGTTGAACGAAGACCGGATTGAAGATCAGAACGTGAGTTACACATGGCAGCTTTTTGACCAGATGCCGGGCGTGATGCTGACCCAGTTCGGTATGGGTAATGAGTCTGGCAAAATTTCTTTTCGCGGCTTTAATGGCGAAGGTGAAGTCAATGCTGTGAAACTGCTGATTGATGGCATTCCCAGTAACCAGAATTCCGGCAATATGCCCTATCTGGAATTACTGACACCTCTGGAAATCGAAAGTATCGAAGTCGTTCGTGGTACCAATGATCCACGTTATGGTTTACATAATATTGCCGGTAATGCTGGTATTTTTACTCGCCAAGGAGGTAACTATAATAAAGCTCGTGTCACTTATGGTAGTTATGCGACACGCAATGTGCAGTTTATCAGCGGCATGGAAAGTAATGGTTTTTCCCAGAACTATGCAATTAGCTATTTAAATTCAAATCGCTATCGCCACCACAGTGATATCGAAAAAAGTACCTTCTCTGGTAAGTGGTTTTATACACCGAATGATGGCCGTGCCCAAATCGGCTTTATTGCCAGACATGGCAAAGCTGAAGCTGATGAAGCCGGTTATCTGACCCGGGCTGAGGCACATGATGATCCAGAACAATCACGTCCGCATAACGCCGCAGATGGTGGTGATCGTATGATGAATCAGTTCAGTGCTCACTTGGATATTGATATCACGGATAATCTGTTCTGGAGCAGCAAAGCTTATTTAAATGAGTTAGACGAAGATCGTTATGTCACCTTTGCAGCAGGCGGCAACCATAACGAACGATTAACCGAAGAAGAACATAAAGGGGCTTTAAGCACCTTAACCTGGCGACCGGATGTAAGCTGGGCGCATGAGTTCAGCCTGATGGGTGGATTGAGTGCTGAATGGCAAAATAATGAAAGTCGTCGTTATCTGGTGGATCTGGACCGAAATAGAACATCGCAGACTCGCAACCAGAACTTCGATTTTGATATTTATGGTGGATTTATTCAGGCCATATACAAACCGACTGAGAAACTGAAAATTGTTCCCGCGTTTCGGGTTGATACTGTGCGTGGCAGCTTAAATGATAATGGCACGCATCGTGAAATTAACGATTATGGCAATATCAACCAGCCAAAACTCAGTGCGGTCTATTCTTTTAATGAGCAATACGCTGTATACACCAATTGGGGCAAAACCTTTCAGGTCGCTTCCGGCGCTGCCAGCTATAAACAAAACGCATTATCAAATGATCTCGATGCTTCAATTAATGAAGGCTGGGAAGTCGGACTTAAATTTACACCCACAGATTGGTTAAATGGACGGATTGCGGTCTGGCAGCAAGTCGCCTCAGGTGAATTTAAAACAAAGTTGGGAGACGCCAATAATGACAGTGAGAATATTGGTAAAACTCAGCGTCGAGGAATTGATTTCCAGTTCAATGCACAAGCCTCTGACAAACTTGGCCTCTGGTTCGCGGCTTCATTTCAGGATTCAGAAATTATCAAAGCTGGTGCAAAAACCCCACTCAATAAAGGTAATGAGATTGATCATGTGCCACACTATTTGATTGATGCCGGGGTGGATTATCAGGCTACACCAAAACTTAAATTATCTTCCTGGGTCAGCGCCCAAGATGATTATTATCTGAACCAGGAAAACGATACCAATAAATATGGTCAATACGTGTTAGTAAATGCCTCAGCCAGTTATGCACTGACAGAAAAGGTCAGGCTCGATGTTGAACTTAAAAATATCTTTGATCGTTATTATGAATATGTCTGGATGAATTCAGAATCAATGCATTCGCCTGGCGATGGTCGCTCGATTTATGGCTCAATTCAATATGACTTTTAAGCATTAATGACAAAAGCGCGACAGCTTTGGCTGAAAATTCATACCTACCTGGGACTCAGCATTGGCATCATGCTGGTCTTATTAGGTCTGACGGGCAGCATTTTAGTGTTCTATTTACAATTCGATATCTGGTTGAATCCAGATATCGAAGCTGTCTCGACAGCCCCCGTCAGTCAGCAACAAACTGTCTTTGATCAATTACAGCAGCAATTTCCAACACGAACTGATTCCTGGCGTATTGAACAGCCACTTCATTCAGGCTGGCCAATTATGGCGCGTTATTACACGCCTGTTGAAACACGTGATCTGCAATTTGCGCCGTTGATGGTAACAATCGATCCCGCCACATTAGAGATCACCAGTAAACGCTTCTGGGGCGAATTTGCGATGACCTGGATCTACAATCTGCATTACAGCTTATTAGTAGATAAAACAGGCAAAACCTTCGTAGGTATTATAGGTCTCATCAGCCTTATCTCCCTGCTCTCCGGTGTCGTTTTATGGTGGCCCGGCTGGCATAAATTGCAACAAGTGATGGCTTGGCGATTACGTACCAGTTATGCCAAAAAAGTGTTTGATCTGCATATTCTGTCTGGCAGTTATGGTTTCATTGTGTTGTTTATGCTCAGTTTAACGGGTGCAGCACTGGCTTTACCTACACAGACTCAGCAGATTATCCGTGTTTTTTCTCCATTAGCCTCCAGCCCTATACTTTCTCGCTCACTGCAGCAGCAAGGAAAAAAACCTGTTATCTCAGCAGATACGGCGGTAGCGTCAGCTTTTAAATTATTCCCCGATGCTGAGTTACGCTGGGTAGAGTCACCGGGGATCAAAAAAAATAGCTGGCGAGTCGTTTTCTATCAACAAGGCGAACCAAGCCGCCGTTTTCCACGAACACAAGTCTGGGTGAATGCGTTTACTGGTGATATTGTCGCTAGCCGCGATGGCTTAGCCGATAGTGCCGGAGATAAAGTCTTAAACTGGCTACACCCCTTACATAATGGCGAAGCTTTTGGTCTAACCGGCAGGATTATTGTGTTTATCTGTGGTTTTCTGCCATTAATTTTATTCATTACCGGCTTATTGCGCTGGCAACAAAAGCGGCACGCCAGAAAGCGCACCGCTTATCGCCATTGTTAATCTTCGTCCCAGTCTACCGGGGTATCTTTGAATACTTTTTTACCGGTAAACATGGCCGATACCAGACCATTACGCTCCCGAAGCTCGCTATAAACGACTCCCAGAATATGTAAGATGATGGCCAGACTCAGCACCCAGAATACGATCTCATGTATTTCTTTGAAGGGTGAACGAAAGTCACGCATTTGCTGATAAGCCGCTTCATTCACGCCGTCTTTTGAGTATGGCTGAACTAAGGCTTCTGTTTGTGGACTCTCTGCCACCCAGGCTTTAAAACTATCGCCAAATGGTGGCATATACACATCGGTACCACCAAGCACTAACCCTGTTACCGCCTGAATCGTTAACAAGATAAACAACAAAGTCACCATTAAACGTGCCAGAGGATTATGTCCGGCAAAACCAACCGGCTTACCTTCATTGATGCTATCCAGGTAAAGTTGTCGTTGCTGTTTATACTTTTGTCCAAGCGGCAAAATAGCTGCCCAGCGACTAAATCGGTTACCAATAAAACTCCAAAACAACCGCACGGCAAGATTAATCACAAACACATACCCCACATATACATGCCATGTTTTTAACAGGATTTTGCCTTCTGTCGTTACGCCCAAGGCTTTACTGTTCATAATTGCCACACCAATAGCAATCAACCCAATAACCGACAATACGTTTATCCAGTGAAACCAGCGAACCATACGATCCCATACTGGATACTCTGTTAATGTTCTCGCCATTTGTCTTTTCATTTTTCTCTCTCTCCTTGTTTATCTACACGGCAATATTCGCCACTCCAGTCATGTAGATAAGGTGTGATAGTTTTATGAACATCAAGATGGGCCTGCCACCAATCTTTCAGAAAAATAAGCACTTGTTCGGGCCGCTTTTGATGTTTTGCATGCTCACAAACAACCTTGAACTCGGTAATTAACTTATCCATTGCCTGCTGATAGTTTTTCAGTTCAGGATATTCCGTGGAATTTAATATGCCTTCTTCTGTTTTGTAATGAAACACGATGTAACTTATCAGAAGCTTAACCGTGGGTAATAAGGACTCAAATTCCAACCCTTGCTGGAGGAAATAATGCAGTGAATTTATGGTGGCGAGGATGGCTCTGTGCTGCTCATCAATAATGGGCACCTGCTGAGTGAACTCCTCTTGCCATACCAGTAATAACGGTCTATCCATATCGTTCACTCCCGCAAGAAGCTATCGCATCAGACTGAAAACGGATATTTGATGGCTTCGTGATATTGGTAACCTTCAACCTCAAAATCATCCAGGGTGACCCAAGTTTCCAGATCCTTTAATGATTTAATTTCCGGGTTAATGTGTAAGCTCGGTGAAGGATAAGGTTCACGTTTCAACTGTACATCGCGCATTAATTGCAATTGGTCTTCGTAAATATGCGCATTCACAATCTTATGGTAAGCCTTACCCGGTTTCAGACCAGAAATTTGCGCCATGATTTTGAGTAAGAAAAACACCTGCACCTGATTGAAGTTAAGGCCCAGAGGCACATCACAAGAACGCTGGTAAGAGGTTAAATAAAGCGTATCGCCTAATACAGAGAAAGTGTGGGTATGCATGCAGGGTCTGAGACAGCCCATATCAAACTCACCTGGATTGTAAAATGTCAGGATCTCGCCACGATCATCAATGCCACGCTTCAAGTCATCGGCGATTTTTTGTAACTGATCTAATGTTGAGCCATCCGGTTTTTGCCAGCGACGGCCCTGAACACCATACACCCGCCCCATATCATCATCACCTTTGCGGTGAGGATTATTCAGCCAGTCTTTATTATCATTGGCATTGGCATCCCAGGTGCGACAACCAATCGCCCGAAAATCTGCTGCATTGTCATAGCCACGCAGATATCCCAACATTTCGGCAATGGCCGCTTTCCAGTAACTCTTACGAGTGGTGATTAAGGGAAACTGATTGTTGGCCACATCATATTCCAAATCAGCATTAATCACGGTCAGGCAACGTTTACCCGTCCGTTCATTTTCAACCCACTCACCTTCGTCGATAATACGTTGGCATAAATCCAGATACTGTCTCACTCAGAAGACTCCAATTCTCGCTGCAAAATTGCTGATGATTTTGGCATTGCTAGGTCAGACAGACAACCTCATTAAGGGGACAGGTTATATTTCTGCATTCGATATAACAGGGTATCGCGGCTAATACCTAATAAGCGGGCGGCTTTAGAGCGATTACCCGCCGCCATATCCAGTGCCTGCTCAATTAAGTCCAGCTCCACTTTTGCGAGATCGATACCACTGGCCGGCAGCACAAACTGATGTTGCTCTATGGCCACTTCGGGGCACATCTCTCTCGGTAAATCAGCCGGTTGCAATAACTCACCGACATGCAAAAGCGCCAGACGTTGACACAGATTCTGCAATTCCCGGATATTGCCAGGCCAGCGGTAATGGACAAGGCTCTGTTCCGCTTCTCGCGAGAGCCTGACCACCGCATTATTACCAGCAAACTCTTTCAGGTAATGTTTCATCAGTAGTGGAATGTCTTCAGAGCGATCACGCAAGGCTGGTAATTCAATTGGCACCACCTGTAAACGATAAAACAAATCTGCTCGAAATCGCCCGGCTTTCACTTCCGCAGGCAAGTCAGCACTGGTCGCTGCCAAAATACGAACATCGGCGACATGTAAACGATGACTTCCCTGTAACTGACACTCACCTGCTTCCAAAAAACGTAAGACTTTTGCCTGAACAGATAAAGGTAGAGCATCCACTTCATCCAGAAACACCGTGCCACCTTCTGCCGCCAGTAGCCGTCCCCGAAATGTGACTTCGCCATGCTCATTACTTCGGCCAAACAAATCCAGCTCCACATCTTCTGTGGGTAATGCGGCACAGTTAATCGTAATCAGGGCATTGTCACGTCGACGACTTTGCTCATGCAAACTTAAGGCAATTAACTCTTTGCCAGTCCCCGTTTCGCCACTGATAAGCACACTGGCATCACTCAAGGCAATCATGGGCAATGTACGCAGGATATGGGTTAAATCAGGCGATTGTCCTAAAATCGTAGTCATAACGCTTACCCCTGCATCTGATGTTGATGATCAGGCATGGCATGATGCTCATGCAGACTTTCCATCGGCCAGAACAAGGTCGCTAATGCCATCAGAATAATCAGTATCCCTGCGGCTTTACGTAAGTTTGGCGAACGTCCCAGCGCAGCTAACATACCGGTAAATAAACCCGCGCCCATCACCGCCGGTAAGGTGCCCGCGCCAAATGACAGCATCACCAGCCCGCCTTTAATCGGGTCACCGGCAGTGGCTGCTACAGCCAGTGCGGCATAAACCAGACCACAGGGCAACCAGCCCCAAACCATGCCCAGAAAAAATGCCTGGCTGCCTTTTCTGACTGGTAACAGTTTTTGCCCAATAGGCTGCAATAACCGCCATAAAGGTGCGCCCATACGCTCGGCACGAGCAAATTTAGGGAACCAGCCAGCCAGATATAAGCCCATTGAAATCATAATGATGACCGACAATACCCTGAGTACCCAATGTGCGTTCAGTTGGGTCAGTGGCGTACTTAACAGACCGACGATAATGCCAGCAAAGCTATAACTCAGAATACGGCCGACATTGTAGTTAAATACAAACGGTAACATCCGTCGCTGACTCTCTCTTACTTCTTTCGGCAAGCTCAGCGTCAATGCGCCAATCACCGAGCCACACATCGCAATACAATGCACCGTACTGAATAAACCGAGTAAAAAAGCCGTGATATAGGAACTGGTAATAGCAGCCATGCTTACAGTCTTCTCTTATTTTTTTTGATTAATTATCAGGTTAGCACGCCTTTTCAGCATGAATTTGTGTCATTTCACCTACTACTTATTGAAAAAACACACTTCTTAATAACGATAACTTCCTATTATTTTTGGTTGGGTTATCTGAGAGAGAAGATAAATGAAACGCACCAGTCTGTCACTCAGCATCATGCTGAGTTTATTCCTACCATCACTTGCCTATGCCGAACACAAGCACGATGTCGCACAACTAGACAAAGTCACCGTGTCTGGCGAAGCCATTCAACCGTTACCTCAAGACAGTGCCGGACTTGATCTGGAAGCACTCAAATCAAAGCGTGCCCAATCAAGTGATACGGCCTCTTTATTAAAAGGTATTCCAGGTGTCTCCTTATATGGGGCTGGTGGCGTATCCAGTCTGCCAGTGATTCATGGTCTAGCTGACGATCGTCTTCGGATTAAAGTTGATGGGATGGATCTGATTTCAGCCTGTGCTAATCATATGAATCCGCCACTGTCATACATTGCGCCGAATAATATTGCTGAATTAAAAGTGTATTCAGGCATTACACCAGTTAGTGCTGGTGGCGACAGTATTGGCGGGACTATCATCGCCAAAAGTAAACAACCTGAGTTTGCCAAAGATGCTGACAGCGTATTATCAAAAGGTGAAATCGGTGCCTTCTACCGCACTAATGGCGACGCTCGTGGCGCCAATTTATCCACCACACTGGCAACGGAGAGCTTTAGCCTTAATTACACCGGTTCCACCAGTAAAGCGAATAATTATGATGCGGCAGATAGTTTTAAAACTGCAGGCCCCGCCGCCTCTAATCGTGGCTGGTTAGATGGTGATGAAGTCGGCTCCACCGCCTATGAAACACGTAACCATGCTTTAAACCTTGGCTTTAAACTTGATAATCACTTATTGCAATTAAAACTGGCCCATCAGGATATCCCTTATCAAGGTTTTCCAAACCAACGTATGGATATGACCGAAAACCGGAGTAATCAAGTCAATTTAATCTACAACGGTCTGTTTGATTGGGGCTCCTTGGAAGCCTCGGTTTATCGTGAAAAAACACACCACAAAATGCAGTTTGGTGATGATAAGCAGTTTTTATATGGCACTGCCGAAGGCATGCCAATGGAGACTGAAGGCCGCAATACTGGCGTCTCGTTAAAAACAGAAATCATACTTAATGATCGTGACTTATTAAGAGTCGGTACGGAGTTACAAAAATACCGTCTGGATGATTTCTGGGAGCCCACGGGTTCCGGGATGATGGCACCAAATACCTTTGAAAATATCAATAATGGTCAACGCGACCGTTATGCTATTTATACGGAATGGGAAGCCGACTGGACCTCAAAATGGACAACATTGGCAGGTATTCGTCATGAAACGGTGAAAATGGATGCCGACAATGTTCAAGGATATAACACAACAAATTACAACCCTACTGACTTCAATAATGCAGATAAAAGCAAAACCGATAACAATCTTGATCTGACCTTAATGGGACGTTTCACCCCATCTGATAATGCCAGTTATGAATTCGGTTACGCTCAGAAAACACGTTCCCCTAACCTCTATGAACGTTATGCCTGGTCAAGCAACGGTATGGCTATGCGTATGGTGAATCTGGTCGGTGATGGCAATGGTTATGTTGGGAATGTGGATTTGGAGCCAGAAATTGCACACACCATCAGCTTCACAGCCGACTGGCATGATGCTGACAAGCAGGACTGGAATGTGACTTTCACCCCCTACATCAGTTACGTAGATGATTTTATCGATGCCAAACGCTGTAGCGGTGAAACTGGGATGATGGCGGTATGTACAGCCACTAATCTGAGCACGACAGATAACTTTGTCTACCTGCAATATGACAATGTCTCAGCGAAGTTATATGGCGCGGATTTGTCATTGGCTAAACACCTTTATCATGATGACCAGATTGGTCATATCAGTGGCCAAGCGGTGTTCAGTTATGTCAGGGGTAAAAACCGTGATACTGGCGACAATCTGTACAACATCATGCCATTAAATGCGACATTCACTTTGCAGCATGCCAAAGGTGCCTGGCATAACACCGCTGAATGGCAAGTAGTCGCTGCTAAAGATCAGGTAAACGATGAACGGAATGAACAGGAAACAGCGGGCTATGGCTTATTAAACTTACGTACCAGCTATGAGTGGAAACAAGCACGTGTTGATTTTGGTATCGACAATGTTCTGGATAAAGCTTACAGCGAACCATTGTCAGGTGCTTATACGGGTCAGGGAATGACAATGTCAGGTTCCGGTGTGCCTTGGGGCGTTACCGTTCCCGGCATGGGACGGTCATTTTATACGGCTGTCAGTTACTCTTTTTAGTTAAAACAAGGCATCTCTGCCGAGATTATCCAGAGATGCCTTTTTATTGCTTAGCTAGGCTACAACACTCAATTTCAAATCCACTTTTTTCAGTTGTTCCACTTCATGGGCCAGGTCGGCTTCAGTTAATGGATGCTCTTTTAACCAACCATCAGGCAAAACCAGCATCATCTTTTTACCGTCTAATTTTAACTTGATATAGGTATCGGCATGCTCAGACCGGCCGCGATTAAACACCATGGAAAGTCGCAGCAGCACCGTTAAGCGTTGTGTGCTTAACTGCATTTCATCCGATAATTTATTGATATGTTTTTTCGGGAATGAACGCCGTTGCCCCCTGACCATTACTGATAAGGCATGCTGTTCCTCACGGGAAAAGCCGGGTAAATCCGAATGTTCCACCAGATAGGCCGAGTGTTTATGAAACTGGTTATGAGAGATAGACAATCCTACTTCATGGAGTTTACAGGCCCATTGCAGACGATGCAGTAACTCATCGTGATCCAGCTCCCACTCATGTGCCACTTGCTCATACAGTTGGGTTGCCATCACCGCAACACGTTCGGCATGCGCCTCATCAACGTGATAGCGACGCATCAAGGCTAGGACGGTGCGATCACGCTCATCATCGTGCTGAATACGGCCAAGCAGGTCATACAATAACCCTTCTCTTAAAGCGCCATCGGATACAATCATTTTTTCAATGCCGAGTCGCTCGAACGCAGCAGCCAATACACACAAGCCACCAGCTAATACATTATTTCGCTCTTCAGACAGCCCTTCAAACTTTGCCTCTTCGACGCTGCCGGCTTCGATAAGATGGTTTACCATCTTCTCCAGCGCCTTGCCGGTAATCACGCCATCATCAGCCCAGCCGTGTTCTTTGCATATATTGGCGACCGTTCGAATCGTGCCCGATGCGCCAACAGCCTCCTGCCAGCCAGCCTGACGATAAGGTCGCTGGATATAACGAATACGTCTTGCCGCAGCCAACATCGCATGTTGCATCTGTGTCGCCGTGGTTTTGCCATCAGCAAAAAACTTTTGTGAAAAACTGACACAGCCCATTTCCAGGCTCTCGCGCATCAAGCCTTTAAATCCGTCACCAATGATAAATTCGGTACTGCCACCGCCGATGTCCATCACTAAACGGCGGCTGTCATCAAAGCCCAACGAATGAGCCACGCCCAGATAAATCAGTCGGGCTTCTTCTTCACCGGTGATAATTTCAATCGGATGACCCAAGGCAAGGCGAGCCTGGCGCAGAAAACGTCGTGAATTATGTGCGATACGTAAGGTATTGGTGCCTACCACCCTGACGCTGCCGTATGGCAAATCCTTTATGCGTTCGCCAAACCGTTCCAGACAGGCTATCGCCCGTTCCTGAGCTTCCAATGAAAGGTAGTGATGTTTATCCAGTCCAGCCCGGAGCTGTACCATTTCCCGAAGTCTGTCGACCACTTGAAAATGGCCATCACGCATTCGGGCGATGATCATGTGAAAGCTGTTAGAGCCGAGGTCCACCGCCGCCAGCACATCATGATTTGTTTCTTCCATAGCACCTGTCAGTTCGTTTTTCGGTTTATTCTGCACTAGCTGGTTGCTGGTGAACAATGTTAAATCATCTTTTCCATAAAAAAAGCCTGGTCTCAAACGCAACCAGGCCCTTTTTAGCCGTGACGAAAATCCTCTTTTTTTATTCAATAAGTTGACCTTTAATCACTTGTTCGGCTTTTTCGATACTCAAATGGCGCACATCTTTACCTTCCACCAGATAAATAATGTGTTCACAAATATTATTAGCATGATCACCAATACGTTCCAATGAGCGCGCAGACCACATCATATCAATCACGCGAGTAACGGCTCGGGTATCTTCCATCATATACGTCATTAACTGACGTAAAATCGCCTCATATTCGGCATCGACTTCACGGTCTTCTTTTGCCACACGTAAAGCCATATCCACATCAAATCGCGCAAAAGCATCCAATGCATCGCGTAACATGCCACGCACATGATTTCCCATGGCTTGCAGCTCTCGGTAATTATGCTTGGGACGATCTTTTTCAGACAGATTCAGTGCCATTCTGGCAATACGCACAGACTCATCACCAATGCGTTCCAAATCGGTAATGGTTTTTAATATGCCGGAGACAAGGCGTAAATCCCCTGCCGTTGGCTGGCGAAGCGCAATAATCTGAATACATTCCTCATCGATACTGACTTCTAATGAATTTACCTCATCGTCGTAAGCAATCACTTCACGAGCAATATCGGCATCACCTTTAATCAGGGCTTCCATCGCGTTATGAACTTGCTGCTCGACTAGACCACCCATCGCTAAAACACGAGAACGGATATCCTGTAATTCATTCTCAAATTGTTGCGAAATATGTTGGGAAGTAGTTGTAACCATATGCGTCTCTCCTCAGCCCGGATTAACCGTAACGGCCGGTAATATAATCTTCTGTTTGTTTTTTACTTGGGTTGGTAAAGAGTTCATCAGTGGCACCAAACTCTATTAATTCGCCCATATACATAAATGCAGTGTAATCAGATACCCGCGCCGCTTGCTGCATATTATGAGTCACGATCACGATCGTATACTTTTCTTTCAGTTCGTAAATCAACTCTTCAATTTTTAATGTAGAGAGTGGATCCAGAGCCGAGGCCGGTTCATCAAGCAGCAAGACTTCGGGTTCGATAGCAATAGCACGGGCTATCACTAGACGTTGCTGCTGACCACCTGACATACCCATCGCTGACTCGTGAAGACGATCTTTGACTTCATCCCATAAGGCGGCACCTTTTAATGATTTTTCAACCACTTTATCTAAAGTAGAACGATCATTGACACCTTGCAGACGCAGACCATACGCCACGTTTTCATAGATAGACTTAGGAAATGGATTGGGTTTTTGAAATACCATTCCGACCTGACGGCGTAAATCCGCCACATTCACGGAGGGTGAATTAATTTCCATCTTATCAAGCAATAATTGACCTTCCATCCTGACAGAGTCAATCAGATCGTTCATACGGTTAAAACAGCGTAATAACGTTGATTTACCACAACCACTTGGGCCGATAAACGCGGTCACTCGATTTTTTGGAATCTGCATATTGATATTGTGCAGAGCCTGTTTATCACCATAAAACAGGTTAAAGTCTTTGACTTGCAGGCACAGCGTTTCATTATCCAGGTTCACACGAGGCCCTCTTTGCATCGACTCAATATCAATGCCTCGCGATACATTTTTCTGTTCTTTGACTGCTTCCATCGTTTAA
Organism: Methylophaga sp. F-2; assembly: GCF_056859315.1. Classification (NCBI taxonomy): domain Bacteria; kingdom Pseudomonadati; phylum Pseudomonadota; class Gammaproteobacteria; order Thiotrichales; family Piscirickettsiaceae; genus Methylophaga; species Methylophaga sp. F-2. The sequence goes on from NZ_JBSXOF010000021.1 coordinate 97,053, forward strand.
CTCTCACTTGCTTTATAAGTTTCTCGCAGACGATTACGAATACCAATCGCTGCCAGGTTCAGCACAACAATAATCAATACCAATAAAAATGCCGTGGCATAGACCAGCGGTCTGGCGGCTTCAACGTTCGGGCTTTGGAAACCCACATCATAGATATGGAAACCCAGGTGCATAAATTGACGATCCAAATGCAGGTATGGCGCAATATTATCAATCGCTAGTGACGGTGCCAGTTTCACCACCCCAACCATCATCAGCGGCGCCACCTCACCTGCCGCCCTGGCGACAGCCAGAATCAAGCCCGTCATCATCGCCGGTGCGGCCATTGGCAATACTGTTCGCCACAAGGTTTCTGCTTTTGTCGCCCCAAGCGCCAGACTACCTTCACGAATCGCTCTCGGAATACGCGACAAGCCCTCTTCCGTTGCGACAATGACCACCGGCACAGTCAAAATCGCTAAGGTTAGCGAGGCCCATAATAAACCTGGTGAACCAAAGGTAGGGGCTGGTAGTTTGGCCTGGAAGAAAATCTCATCCACGCTACCACCGATGAAATAAACAAAAAAACCAAGACCAAATACACCATAGACGATGGATGGCACACCAGCCAGATTATTGACCGCGATACGAATCAATCGAACCACAGCACCTTGTTTGGCATATTCCTTTAGATAAACAGCTGCAATTACCCCAAACGGCGTGACCAGTACAGACATGATCATCACCATCATGACTGTACCGAAAATCGCCGGGAAAATACCACCTTCCGTGTTTGCTTCACGCGGCTCGCCTGACACAAACTCCCAGGCATTGTGGAAATACTGGCCCAGCTTCTGTAGCGTAGTCATCGCATTCGGTTTATATGCCTGAACGATTTTTGCCATTGGTATTTCGGCTTCACGGCCATCAGAAATCTTGACGGTGATTTGATCGCGATTCAGCTCTGAATATAATTCATCTAACTCTTCACGAATTTTTGCATAACGTGTATTGAGTTGCTTACGTTCCTCTTCAATTTCCAGATACGGTGTCGTGCCTTTTTCAACCTTATCGAGCTCTAATCGACGCTGTTCAATTCGCAGCTCTTCAAGACCATGATTGATCTTGCCGATATCCGACTTTTCGATATCTTTTATCTTGTTATACAAAGCATTACTTCGGGCTAATCGTTGCTGAAATGCATCCCAGGCCTGTTCACCCTCAGCGATAACTTCACCCTGCTGTTTAACATTGACCAGATAACCATAAAAGTTGCCCCATTCACGTCGCTCTATTGATATCAGGCCGTCAGGTTTTTGTGTATCTTCAATCCAGGGATCGTTAATCCAACGAAAATCGAGACCAAAAAAGTCACGATTACCTATCTTTAATAAGGTTCGATTGGCTGTTTCCTGGCCTTCGGGTAAATGCACACCTGATAAAGCCAAACGAGCGGCAGGCACCGTTTCATGATCCACGCGTTCGCCCACCAGCATGATTTTTTCTTCGCCGGGTTCGGCATAGCTCAGCTCAACGATATCAGCAGGCCAGAAATGGCTCAGGCCTCTCACGGCGATCAAACCAATCAAGCCGATGACCATCACCAGACTGATACTGACCGCGCCGGCATTTAACCAAACCCAAGGTTTACCGCTATCAAACCAGATTTTCATTGAAGAACGTTGTTTCATTCTATATTCCTAACTACAGCGAGCTGTATTTATTACGTAAGCGCTGGCGCACAATTTCAGCAACGGTATTCAACACAAATGTCGCTAAGAACAATACCAATGCCGCCAGAAACAATACGCGATAATGCGAACTAGCCACTTCAGCCTCTGGCATCTCTACAGCGATATTGGCGGATAAGGCTCTGAAGCCTTCAAAGATATTGAAATCCATAATCGGTGTATTACCTGTTGCCATCAGTACAATCATCGTCTCACCAACAGCACGGCCCAAACCAATCATCACCGCAGAGAAGATACCTGGGCTCGCCGTCAGCAACACCACTCGCGTCATGGTTTGCCATGGGGTTGCACCTAAAGCTAATGAACCTATCGTCAAATGTTTCGGCACACCAAAAATCGCATCTTCGGTAATAGAGAAAATTGTCGGAATCACCGCAAAGCCCATAACCAATCCGACTACCAGCGAATTACGCTGGTCATAATTAATACCGATATCATTTAAAAATTGCGGCATATTGCCATCAAATAACCACAGCTCAATCGCACCACTGGTCGCCATCGAGACATAACCGACTAACAACACAATTGGAATCAACACCGCCGGCTCCCAGCCATCAGGAATGCGTTCACGCCATGCTTTAGGTAATTTTGTCCAACCCCAGGCAGTCAAAATAATCATCACCGGCAACATAAACAGCAATGTGAACACACCAGGCAAATGGTCTTCGACTAATGGTGCTAACCATAAACCCGCGAGGAAACCTAAAATAACCGTTGGCAAAGCCTCCATAATTTCGATGGTCGGTTTCACAAAGCTACGCATTCTGGGCGACATAAAATAGGCGGTAAAAATTGCGCCCATAATCGCCAGTGGAACAGCTACCAACATCGCGTAGAAGGCCGCTTTGATGGTGCCGAATGTCAGTGGCGTTAAACTAAATTTAGGTTCAAAGTCATTACTGGCTGACGATGACTGCCAGATATATTCAGGCTGATCACGACTTTCATACCAAACTTTTTCCCATAAGGAATGCCAGGAGATGTCCGGATGTTCATTACGAATATCCAGTAACTTCACGTCACCATTATCAGTCATGCTGATAAGACCATTTGCCCTTGGTGAGAGGCCAATAACCGCTTCGCTGTCCACATACGGTTCAACCAATAACGTCCGGTGAGCCGTGGTGTGATAAATCCCCAATTGTCCGGTTTTATCCAGCGTTAAAAAGCCTTTACGGGCTTGCTCTGGTGCAATGGCAATAATCGGGCTGCTCTGAGCATTAAAACTACGCACATTATGTAAGGTGTAGTTATTGTCCTTGTCTCTGACCGGAAACCATTGATCAATCTGACCGTCGCTGCGTCCCACCAGAATAGAAATACCGCCTGTCAGAAATTCAAAGCTCGTAATATTCACGCCTGTGGGTACCGCTTTGATTTTCTGAATTAAACGCGGTTTATCTAGCTGCTGAACATCGTAGTAATAAATAAAGCCCTTATCATCGGCCAGATAAAGCTCACGTTGATCAACATCCAGTTTGACCTGAGTCAGATCACTGACATCCGTTAAGGGGATCTCATGCTTTTCTTCGTTGATGGTAAATTGGGTGTCATCAAGGAAATCCACTTCTTTTTCAAAGCGTTTCAGTATTAGACGCTTATCCTCGGTGTAAGCAATGAATGTTGTTTTATCTTCATAACTCTGAACTGAAAGCAGGCTGATTGACTTGCCTTGATCGTCAATCACAACATGCTTTTCACCTAATGGATAAGTGACTTCTGGCACGATAACGCGTTGTGTTCCGGTTGGATAAGTCACTTTGTATTTTTCTTTAATGACTAATGCGCTGCCATCATTAAAACCATAACTAAATACACCTGTCGTTGCGGCACCAGCACTGACAGTGCTGATGGTTTTCCCCGCCAACGGCAGTGAGGTTTCGGTCATCGTTTTGCCGGTTTTGGCATCAAAAAAACGTACCATGCCGCTAGCTTCGACAGCCATGGCCACCGTGTTGTATTCGTTCAGGGATAAAAAGGCAGGTTGTTTAAAATCGCTGTGATATGTCGCTTCTGTCTTCAGACTTGCCCCTTGAAATAAGGGCATCACCACATAGAGCAGATAAAAGAAAATCAGCACAATAGCCAGGATGACTGAAATACCACCCACTGCCACACCATATTTGGCAATACGATCTTTCACCTCACGCCATGCACGTCTGCGATTTGCTACTTTGGAACCGGGCGCAGGTAATACACTATCTTCGACTGTTTGTTCTTGCATCTAGCAATACCACTTCATTTATTTTTCAGCTTTATTTATTGCTAAACATACTGACTTAGAGTGTTTTTAGCGATAAATTTAGAAAAAACGCCCCGTAAAAACGAGGCGTCTTCCCGATCATGACAAATGCTGTTTTATTGCAGCTTTTGCAGTTCTTTTTCTACAACTGAGTCTGGTAGTGGAATATAACCATCTTTTACTACCACTTTCTGACCCACTTTTGACAGGATCATTTTAATGAATTCACGGTCAATTGGCGCTAATGGTTTGTTAGGCGCTTTGTTGATGTAAACGTACAAGTAACGTGAAAGCGGGTAAGAACCATTCGCTGCATTATCTAATGTTGCAGGAATCATTTTACCGCCCTCTTCTTTAGCTAAAGCAAGTGCTTTAACACCAGACGTTTTATAACCGATACCTGAGTAACCAATACCGTTAAGCGATTTTGTCACACCTTGAACCACTGATGCTGAACCAGGTTGCTCATTTACGCTGTTTTTGTAGTCACCTTTACATAAAGCGTGATCTTTAAAGTAACCATAAGTACCGGAAACAGAGTTACGACCATAAAGTTGGATGTTACCTAAATCCTGACCTAGCTGTTTCCAGTTAGTAATGTCTTCTGGGTAACCACAGGTGCGGGTTGCAGAGAAAATCGCATCCACTTGAGGAATAGTCAGACCATCAATTGGGTTGTCTTTGTGCACATAGACAGCCAAAGCATCGATAGCGACACGAATGGGTGTGGCTTTGTAACCATATTTCGCTTCAAATGCCGCGTCTTCTTTATCTTTCATTTTGCGGCTCATTGGACCAAAGTTAGAAGTACCTTCAGTCAATGCAGGTGGCGCAGTTGAAGAACCTGCAGCCTGAATTTGAATACTCACATTTGGGTATTCACGTTTGAACTCTTCAGCCCACATTGTCATCAAGTTAGCTAATGTGTCTGAACCAACACTCGATAAGCTGCCTGAAATACCGCTCACTTTTTCGTAGTCAGGTAAAGCAGGATCAATATCACCAGCGAATGTCAGCGGCGAGAAAGCCATCGTCATTGCAGCACCTAGCAGAGCAAGGTTTTTCTTGAACATAGTGTTCAACTCCCAAAAATTAAAAGAAAAAAGCAACGTTATTAACGTAAGCGCTAGGTAGTATGAGTTTAGCGTGTGACAAGCATATGAAAAATATATGACAAAGAGATGACAGAGGCATTTTTTCTTTGTTTAACGGGCATTTATACCGGGATTTTCTCCACTGCTGCTGTCTCAGGAAAGCAACATTTAAAACTGCTACCTTTGCCTAACTCGCTAGTGATAATCAGTCTTGCGCCATGTCTTTGCAGCACGTGTTTAACGATCGCTAAGCCCAGCCCTGTGCCGCCAGCATCACTACTACGACCTTTATCAACACGGTAGAAACGTTCCGTCAGCCGATCTAAGTGATGAGCCGCTATACCTTCCCCTTCATCCGTTACTTCAATGCAGACGCCATCATCTGTTTCGCGCCAGCTGAGTGTGACCTTGCAACCCGCAGGAGTATATTTCACCGCATTAAAGACCAGATTAGATATTGCACTTCGTACTTCACCCAAATCACAAATCAACCATTTATCTGTTTCCAGATGGAGACTGAACTGATGCTCATGGTAGTGCTCCAATGCCTTGGCATCCTCAATGATGGAATGCAGCAACTTGTCCACATCCGTTGGAATGCGACGTAATGATTTTTCTCCAGTCTCCAACTGAGATAAGACCAATAAATCCTTAATCATCAAATGCATACGTTCACTTTGCTGACGCATTGCTGGCAGAGCCATTTTCCACTGTTCCGGATCGGTCTCTTCGGTAAACGCTTCCAGATAACCTCGTAAAACGGTTAGAGGTGTTTTTAGTTCATGCGAAACATTAGCAACAAAGTCACGACGCATACGCTGAAGTTTGATGGTCTGGGTAATATCACGGGCAATCAATAAGCGGCCCGAGCCCATGTAGTTCACCAGCTTGACTTCCAGCTGCACATCTTCATTCAGCGGTGATTTGACCGTCGTCGTGCCGCCGAGGTGGATATGATTTTCCAATAAGTGCTGAAAAGCAGGTTCACGAATGAGATTATTGATCCTGACATTGTTATCCCGGGGCCAGCGTACGCCTAATAACTCCCGAGCGGCCTGATTTGCCCAATCCACTTCACCAAACTCACCCAAGACAACGATGCCATCCGGTAAGGCGGCTGTTGCTGATTGAAAGCGTTTAAGGTATCCGGTTAGTTTTCTTTTCCGATTACTATTTTGTTGACGCATCTGCTCAATCTGACGACAGACATCATCAATGACCCCTTCCGCACTGGGAGAGCGACGTTTTTTGGGTTTTTGTAACCAATACCAGAGTTTGTACCAGTTATGCTGAAGCCACAAAGCATAGGCCAAAGTGGCAACAAACATAAATGCCATCATTTGACCAAATAACAGTCCGACAAAACCTGCCAGACTGACTAGTGTCAGTAGCCGCCAATTATCCCATTGCATATTTCAGTTCGCTTAATCGACTGAAAAACGGTATCCAACACCTCGAACGGTCTGGATAAATTGATCATGGCCTGTTGGCTCAAGTGCTTTGCGCAAACGACGTATATGGACATCCACGGTACGTTCTTCAATGTACACGGTATCGCCCCAGACATAATCCAGTAACTGTGAGCGACCATATGCGCGTTCAGGATTTTTCATGAAAAAGTGTAATAAGCGAAACTCGGTAGGCCCTAATTCAACACGCACATCATCAACAGTGACACGATGACTTTTTGTATCCAGCACTAAATTGCCAAACTGGAGTTTCTGAGCATCTTCATTTTCTGGCGGCTGGCAGCGACGTAATACCGCTTTAATACGAGCGATAAGCTCAGGTGGTGAAAAAGGTTTATTGACGTAATCATCAGCCCCAACAGCAAGACCTTTGACCATGTCTTCGCTTTCACCTTTGGCAGTAAGCATGATGACGGGAATATTGGCCAGAAACTCGTTAGCACGCAGACGACGAATAAACTCAATGCCATCAATGCCAGGTAACATCCAGTCGAGTAAAATCATATCGGGTTGGTTATTTTTTAATAAGTCCAAACCAGATTCTGCATCACCAACCGACTCGCAAGTCAGACCGGCCTGTTTCAGGGTGAACGTCAACATATCCCTGATGGCGACATCATCTTCAACCACTAATACGCTTGTAGCCATAAATTCATCCCAGTATTTCTTCAATCATAGTCCAAGTATCTTACCTCTGAATTATGACAATTTCGTAACAACCGTGTTTTTATTACCATTGCAGGCTACTTTATAGACTATCTGAAAAATATAAAGCCACAATTTTCGCTGGAAAATGTGGCTTTATGACAGTTTTATGTCAAAACACATGCCGTTGTTTTAACTCATAATTCCCTTAATCATGTAAAACAATGACGCGGCTAATACTGCGGCAGCAGGGACAGTGATTAACCAGGCTGTAACAATTTTTTTAACAATATCGCGTTTGACGTAAAGACTTTTCTTTTCTTTCTTCAATACTTTTTTGGCTTTTTTGAGCGTGTCTTTTTCACGGTCAATTGAGCTATATAACTGAGTGATGCGCTGGTAATCAGCCGCTGACTTTTGTTTTTTATCGAGCAACATATTCAGCTCACTGCGTAATGCGCTTAATAAACGTTTTTCTTCCTGAATTTCTTGTTTATCTCGCTCAATTTCCTGCTTGAGGCTACTCGACTTATCCATCCATTCTCGCAAGAAACCAACACCAAAAACACCGCCAATGGCAATATGCGTTGAGCTGACCGGCAAACCTAACTGGCTGGCGATAATGACCGTGATAGCGGCTGCCATCGCAATCGAAAATGCACGCATTTGATCCAGTTCAGTAATTTCACCACCCACGGTGCGAATCAAACGGGGACCATAGAGGCCCAGCCCAAGCGCAATACCAAAGGCACCGACAGCCATTACCCAGAAGGGTATGCCCGCTTTGGCATTAATACCGCCAGTCATCACAGCATCATGGATCGCTGCCAGCGGCCCGATTGCATTAGCCACATCATTCGCCCCATGAGCAAAACTCAATAAAGCCGCAGCAAAAATTAATGGGATGGTAAACAGAATATTGATGCTTTCACGATCGTTTTTCAGCTTGGGCAAACGACGGCGCAATGAGGCTTTGACTAAAAAGAAGGAAATAAAAGCGACGATCAAACCAATAGTTGATGCTTGCAACATGCTTGGTTTATCGACGATGTCGACGGTGAACAACCAGTCATTGACCAAGGTTAAGAACTTCGGCCAGATGTGTTTCAGGCCTTTTAAGACCAGATAAGTTACAAAAGCCCATGCCATGATCGATACATACACAGGTACCCATTTCAGCGAGGCGGCTATTTTGTTTTCCTGAAAGATAATGGTTTTTTTGATGGCAAACAAGAAAGCGGCGGCCACCACACCACCAATCACTGGAGAAATTACCCATGAGCCCACTATGGCGCCCATCGTTCCCCAGTTCACAATCTTAAACCCTGCTGCGGCAATACCTGCTCCCATCACACCACCGACAATAGAATGCGTGGTTGAAACAGGTGCGCGAGCAAATGTCGCCATATTTAACCAGAGTGCAGCCGCTAGTAACGCGGCCATCATTGCCCAGATGAAAGTATCACTCTCCTGACCAAAGGCATTGATATCGATGATGCCATTTTTAATCGTGGAAACCACATCGCCACCAGCAATAATGGCGCCGCTGGCCTCAAAAATCATCGCGATGACAATGGCACCAGTCATTGTCAAAGCCTTGGAGCCCACCGCAGGCCCGACATTGTTGGCAACATCATTGGCACCGATATTCATTGCCATATAAGCGCCAAAGACAGTGGCTATTGCCAGAAAGAGATTATTGGGAACGCCGCCACTGGTAACAAAGCTGTAGCCGAGCACGGCCACCATAAAAAAAAGGGCCATGCCGATTCTGGTTAGTTCAGCATGACTCTTCTTATAGGCTTGTTTTTCAATTTTATGGATGTCTTTTATTTCCACGATGATTCCGTTAATAACTACCCAAAACGGCGCAATTATTACAGCAATGTGACATGAGGCATACCCCAGACAAGACCGATGTAACTATTGCCTGCTATGATTGTCTTGTTATACAACCTTCTGACAAGCATTTGAGACTGATGAAAAAATTTTTATTTTTTATATTACTGCTAACCGTTTTTAATGCACATGCGCGCAGCAGCCTGTTTGATGGTTTAGGTCTGGGCAGTGATGAAGAGGTCCCACCACTTGTCGAAGACGCTTTTCAATTCAGCGCAGAAGTCAATGATGCCAACAGCATTCTGGCACATTGGAAAGTACTCGATGGTAACTACCTGTACCAGAATAAAATTCAGTTTGAAGTGGTTGGTAATGACAACGTTAAATTAGGCCAGATATCGCTACCCGCTGGCGAAAACAAGCAAGATGAAACCTTTGGTTTAGTGCAGGTTTATCATCATGATTTATCACTGATCATTCCCATTGAGCGCCCTGAAGGTCCAAGCACATTTACTCTCAAAGCACGCTTTCAGGGATGTTCAGAAAAATTTGGTATTTGTTATCCGCCCTCTGAGCAACAAGTTTATCTGGCTTTACCAGCCCTCAGCCAGGCCCCGCAACAAAAAGCGGATGACGCCAAACCCATTGCTAATCAACTCACCGAACAAGACCGTATCGCTCAGAAACTGGAACAGGAAAACCTAGGCCAAATCATTCTTGGTTTTATTGGACTGGGCCTGTTACTGGCATTTACCCCCTGTATCTTCCCGATGATTCCTATTTTATCCAGCATTATTGTCGGCGAAGGAGAACACATCACAACCCGCCGTGCTTTCACCTTGTCGCTTGTCTATGTTTTGGCGATGTCAGTGACATATACCATTGCCGGAGTGATCACGGGATTACTCGGTGAAAACTTACAAGCGATGTTTCAAAATCCATGGATAATCAGTGCATTCAGTGCCTTATTCGTTATTCTCGCTTTATCCATGTTCGGCTTATACGAGTTGCAACTGCCCCACACCGTTCAACACCGCCTACATCAACTCAGTCACAAGCAGCAAGGTGGCAAACTGATGGGAGTAGCGATGATGGGTTTACTGTCAGGCTTGATTGTTGGCCCTTGTCTGGCGCCACCGCTGGCGGGTACCTTAATTTTTATCGGCCAACATGCCGATCCCGTATTAGGCGGACTCGCTTTATTTGCGCTGAGTATAGGGATGGGTATGCCTCTGCTTATCATTGGTACATCGGCTGGCAAACTGCTTCCTAAAGCCGGCAACTGGATGATGTTTATTAAATCGGTGTTTGGCGTGCTGCTATTAGGTCTGGCCATCTGGATGTTGGAACGCATCATCCCCGGTTGGCTGACGTTGATTCTTTGGGGCGGCTTATTAATTGTGACCGCCGTCTACCTTGGCGCATTTAATCATCTTGATATTGATGCCACGGATCTCAATAAACTTAGTAAAGGTGTCGGTTTAATACTCTTTATATACGGCGCAATGTTGATGATTGGTGGTGCGAGTGGCAGCCAAAATGTCTGGCAACCGCTTAAGGCGATGGCACTAAGCTCTGACAAGTCACTGGTGTCACAACACCTTACTTTTTCACGTATAAGCGATCTGAACGAACTGAATCGTCGACTGGCCAGCACAACACAACCGGTGATGCTGGATTTTTATGCCGACTGGTGTACCGAATGTAAAACGATGGAAAACACAACGTTTCAGGATCCTGAAGTCATTGCCGCAATGAAAAATTACACCTTGCTGCAACTGGATATGACGGAAAATACGCAAGTCCATCAGGATATGCTGAAATCACTGCGGGTATTTGGCCCTCCGACCATGTTGTTTTTCGATAAAACAGGCAAAGAACTAAAGCAACACCGGCTGGTTGGCTTTGTAAAAACCGATACCTTCTTGGATCACATTAAGCAGATTCAGCGCCAATAACAGAAAACTCCAGAAACCAGACTTTTCGGCGAAAATAGCAACAAAAAGCCGCTTTTTATTTCGATAAACTGGACATCATCAGTTTGCTGGTGCACAATTCCGCCTATTATCTTTGACCCGTAATTGAAGGATCGCAATGGCGAATATTGTTGTGCTTAACGGCCCCAATCTCAATCTGCTTGGGACACGCGAGCCTGAACATTATGGTGCTGACACGCTGGACGATGTTCAACAACGCCTGGATGCAATCGCAACAGATGCCTCACACCAACTCGATTTTTTTCAAACCAATGCAGAGCATCAATTAATTGAAAAAATTCATGCTGTCAGAGGTAAGGCTGATTTCATCATTATTAATCCGGCTGCCTTCACACACACCAGTGTGGCATTACGAGATGCTTTATCCGCGGTCAAAATTCCTTTCATCGAAGTACATATTTCTAATATTCACGCACGCGAAACATTCCGCCATCACTCCTACCTGTCAGATATTGCAGTAGGCGTGATTTGTGGACTTGGCACCCAAGGCTACGAATTAGCTTTGGCATCTGCCATCAGACAACTCAACCCATAACGACTAAATATAAGGTTTTAGCATGGACATTCGTAAAATAAAAAAACTGATTGATTTGATCCAAGAATCTGACGTATCTGAAATTGAAATTTCAGAAGGTGAAGAGTCAGTACGTATCAGTCGTAATCAGCATTCTGCGGCTGTTTCTTACAGCGCTCCAGCACCTGCTCATTATGCTGCTCCAGCGGCAGCCCCTGCACCAGCACCCGCAGTAGAAACAGCCAAAACGGTTAATGAAGCTAATGCTGTCCGCTCACCAATGGTGGGGACTTTCTACCGTTCATCATCGCCTGAAGCCGCGCCATTTGTTGAAGTTGGCCAATCCGTATCTGCTGGTGATGTCATTTGCATCATCGAAGCCATGAAAATGTTCAACCAAATCGAAGCAGACCGTAGTGGTACTGTCAAAGCTATTCTGGTTGAAAACGGTGATCCTGTTGAATTTGACGAGCCGCTAGTCATTATCGAATAACAGTCACGCTGGCTATCTCAGCATAGCCATTGCTCACCCTGAATTGTGGATTAAAACCAAATTATGATCGATAAAATTGTTATTGCTAACCGAGGCGAGATTGCCTTGCGTATCTTGCGGGCTTGTTGGGAACTGGGCATCAAAACGGTTGCTGTTCACTCAACGGTAGACCGTGACTTAAAACACGTTTTGCTAGCTGATGAGACTGTTTGTATCGGCCCTGCCCCCTCTAGTGAAAGTTATCTCAACATCCCTGCACTTATCAGTGCTGCTGAAATTACAGATGCCACAGCAATTCACCCCGGTTATGGCTTTTTATCTGAAAATGCTGACTTTGCAGAACGTGTAGAAGAAAGTGGCTTTATTTTCATCGGTCCACGTGCTGATACCATCCGTCTGATGGGTGATAAGGTATCGGCAATTAAAGCGATGAAAGAAGCCGGTGTACCTTGTGTACCAGGCTCTGACGGCCCATTAGGTAATGATGATGAAACCAATTTACGTCTGGCACGTGAAATCGGCTATCCGATCATTATTAAAGCCGCCGGTGGTGGTGGTGGTCGTGGTATGCGCGAAGTTCACAGTGAAGCACACTTGCTTAACGCTATTGCCTTAACACGTAGTGAAGCAAAAGCAGCATTTGGTAATGGCATGGTTTATATGGAGAAATTCCTGGAAAATCCTCGCCATATTGAATTCCAGGTACTCGCCGATCAGCATGGCAATGCTATTCACTTAGGTGAACGCGACTGCTCTATGCAGCGTCGCCATCAAAAAGTTGTTGAGGAAGCTCCTGCTCCAGGCATCACCCCAGAAATGCGTGATCGTATGGGTAAAATCTGTGCGGAAGCTTGTGTGCGCATTGGTTACCGTGGTGCTGGTACCTTTGAGTTTCTCTATCAGGATGGTGAATTCTATTTCATCGAGATGAATACCCGTATTCAGGTAGAGCATCCGGTTACTGAACGTGTAACTGATGTTGATCTGCTGGTGCAACAAATACGGATCGCGGCTGGTGAACCACTATCTATTAAACAAGAAGATATTGTCATGCGTGGACATGCCATTGAATGCCGTATCAATGCTGAAGACCCTCGCACGTTTATGCCAAGCCCAGGACAAATTACGTCTTATCATGCACCAGGCGGTGCCGGTATCCGTATGGATTCTCACATTTATAGTGGCTACCGTGTACCACCAAACTATGATTCTCTGATCGGCAAACTGATTGCTTACGGTAAAACACGTGATATCGCGATTGCCCGTATGCAAACGGCCTTAAAAGAAATTGGTATTGAAGGCATTAAAACTAACGTTGAGCTGCAACGTGACATCATGGACGACACTCACTTCCAAACGGGTGGCACCAATATTCATTACCTTGAAAAGAAACTGGGCATGTAATCAACCATGGCCTGGATTCAATTTATTTGTAACACCACATCAGACAAGGCAGATGCATTGTCTGATGCGTTTTCTGAGTGCGGTGCAGCGGCTGTCACCTTTGAAGATGATGCCGATCAGCCTATTTACGAACCCGATCTGGGTACCACACCTTTGTGGACGGCAACACGTGTTGTTGCCTTATTTGATGCGGAAACCAATCCTGATGATGTCGGCAAGATGTTATCAACGCTGGTAAACGATATACCGCCATATCGCGTTGAAGCCGTTGAAGATAAAGACTGGGAAAGGGAATGGATGGATAACTTTCATCCTATCCAGTTTGGCGAGCGTTTATGGATATGTCCCAGCTGGCATACACCACCAGCACCTGATGCGGTCAATATTATGCTCGATCCCGGTCTGGCATTCGGTACCGGTACCCACCCCACCACAGCCTTATGTCTGAACTGGTTAGACCAGGCAGATCTCAAAGGTAAATACGTGATTGATTATGGCTGCGGTAGTGGTATTTTGGCGATTGCTGCTGCCTTGTTAGGGGCTGAACGTGTTATTGGTGTCGATACCGATCCGCAGGCACTTGAAGCGACACGTGCCAATGCTGCACGTAATGGCGTCGAGATCGAAGCCTATTTGCCCGGTGACTGTCCGGATGAACCATGTGACCTATTACTGGCGAATATTCTGGCCGGCCCACTTCAAACCCTTGCGCCACGTTTTGCCAATCTGGCCAAACCCAGTGCGGAGCTGGTGTTGTCAGGCATATTAGAGGTACAAGCACAGGAAGTATCGGATAGCTATGCTGCATGGTTTGATATGCAAGCGCCTACCATCAAGGAAGATTGGACTCGATTAAACGGCACACGTCATGCAAGGTAACACCCTCAGTATCGGGCCATACCGTTTGCCGAATAATTTATTTCTGGCGCCGATGGCAGGAGTGACGGATCGCCCATTCCGCCAGCTTTGTCGTCGACTTGGTGCGGGAATGGCGGTATCAGAAATGATTACCGCAAACAAAGCCTTATGGGCCAGCAAAAAATCTTTATTACGTGCCAACCATGCAGGTGAGCCGGAACCACGTAGTGTACAGATTGCTGGTGCCGATCCCAAAATGATGGCTGAAGCAGCAAAACATAATGTCGATCAAGGTGCCCACATTATTGATATCAATATGGGCTGTCCTGCAAAAAAAGTCTGTAATGTGATGGCGGGTTCTGCTCTATTGCAGGATGAATCATTAGTGGCCAGCATCCTTGAATCAGTGGTAAATGCTGTCGATGTGCCTGTCACCCTGAAAATACGTACCGGTTGGGATAGAGATAATCGTAATGGTTTAATAATCGCCCGTATTGCCGAACAATCTGGCATACAAGCCTTAGCGATTCACGGCAGAACACGAGCGGATGCCTATAAAGGCGAAGCCGAATATGACACCATTGCAGAAATAAAAGCGGCTATTTCATCCATGCCAATTATTGCTAATGGCGATATAGATTCGCCATTAAAAGCAGCTGAAGTACTCAATAAAACTGGCGTTGATGGCTTAATGATTGGGCGTGCTGCCCAGGGTAACCCATGGATTTTTAGACAAATTATCCATTACCTTGAGCATGACAAACTGTTATCATCTCCTTCTGTTGCTGAAATTCGTCAAATCTTGATTGAACACCTGGAAAACCTGTACGATTTTTATGGTGATTTTTCTGGTGTCCGAATGGCGCGAAAACATATTGCCTGGTATAGCAAAGGCCTACGAAATGGTAATGCCTTCCGTCAGGAAATGAATTTGCTCGAATCACCGCAACAACAGGTAGACTTTACACGTCAGTTTTTTGATCAACTACAAGAACAACAGGATATTCAAGCCGCATGACTCAACCGCTAGCCAAAGATTCAACTACATGCGCAGAGCTAGCTGTCGCCGCTGAGCAAACAGCGGCACCATTGAATGTGTGTGTGACGCGTGCACTGGCTGATTACTTCGAACAACTGGAAGGTCATCCTGCAGCCAACTTGTATGAAATGTTAATGACGGAAGTCGAAGTTCCCCTGCTCAAAGCCACCCTGGAACATACCAACGGCAACCAAAGTCGTGCAGCTGAAATTCTCGGTATTAACCGTGGAACATTACGTAAAAAGCTTAAGCAATACGGCTTATAAATCGAATTTTTTATCTCCTGGAAGTGATTTTCAATGAATCAAATCAAACGTGCTCTATTGAGCGTATCAGACAAAACTGGTGTGCTTGAATTAGCCCAGCAATTAAACAAGCTCGGTGTAGAACTGTTATCCACTGGCGGTACAGCCAAATTATTAGCCGAAGCAGGCTTACCAGTAAAAGAAGTCTCCTCACATACTGGCTTCCCAGAAATGATGGATGGCCGTATCAAAACATTACACCCCAAAATTCATGGTGGTTTATTAGGTCGTCGTGGTACCGATGACGCCATTATGGCTGAGCATGATATTGCTCCGATTGATCTGGTAGTCGTTAACCTTTATCCCTTTGAAGCCACGATTGCACGTGATGACTGCACCTTGCCGATGGCTATTGAGAATATTGATATTGGTGGCCCCACCATGCTGCGTGCTGCGGCCAAAAATCATGCGGATGTCACTGTGCTGATTGATCCTGCTGACTACGCCAACGTTCTAGCACAAATCGAAGCCAATGGCGGTGTCGATGATGCCATCCGTTTTGATTTAGCAGTAAAAACATTTGAACATACAGCACATTATGACGGTGCTATCGCCAACTATCTGGGCAAATTAACCGGTGAAGAAAAAGCCTCTTTCTCACGTACATTTAATAGCCAGTTCGTGAAAAAACAAGACATGCGTTACGGTGAAAATCCTCACCAAAATGCCGCTTTCTATACCGAAGCGAATCCTGCCTCTGGCACCATCAGTGCTGCCAAGCAATTGCAGGGTAAAGAACTGTCATATAACAATATTGCCGATACAGATGCCGCGCTGGAATGTGTGAAAGTGTTCCCTGAAGCGCCTGCCTGTGTGATTGTTAAACATGCCAACCCATGTGGTGTGGCTGTCGCAGATAGCTTGCTCAAGGCATATGACTTAGCTTACGAAACCGATCCAACCTCTGCCTTTGGCGGTATTATCGCCTTTAATCGTCCATTAGATGCTGAGACAGCAAAAGCCATTATTGATCGCCAGTTTGTCGAAGTCATTATCGCACCATCAATCAGTGAAGAAGCCCAGGCAATCGTCGCTCAAAAAGCCAATGTGCGTTTATTGGCCTGTGGCGAATTTGAAAACAATGCCGCAACTGGACTCGATTACAAACGTGTTAACGGTGGTTTATTAGTTCAGGACCGTGATGAAGCACTGGTGCAAAAAGCCGATCTGAAAGTGGTCACTGAAATAGCCCCATCTGAAGAACAAATGGCTGACTTATTATTTGCCTGGCGTGTCGCTAAGTTTGTGAAATCAAACGCCATTGTGTATGTCAAAAATCAACAGACTGTTGGTATTGGTGCCGGACAGATGAGCCGTGTTGTGAGTAGTCGAATTGCGGGTATTAAAGCTGAAGATGCGGGTTTAACGGTACCAGGTGCCGTGATGGCTTCTGATGCCTTTTTCCCATTCCGAGATGGCCTGGATGCGGCAGCAGCGGCAGGTATTAAAGCTGTTATTCAACCAGGCGGCTCTATGCGTGATGATGAAGTTATCGCGGCAGCAAATGAGCATGGTATTGCCATGGTCTTTACTGGCATGCGTCACTTCAGACATTAAATAACCGCGGATTGTTTGTGGATCGCGTTGAGGCTTATCGTTTATTCCAATCGCTAAATTATCAGCGCTTTCAACACTTAATTGAAATGGCGCCTGCTCGTCAGGCGTTAATTTTTCAATTATTGCCCCTTTTCTTACATATCAATGCCAAGCTGCTGCCGGGTTATATCAGTGATGATGTGCCGGCCGGCTTGCTTGATTATCGTCCGTCACAGGACACGATAAACAAAGCACAACAACTGAATCGCAGCTTCAGTCATCGTGTACGCGCTTTACGTCGTTATCCCTTGCGCGGCCTTTATCTTATCAACCCTCACCATCATTACAGCTACTCCGATAAAACGGAATTTGAGTTATGGGTACTCTGTTCTGATCTTGTCGATATTGAACAGCGTCACCAACTGCAATTAAAGTTAGATGCCATCACCGCTTGGTGCGAAGAAAATGGGCTATGGCTGAAAACACAGTTACTCACCGAAAAGGCACTAGCTGATAACACTGCCTTATCTGAAGGGCAAAAAGAACAGTTTTATACACAAGGTATTGTTCTGGCAGGTGCTGACCCTTATTGGTGGCTGATAAGCCATGAAGAAGCGACGGATCATCAAGCCATTGTTGATGAATTCAAAACACAGGCTAAATTTAAACAATACAATCTGGTGGATTTTGGTCCGGTCAAGGTTGTTGATCAAAATGCCTTGTTTGAAACGACTTATGCCGTAGGCAAAGACGTTCTGTTAGACGGACATGTCTCACTTGATCTGCTCTATCTGCCTCTTCTATTAGAAACGGTGACGTCTTTTCCATTACTGTCGTCTGTTTTAAAACAAGCTATTTATCGCGGTGAGTCTCGCTTTTCCGCTCTGGAGAACCAGGCATTAAAACTCTCCATTATTGAATCATACGCCGAAGAATCATTAATCAATATCGCCAGAGAAGTATTCTATAAGGAAAGTCAGGAAGCACTTTCTGTTCAGCTAAACCAAGCTCAGCATCCATGGCGCAGAGAATTTGTAAAACAGCTGACAACGTTGTGGGGATGGTCTGAAATCCAATTACAAACATTGGATAATCGCCACTCCAATATCAAACAAAACCAACTTTGGTTTACCAGATTATCCCCTGTTATTCAGTCTTTATTAGAAAAGCTCGAGCTTTATTGTAAAAAACATCAACTGGATACCCGCCATGAGATAACTTATCTCAAGCAGTTATACCGTTTGCGTTTTCAACCGCAGGGAAATCAGATTCCCTCACTGCCACTATCATTTCGCCCTGAACTTAATGAAAGCCGTTTGTATTTATACAGATTCAAGGATCAACAAGACTGGCTGGTCAGTCAGGTGCCGCTTGCAGATAATGCAAAATCGGGCTTATACCAACATTCGCAACTCATCGATGTTTTAAGCTGGGCGATCAATCATCATCTGTTAGCAAAAACCAACTGGCTGAGTGTGACAGACCAGCACCAGAAGTACACAACATCATCTGTCATAGAGCTCAGTCATTACATTATCAACCAGGGTCTGGGCCTGCTTGATATCCCGAAGCAACAAGCAGACATCACAACAACGGAAACCATTGTTCAGGTTTTGGTATTCCCTAATCTGGAGCAGCAGCCCAGCAATAAACTTTCTCAACAGGGTTTACAACTCGCCAGCAAGCAAAATGATCCGCTCAATTACAGTTCCTTTAAAGAAAGTCTGGTATTAACGATCGATTGCTTATTTATCTCCAGTCATGGTCAGATTTACAGTACGTTTTATCAGGGTCAGACGGCTGTGCTGGAGATGCTTACCAGCCTGCTACTTTGGCAGCCAGCAGCCTCCCCCAAAGTGAATAGCTGGTGTACAACGCCAGGGTTTGAAAAATCAATAAACCATCGCTTTGAAACGTTAATACCGCAAGTTTGCCAGCTTTATCAAACTCATCCACAACGAGGAAAATTTTTGATTAATCTGGCCGATCGTCCTTATCAACTTCAATGGCATGATGAGCAAGTTGAATATGTAAGACGGCCGATGTCACAAACCATCTGGCAACACCTTGCTGACAATACACACACTTTCACTGCACAGGCGCTGGATAGCTATCTTGATAAAGACCAACTTCTGAATACCCTATTGAGCTATCAGACAGCTGAGCAAGTAAGTATTTTTCTTTATCTCGAGAAAAATACCGTGGTGTATTATCTTATTGATGAATATGCCAATCTCGTCCGCCAGCAAGTTCAGCATCTCAGTGAGTCAACCCTGATGGGGCACCTTCAAATGTTTCTGTCACACATTAAGGCAGACAATAAACTTAAACATATCCGCTTTTACTTGCTCAGCCATCACCAGCAGGGCTGGAAAATCAATGCGATTGCCCGACAGAACTCAACACAAACTTTTCTACCTGTTCAGGTGACCATGGAGAGTCCGGCACTGGATGCAGCCTGCACCATTATGTGTGGTAAAAAATGGTTTGAAGGCCGTGCTGATGATACAAGCTTATTTGCTCAAGTCCATCAGCTTATTCATTCCTTACGACAAAATAACCAGACATATCCGCTTTATATCAATCAACTACAATTTACTGATAATCACGCTTACCCAACGGCTATATATATTCAGCAAAAGAACCGTTTGGAACAACTTTTCAACCAACAATAATCGATACGGGCTTTCTCTTTGGCCTGTGCTCTTTTATTATGTTGGTCTTTCATTATCGGACGACAGAGTAAGTTATGATCAAAGTCGGCATTGTTGGTGGCACCGGATATACAGGTGTCGAACTATTAAGATTACTTGCTAATCACCCTGAGGTCTCACTGGAAGTTATCACCTCCCGAAGTGAAGCAGGCATGCCCGTCAGCGATCTTTTTCCAAACTTGCGTGGTCATGTAAATATCGCCTTTTCAGAGCCAGATCCCGACATTCTTGCTCAATGTGATGTGGTTTTCTTCGCCACCCCTCATACCGTGGCGATGGCATTAGTACCTGAATTGATTAAACGTAATACTCGGGTTATCGATCTTTCTGCTGACTTCAGGCTCAAAGACCTTGCTGTCTGGGAGCAGTGGTACAACACCCAGCATACTTGTCCTGAGTTATTTGAACATGCCGTTTATGGTTTACCGGAACTGAATCGCGACAAGATCAAAGACGCACAGTTAGTTGCTGTACCGGGCTGTTATCCAACAGCCACAGAACTGGGCTTTTTGCCATTATTGGAAGCAGGATTAATTGACCCCCTGCACTTAATTGCGGATGCAAAAACTGGCGTCAGTGGTGCTGGCAGGAAAGCGGCCATACCCATGCTGATGGCAGAAACCAGTGGTAGCTTTAAAGCCTATGGCGTGAGTGGTCATCGTCACTTGCCTGAAATCCGTGAAGTCTTATCCCAGCATTGCCAGCAAGAAGTGGATTTAACATTTATTCCACATCTGGCCCCCATGGTGAGAGGCATTCATGCTACCTTATATGGCCAACTTATTTCACAAGATGTAGACTTACAAAAGGTGTTTGAAGATCGTTATGCTAACGAGCCTTTTGTGGATGTCATGCCGAGTGGTTCCATGCCGGAAACACGCAGCGTTCAGGGTAGTAATGTCTGCCGTATTGCTGTGCATCAACCCCAAAACAGTCATACGGTGGTTGTTCTTTCTGTTATCGATAATTTGGTCAAAGGCGCCTCCGGCCAGGCTATCCATAATATGAATATCATGTTTGGCCTCGATGAAAAAACAGGGATTAATGTAATTGCGATGATGCCCTGATGATTGATAAACCGTATGTAATCCAAACCAGACGACCGTTTAGAACCTTTTTGTTACTGCTGATAACACTCACAGTATCAACTTCGATTGTCTGGTATTGGACCACCCAATGGCAAAGTGAACAAAACAAACACCTTGCTGAACTAACAAAACAGAACAAAATTCTTCAGGGAGAAAACAAGAAGTTACTTGAGCAAAATAAACTTCTCTCCTCGCAGGTAAATGATATTTCGCGAATGCAGGCGATGCAGGATGCCACCGACTCTCAGTTACAATCGAATCTAGAAAGATTGCAGGATCAAGTCATTGAGCTGAACAAAGAACTATTGTTCTATCAGAATATTACCCAGGGTAATGCCAGTAGTGAACTTCAGATACGAGAGCTTCATCTCAGAGCCAATCCAGATAATCTATCGCAGTATTTCTATCGGATTGTTATTACCCAAGGTAAAAAAATCTCAAAAGCAATCAAAGGGGATGTATTGGTGACATTGAATTTTGCCGATGATAAAACCAAACCTCGGCTGGCCAATAAACACAGTTTGAAACTAAAACATGTGCAAGTGCTTGAAGGTGTATTCAGCATCGAAGAGAATGAACAACCGAAAAGCATTGATATCGAATTAAAACAAAATAAAAAAGTCTTAACTAAACGTACTTTTCAGTGGGAAGTGTCCACTACCCTGCCATAAATGAGGTTCATCATGTTCAAAAAAGATAAACCAAAAAAGAAAAAAACAACGACCCGCATAGATACATTAATTGGTCGTGATACACACCTAAAAGGCGATATCAACTTCAGTGGTGGTTTACGTATCGATGGCAGCATTCAAGGAACTATTGTTGCCAATGATGATGGTTCCTTATTAACCCTGAGTGAACAAGGAAAAATTGATGGGGAAGTCCGTGTGCCTAATCTCATCATCAATGGTGAAATAAATGGTAATGTCTTCGCATCAGAACATGTGGAGCTTGCGCCAAAAGCACGTATCAATGGCAACCTTTATTACCGCATGATCGAGATGGCCATGGGAAGTGAAGTGAACGGTCACTTAATTCGCTCTCAGGACGAAGAGGAAGATATACTCCATGTCGAGCATGAAGTCTTTGATGAAAAAGCGTCTTTCCACCTTGAGCAAAAAAGCTAAATCTTGACTATTTTAGTCAGAATTGGATAATGGCTATTAATTAACCATTTATTCGGAGTGATGACATGACAAGCGAAATGCCCAGCCCAATCATTTTTACCGAGGCAGCGGCAGCAAAAGTCAGCAATCTTATCGCTGAAGAAGGTAATGATCAGCTCAAGCTGCGAGTATTCATTACTGGAGGCGGTTGCTCAGGTTTCCAATATGGCTTTACCTTCGAAGAAGAAGTCAGTGATGGTGATACACAAGTAGAAAAAGGTGGTGTCACTTTATTGATTGATCCAGCAAGTTATCAATACTTGGTTGGTGCAGAGATTGATTACACAGATGGCATTGAAGGTTCTCAATTCGTCATTCGTAATCCAAATGCTACAACAACCTGTGGTTGCGGCTCTTCTTTCTCGCCATAAGCAAAAACATATGACCTCAAAAAACCGGTGTTTCAACATCGGTTTTTTTTTGCCGTCATTTATTGTCTTTGTTGCCTGTTAACGACGGGTTCATTATTCTGAAACGATACGGATAGAGGGTAGAAGATGATATCAAAATGGCAATGGTTATTAACTCAACTCACGCGCACATTGTGGTTGAGAGCCTCATTATTTGCAGTACTGGCTATTGTGACAGCATTAATCGCCATTCCCGCACAATCATTGATAAACAGCCCTCTTCCATTTGAGATTGGTGCTGAGGCTGTTCGGGGCATCCTAAATATCCTCGCTTCGAGCATGCTTGCCGTCACGACGTTTTCTCTCAGTGTTATGGTCTCTGCTTATGCAGCAGCAAGCTCAAGTGCGACCCCAAGAGCAACCCAACTGGTCAGGCAAGACACCACGACCCAGAATGTACTTGCAACGTTTATCGGCTCTTTTTTGTTCAGTCTGGTCGGTATTATTGCCTTGAGCACCGATATCTATGGAGAAAATGGTCGTTTAATCCTGTTTACCGTGACTATCGGCGTTATCATCCTGATCGTTGTCACCATCTTGCGTTGGATAGAGCACCTATCTTTATTAGGTCGATTGAGTGAAACCACGAACCGTGTGGAAGAAGCTCTTACAGAAGCCATGAAACAACGTATTGACTATCCATGCCTTGGTGCAAAACGCTTAGACAAAGACAACCCACCCAAGAAAGGCAAAAACGCTGTTTATGTTAAGCACATTGGTTATATCGAGCATATTGATTTGGGTGGGCTCAACCGCTGTGCCGAATCAAATGAAACTGAAATCTGTTTGTATATAGAGCCAGGTCACTTCGTTCATCCAGGTGAAGCTGTTGCTTATTATGACGGTGCTCAATCTGATACGATTGACGAAACTATCAATAAAGCACTTACCATCAATGACTTGAGATCATTTGATCAGGATCCTCGCTTTGGTTTCACTGTACTCGCTGAAATCGCCTCCCGCGCACTCTCTCCTGCCGTGAATGATCCGGGTACTGCCATTGATATTTTGAGTCGGGCAGTCAGAGTCCTGTCACTATGGCAAGAGCATAAAAATCTTGATGATGCTGATGAGAGTATTGCCTACCCACATGTTCGTATGCCAGAAGTGAAGCTAGATAATCTTTTTGATGATATTTTTCTACCCATCAGCCGGGATGGGGCTAGCATGCTTGAGATTCATATACGACTGCAAAAATCATTACTAGCCTTAAAACAAATCTGTCCCGAATGCTTTGAGAGCTGTGTAGACAAACACTCTGAACTTGCTTATCAACGTGCTTTATTAAGCTTAAAGTTAGATGCAGATAAACAACGCTTGCAAGTATTACGAGACACGATCAAATCTTCATAATTTAAACATCTGTCACAAAAATACACTTTACTAAAATTTGTTTTAACCATAAAATGAATGAACGTTCATTCATTATGGGTAGAATTTCATGTGTGCATCCTCATGCAAGGATAAACATCAAGCTATCTTATCTGCGACCTTAAAGTTGTTAGCTGAGAAAGGTTTTCACGGTTTTTCAATTAAACAACTTTCAAATGAAGCTGGCGTTGCTGCAGGAACTATCTATCTTTATTTCAAAGATAAAGATGCACTTATTGCTGATTTACACAGTACGATTATTAGTGCCGTAGCTAAAGCCATATTTAAAAACAAGAATGGCGCATTACCAATAAAAGATCAGCATCGACAAATGTGTCTGAATTTATGGCAATTCTGTCTCGAAAATGAGTCTATTACGTTATGTAAGCCGCAGTTTGATCATTTACCAATGGATGTACTTCACCACTTATATGATGATACATGGTCACAATTGAAACCGATTGCAGAATTGTATGAACAAGGACGTCAGCAAGGCGTATTAAAGAACTTACCTGATGACGTATTAAGCGCTTTTAGTTTTGAACCTATCGTAAATCTGGCCGGTCAGCAGCTTCGACGTACTATCGATATTACAAATGATGACCTAAATACTATGTTGGAAGCATCATGGAGTGCTATATCAACATCAACAATTGAGACTCAATAATGGAGTTATTCATGAAAATCTCACCTTCAATCTCACGTGTTATAGCACTATCGGCTTTATTGATATTAACCGCATGTCAATCGGATGAGCAGCAACAAGGGGCTCAACAACAGGAGAGTCATGTTGATGTTGTCACTCTCGCCCCACAAAAGGTCACATTACGTAGTTCATTACCAGCTCGCACTACCGCCTTTAGGCAAGCAGAAGTTCGCCCACAGGTGAATGGTATTATCGAGAAACGCCTATTTGAAGAAGGCGCTCAGGTGAAAGAAGGCCAACAGTTATATCAAATTGATGCCGCTTTATATGAAGCTGAAGTAGCCAATGCCAAAGCACAATTAATGCGAGCCAAAGCGGCTCTCCAGACAGCTAAATCGAAAGAAGCCAGATATAAAAATCTGCTCGCTGATAATGCCATCAGTCAACAAGATTATGATGATGCCTTAGCAACCTATCAGCAAACAGAAGCTGATATCAAAGTTCAAGAAGCCACATTAAAAACGGCCGAAACCAACTTAAACTACACGCATGTCTATGCACCCATTTCTGGGCAAATTGGTAAATCAAACTTCACAGAAGGTGCATTAGTGACAGCCCAGCAAGCAGCGGTGCTAACTACAATCTATCAACTTGACCCTATATACATTGATGTATCACAACCATCGAAACAACTACTGGATTTACGTAAACGTATTATTGCCCGTCAAATCAACAAGGGAAAGGCTCCGAAGGTTACTATAACACTGGAAGATGGAACGGCTTACTCTGAAACAGGCACCTTGCAGTTCGCTGAGGCTAATGTGGATCCAACAACGGGTGATGTGGTGTTGAGAGCCATTATGCCAAACCCAGATAATCTGCTGTTACCCGGCATGTTCGTCAAAGCGACAATTGAGGAAGGACAACTGGACAATGTCATTTTAGCCCCACAAAAAGGGATCACTTTTGATCGTGAAGGCAATGCCACAGCTTTAGTTGTTAACAAAGAAAATAAAGTGGAGTTACGTCAACTAGAACTTGATCAGGCTGTTAATGACAACTGGATTGTTAAATCAGGGCTTAATGCTGGTGATCAAATCATTGTTGAAGGTCTGCAAAAAGTCGCACCAGAAGCATCAGTTAAGATTGATAACAATACATTACAAACAGCGGATAGTGGAGCGTAACCATGGCTAGATTTTTTATTGATCGCCCTGTTTTTGCCTGGGTTATCTCCATTATCATCATGTTGGCGGGGATAATTTCCATTTTTCAATTACCGATATCCCAGTATCCGACGGTAGCTCCACCCTCAGTAGAAATCAGTACAACCTATCCTGGCGCTTCTGCAAAAACGGTTGAGGATACGGTTATTCAGGTTATCGAACAAAACCTAACGGGGATTGATAATGTACTTTATATGTCTGGTACCAGTGATTCATCTGGTGCAGGCTCGTTAACGGTCACCTTTAATGCAGGTACTGATGCCGATATTGCCCAGGTACAAGTACAGAACAAACTACAATCTGCCATGCCTTTGCTACCTCAAGCAGTTCAGAATCAGGGCATAGAAGTTACCAAGTCCAGTGCGGCGTTTTTAATGGTGCTTGGCTTTTACTCTGATAATGGCAGTCTGGACAAATATGACATTGCTGACTATGTCTCGGCAAATATCAAAGATCCCTTAAGCCGTATAAATGGTGTAGGTCAAATCCAAGTATTTGGCTCGCAATACGCCATGCGTATCTGGCTCAATCCAGATAAATTAGCACATTACAAATTGACCACAGCTGATGTAACCAGTGCCATTAGTGCACAGAACGTGCAAATTGCTGCCGGTGAACTCGGAGGAGCACCCGCTGTTAAAGGTCAAGAATTTAATGCCAGTATTATCGTACAGACCCAGCTGGAAACACCGGAAGAGTTCGGCCAAATCATCTTACGTGTGAATGAAGATGGTTCACGCATCAAACTGTCTGATGTGGCTCGTATTGAATTAGGTGGTGAGAATTACCAATTTGAAACGGAATACAATAGACAACCGGCTGCTGGTATCGGTATTAATTTAGCTTCAGGCGCCAATGCACTGGAAACAGCCAAAAAAATTCGTGAGCGTATCGACGAATTATCACCTTATTTTCCAGAAAGCCTGAAAGTCGTTTATCCATACGATACGACACCTTCGGTCAGAATCTCGATAGAAAACGTTATTCACACCTTAATTGAGGCGATCGTTTTAGTGTTCCTGGTCATGTATTTATTCTTACAGAATATCCGGGCCACATTGATTCCAACCATCGCCGTGCCGATTGTATTATTAGGGACGTTCGGTGTGCTGTTCGCTTTCGGCTTTAGTATCAATACACTGACGATGTTTGCCATGGTGCTGGCGATAGGTTTGCTGGTTGATGATGCGATCGTGGTGGTTGAAAACGTGGAGCGGGTCATGCATGAAGATGGGCTCTCCCCTAGGGAGGCCACCCGCAAATCAATGGATCAGATTACTAGTGCGCTCGTGGGCATCGTTCTGGTACTTTCAGCCGTATTTATTCCTATGGCCTTTTTTGGTGGCTCAACGGGCGTAATTTACCGACAATTCTCGGTAGCCATCGTCTCTGCTATGGCCTTATCGGTTCTGGTTGCCCTGACATTGACCCCCGCCCTATGTGCAACATTGCTCAGAGCAGGCGATGATGAACACAATGATAAAAAAGGCTTCTTCGGCTGGTTTAACCGTAATTTCAACAGAGCAACGAATAAATACCAAAGCTCTGTCGGCCATATGATTCACCGTACTGGCAGATATATGCTTATTTATTTATTGATTGTGGGCGTATTGGCGGTTTTATTCACTAAACTTCCCACCTCTTTCTTGCCAGAAGAAGATCAGGGCACCATGTTTACTTTGATGACATTGCCTGCCAATGCCTCAAAACAACGTTCTGCTGAGGTGATGAATAAAATAGAAGATTATTATCTTGATCAAGAGAAAGAGAGTGTCAACTCAGTCTTCTCTATCATCGGCTTCAGCTTTGCTGGTCGTGGTCAAAATAATGGTATGGCCTTTACCGATATGAAACCTTGGGATGAAAGACCTGGTCAGGAGTTAAGCGTACAAGGTGTTGCCGGACGTGCATTCCAATATTTTTCATCCATCAAGAATGCCATGATATTCCCTATCATCCCTCCTCCCATTACTGAACTCGGTAATGCCAGCGGCTTTGATTTACAGCTCAAAGATGTGGGTGGACAAGGTCATGCTGCATTGATGAATGCTAGAAATCAATTACTGGGTATGGCTGCTCAAGATCCAAGGTTAACGGGTGTGAGACCCAATGGTCAGGAAGATACGCCTCAATTTAAAATCGATGTGGATCATACAAAAGCAGCGGCTTTTGGGGTGGACTTAAACCAAATTAATCAGACCTTTAACACAGCTTGGGCATCCACCTATGTCAATGATTTTATTGATAATGGTCGGGTCAAGAAAGTCTACGTGCAAGGCGATGCGCCATATCGTATGATGCCGGAGGATGTATCAAAATGGTATGTCCGTAATAATGATAATGAGATGGTGTCACTGGGTTCTCTGTCAGAAGGACGCTGGATTTATGGTTCACCACGACTTGAACGCTATAACGGTGTCTCATCAGTGAACATTCAGGGTGAAGGTGCGCCTGGTGTCAGTTCTGGTGACGCGATGAAAGCCATGGAAGAGTTAGTAGCTAAACTACCTCCAGGTTTTTCTTATGAATGGACAGGTCAATCTTATCAAGAACGTGAGTCTGGCGATCAGGCACCACTACTCTATGCTATCTCTATCATGGTAGTGTTCCTGTGTCTGGCAGCACTATATGAAAGCTGGTCAGTGCCTTTCTCCGTTTTAATGGTTATACCTTTGGGTATTATCGGGGCTGTCTTGTTTACCATGGCCCGTGGATTATCGAATGACGTGTATTTCCAGGTAGGCCTATTAACGACTATTGGTCTGGCATCAAAAAATGCCATCTTAATTGTTGAGTTTGCTAAATCACTTTATGAAGATGGTATGTCGCTGATTGATGCCACCATGGAAGCGGTCAGAATGCGTCTTCGCCCTATCATCATGACATCACTTGCCTTTATGCTTGGCGTATTACCTCTGATGGTAGCTACGGGGGCTGGCTCTGGCAGTCAAAATGCCATTGGTACAGGTGTTTTTGGTGGTGTTTTCACTGCTACCGCATTAGCCATATTCTTTATACCCGTCTTCTTTGTTGTGGTATTTAGTTTGCGTGAAAAAGTGACTAAAAAATCATCACATAATGAAGTTAAAAAGGCCTGATTATGATAAAACCTCTTAAACTATCTGTTGCTATAACGGCGATATTAACGATATCAGCATGTTCTTTGATGCCAGATTATCAAAGACCTGAGCCGAATATTGCCATTGCTAATCAATCAGTCGAGAGTTCAACCGATGTGGCTGAACTCGGCTGGAAAGATTTTTATCTTGATCCGAAATTGGATCAATTGATCAGCATTGCGTTAGCCAATAACCAGGATCTTAGAGTTTCATCGCTGACGGTCGAACAATTACGTGAACAATTTCGTATTCAAAAAGCCGCCAAATTACCCACTGTTAATGCAGAAGGCTCGGTGACACGTCAACGCACCCCAGAGTCATTAACTGGTACAGGCCGAAGTGGCATCACTGATACTTATAGTGTTGGGCTAGGTGTATCTGCTTGGGAACTCGATTTCTTTGGACGAATAGATAGCCTGTCAGAGTCTGCATTACAACAGTTCCTGGCTTCTAAATCATCACGCGACAGCATGCAACTGACCCTGATTGCCCAAGTAGCTGATGCCTGGTTTAGTTGGTTAGCGAGTGATGCACAACATCAATTATCATCAGAAACACGGGAAGCACGTGCTGAAAGTTATCAACTGATTGAAAAACGCTTCAAAAGTGGCTTAGCTTCTGAACTGGATGTCAGACAAGCTGAAACAGCTCTGCACGAAGCACGTGTTCTGGAAGCGCAATACCAGCAACAAGCAAATCAGAACTTCACCAACTTACAGCTCTTAGTGGGCCAAAGCTTGGATAAGGATGAATGGAAAAAAGACTGGTATGAAATAAAAACACTGCGTGATATTCCTGCTAATCTGACTTCTGATGTGTTGTTAAAACGTCCTGATGTGATGCAGGCTGAGTACAATATTAAGTCTGCAAATGCTGATATTGGTGCAGCCAGAGCCGCATTCTTCCCGCGTATCAGTCTGACCACCTCACTCGGTTTTGGCGGTACAAGCTTTGGTCAATTAGGGGAGGCATCAAGCCGTCAATGGTCTATCGCACCGCAATTTACCCTGCCATTACTTGATTGGGGTGTCAATCAAGCCAACCTGAATGTGGCAGAGTTACAAAAAGACATTAATATCGCTCAGTATCAACAAGTGATTCAGGAAGCATTTAAGGAAGTGCGTGATGAGATGGAAGCGCGTTATACCTTAGATGCACAATTGCAAGCACAGAATGATCTAACGGCATCCACCAAACGCAGTCTGGAATTAGCTCAATATCGCTTCAACGCTGGTATAGATAGTTACCTGGATGTATTGGATGCCCAGCGTAGTTCTATCAACAGTGAATTAAATCAGATTGATACCCGACTGCTCAGACTTCGTAATCAATTAACGCTATACAAAGCATTGGGTGGTGGCCTGTATGAAGAAACACCATCGCCTTCGCCACAACAGAAATAATTTTGTATCCGTCATCAGCTTAATTTAAGCTGACTTATATTTGTTGAAATTAAGGAGAGAAAAATGGATTTACAAGTGGGCGGCATATTAGGTCTGATTTGGTTAATCATTGTTATCTGGGCCATTATTAAGGTTGCCAATAGCCCTGCTGGTGGTGGCGCTAAGATATTATGGATACTTATCCTTCTGCTATTTCCTGTATTAGGTCTGCTGATTTGGTTCCTGCTTGGACCTAAAAGCTAGTCTAACCAGCCACGCAAAAAAAAGGGGCTTAACGCCCCTTTTTTAATGCTTTCATTTAACCTAAGTGATCTTTTAGTAATTCTGGCTGACGTTCAGGCGTGAAAATTTCAATCCAGTAACCATCCGGATCTTGAATAAAGGCAATGCCTTTCATTTTGCCATCATTCGGTTTCTTCACAAACGGCACGCCAAATGATTCAAACCGCTCACATGCCGCATCAATATCCGGTACCGCAAAGCCGATATGACCAAAGCCACGAGGATCACTATTGCCATTGTGATAACTGACCTCATCATTATCTTCATCACCCCAGTTATGTGTCAGTTCCAACATCGCAGGCATGGCAAACGTTTGTTTGATACGTTCATCATTATCCGTTGAAATCATTTTCACTTGTTCGGGCGATAAAGCGGCCATAAAGTAAAGCGTGAACTTCATCTCTGGAAAATCAAACCGTTTAACTAAAGTCATACCCATCACTTCAGTGTAAAAAGCCAGAGTTCGTTTGGGATCTTTAATCCGGAACATGGTTTGATTAAATACAAAATCATGGGTAGCAGGATCATGTGTCTCGCTCAAGCCTTCAGCATTGTCAAAATGACGACTCATTGTTCTCTCCTTTATATAAAACAGATAGTGTTATGACCATTCTTATGATGATGGTTCACTTGGTATTAAAATAACGCTGACTTTCCTCTTTCACTACTTTCGAAAGCAGTAAAATACCAATGAGATTAGGAATGGCCATCAAGCCATTCATCAAATCAGAAAAGTCCCAGACAAATTTCAGCTCGCGGGTTGCGCCAACAATGACTGCGGCGACAAACACAATACGAAATACGATGATGGCTTTCTCACCCAATAAATATTCCAGTGCTTTTTCACCGTAATAGCTCCAACCTATTAAGGTGGAAAAGGCAAATAAAGCCGTGGCTATCGCAACAATATAAGTCCCGGTTAGTCCTAATGTTTCGGCAAAACTGATACTGGTTAAGATATTGGCTTTCACCCCTTCCTGCCAGGCCGTGGCTGTTAAGATCACCAACGCTGTTGCTGTACACACCACCAGGGTATCAATAAATGTCTGAGTCATAGACACCAGTGCTTGTTTCACCGGATCATTGGTCCGGGCCGCAGCGGCAGCAATTGGCGCAGAACCTAAGCCTGATTCGTTAGAAAACACACCACGAGCAACACCATAGCGAATCGCCGCCGCCACTGCGGCACCAGCAAAGCCACCCCCCGCCGCAATCGGGTTGAAGGCGTGCCAGAAAATTAAATGAAAGGCTGCCGGCACTTCATCTATATTGATACCAATCACAACCAGTGCCGCCCCTAAATAGGCCACAATCATAAAAGGCACTAACATTGAAGTGAATCGTCCGATTGAACGAATTCCGCCAATTAATACCAGCCCCGTTAAAACCATCAGTACAAAACCCGTTGTACTGGTTTCGATGCCAAATACCTGCTGTACGGCTGCAGCCGCGGAATTGGCCTGGGTCATATTACCAATACCAAACGCGGCACCGACAGTGAAAATAGCAAATAAACTGCCTAGCCACGGTAAACCTACGCCTTTTGATATGTAATACATCGGGCCACCACGCATACCGTTTTCACCTTCTTCACGGTATTTCACCGCCAACATGGCTTCTGCATATTTGGTCGCCATACCGACCAGCCCCGTCACCCACATCCAAAATACGGCGCCGGGACCGCCTAGTGAAATCGCAGTCGCCACCCCAACAATATTGCCAATTCCGACCGTTGCAGCCAGCGCAGTGGTTAAAGCGGCAAAATGACTGATATCACCATCCGCTTTATCTTCTTTATGAAATACTAACTTGAGTGCATGGCCTAACGCCCGAAACTGAAGTCCCTTTAACATCAAGGTCAGATAAAGCCCGGTACCGACCAGTAAGATGAGCATTGGTGGTCCCCAGACCCAGCCGGATAAAACCGACACCCAGTGTGAAAGAAATTCCATGTATGCCTGACCTGTTAAAAGTTATTAATGCATTTGAAGTTAAGTGAGATACATGCTGCTGTCAAACTTTACGAACAACCACGCTTTCAGCACCATTAACCAGATCAAGACACTGTTTTAGCTTTGAGAATAGAAGCACCCGCATCTCTTGATAAACTCAATGTATCGGCAATTGAAATTAACGCCAAGACAGCAATGATCCAAAAGGCTAACTGGAAGTCCTCAGTCTGAGTTTCCACTAGTGTGGTTCCATGTAAAAACCACATGGAAAAAGCCAATACCAGAGCGGCAAAGGCGATGCCAATACCCCGACTCATCTGCTGCAGGACTGAAAACAATGTGCTGGCATCACGCATTTGCTGTTCACCCACATCAGCAAAGCCAATAGTATTGAGTGCAGTGAAATGCATGGAGCGATTCATGCCACTGATAAATAACACCAGAACCATTAACCAATGTGGTGTATTCACTGTAAACATGGCCATAGCAACAAACCCAGCCGATACCATCAGTCCATTCGCTATCAGCACCCGGCGGAAACCAAAGGTATTCATAATCCAGGTGGTGGCAGGTTTCATGCACAAATTACCAACAAATAACCACAGTAATAAAATGCCAGCATCCACCGCTGACATGCCGAACCCTAGTTGGAACATCAACGGCAATAAGAAAGGCACGGATGCCACAGCTATTCGGAAAAACGAACCACCCACAGCGGTAATTCTGAAAGTTTTAATCGCTAAAGGCTTCAAACTAAATAATGGATATTGACTGCCAAGTAAGTGTTTAATTGATACCGCCAACAAAGCTAAACCAACCATGATTAAGCTGAGGCTGTATGCCACCTGCAGTCTACCTGCACTCAAACATTCCACACCGGCCATAAAAATACCAAAGCCGGTTCCGGTCATTAAAAAACCACGGATATCAAAAGGTTCTCGTTGCATTACACGATGTGCCTGAGGCTGAATTAAGCAGTGGGTAACGATTAATATCAGTAAACCAATTGGAACATTAATCAGAAAAATCCAATGCCAGCTCCAGTGGGTTGCGATCCAGCCCCCCAAAAAAGGGCCTAATACCGGCCCGAATAAGGCCGGCCAGGTTAGAATAGCCACCGCTTTCACAATCTGATTTTTGGGTGTATCTCGTAATACCACTAGGCGGCCAACAGGCACCATCATCGCGCCACCAAAACCTTGTAAGACCCTGGCCGCTGTAAAGCTCATCAGCCCAGTACTCAAAGCACATAACACTGAGGAAAAAATAAATATCAGTACCGCCAGCGAAAAGACCCGTCGCGCACCAAACCGATCAGCCGCCCAGCCGCTTAATGGCATAAACACTGTTAAGGCGACGAGATAAGCTGAGACTCCGACCGACAAATGAGCTGCCGCAATATCAAAATCCTTGGCAATAACAGGCAAAGCCGTTGCAATAATCGTGGCATCAAGCGTTTCCATAAAAAACGCCGCCGCCACTAATAAAGCAATCGCAATCCGTCTGTTTATCTCAATGGGTCCTAAATGCATTTTATGCCTGGTAGTTAAACAATATCATCTACTACGCCACCATCCACTCTCAGAGCTGCACCGCTGGTCGCTGATGCTTGCTCAGAACAAACATACACCACCATATTGGCGACCTCTTCCACCGATGCTGGCCGTTGTATGATTGAACTTGGTCTGGCTGCCATCACAAAGTCTTTGCCGACGTCTTCATAAGACTTGCCTGTTTTTTCCACTTCATCGGCAATCATGGCTTTAAAACCATCAGAAAGGGTTGGCCCAGGCAAAACACTATTCACCGTCACGCCACTGCCAGCGACACGCTTTGCTAAACCTCGTGAAAGTGATAACTGAGCTGTTTTGGTGACACCATAATGAATCATATCGTCGGGAATATTACGTCCTGACTCTGACGAAATAAACACCACACGTCCCCATTGCTTCGCTTGCATGGCAGGCAGGTAGGCACGAGACAAACGCATACCTGACATCACATTGGTAGCCCAATAGGTATCCCAGGTTTGATCGTCTGTTTCAAAAAAATCGGCTGGGCCAAAGATGCCAGCGTTGTTAACTAAAATATCCACTTCAGGCACTTTACTGACTAATTGTTGGCAACCCTCAGCGGTTGATAAATCTGCAGCGGCAGCGATGAGTTTTGCCTCAGGTAGTTGTGTTTTGATGCGTGCTATCGTCTTGTCAACAGTTTCCTGACTGCGACCATTAATCACCACCTCGGCTCCCGACTCAGCTAAACCTGACGCAATGGCAAAACCAATGCCAGCCGTTGATGCTGTCACTAATGCTTTTTTTCCGGTGAAATCGATCTTCATCGTGTTCTCCTTAGTTATTTATCTATTTATATTGTAGGCGACCACTAATATTGATTAAATAGAGAGAATGTAAATTCACTATTTCGAAATAGTTAACAATGAAACGTATTGATGATCTGCTGGGTTTAAGAGTATTTGAAAGAGTTGTAACATTGGGTAGCCTGACAGCCGCCGCCCAAGAATTAGGCATCTCCCTCGCAGCAGCCAGTAAACGACTGACTAAGCTGGAGCAGTATCTGGATGTACAACTGATTCATCGCAGTACACGGCGATTATCTGTCAGTGATGAAGGACAAACCCTTTATGACTACGCACAACGCATTGTGGCTGAATTAGCACAAGCGGAAGAGGCGATCTTGCAAAAGTCAGAGCAACTCTCCGGCTCTTTAACCATTACCTCTCCCAACAGTTTTGGTCGACGCCACTTGGTCAAACTGATTGCCGAGTTTAAACGTCGACATCCTGGTATTAGCATCCAGCTGCTGCTCAGTGACAGCATTGAAGATATGATTGCAGAAGGTATCGATGTCGCCATTCGTTATGGTGAACTGCCAGACTCAAGACTGGTTGCCCGTCGTTTGCTGAATAATGAGCGTATCTTATGCGCCTCACCCGACTATCTTGCCCGATATGGCACGCCTAAGGCCTTAGAGGAACTGCATCAGCATCAATGTATTATTATCAGTCGTCATACTGAAATTAACTGGGCTTTCCCAAGCCACACCTTACATATCCAGCAAGCGATAAGCAGTAATGACGGTGAGGCCGCACATGTCATGGCATTACAAGGCATGGGTATCGTGCTGAAATCATACTGGGATGTGGCAGAAGACCTGATGGCAGGCAAATTAATTCAGGTCTTAGCAGAGCAAGCCGTTATCAGTGCCCCCATCAATATCATTACCCTAAAAAATCAGCATCAACCCGCAAGAATACGGCTATTTATCGACTTCTTACTTAGTAGTTTGCAACCAATGCAAATGCATAAAGAAAAAACCTGACCTCCCTTCGTTGCCAACACCAAAACGGTTATCCTACGCTCACAGAACGGCGACGCCAAGCACTCAAACGCTCTTGTAATCCGATAACAAACACATAAAAGGCCGGTACAAAAAACACGGCCAATATCGTACCGCTGAGCATGCCACCAAACACGCCTGTGCCAATGGCATGCTGGGTTTCAGCACTGGCGCCACTGGCAAGCATCAATGGAACGACACCAAGCGTGAAGGCCAGCGAAGTCATCAGAATGGGTCGCAGGCGCAGACATGCTGCTGTCACAGCGGCATCTATCAATGTGCGCCCTTCAGCATGTAACTGACGAGCAAACTCTACAATAAGGATAGCGTTCTTTGCTGACAAACCTATGATCGTTATCATGCCGACTTTGAAGAACACATCATTGGGCATGTCACGCAGTAGCACAGCCGCCACTGCCCCCAACAAACCCAACGGTACGACCAGCATCACCGATAGCGGAATCGACCAGCTCTCATACAATGCCGCCAATACCAGAAATACAACCAGGCCTGATAACAACATCAGCATCGGTGCTTGCGCGGCAGATTGCCGTTCCTGCAGTGACAGTCCTGACCAGGCTATCGCAAAACCTTTGGGTAACTGTGCGACTAAACGTTCCATCTCCACCATCGCTGCACCACTGGAAAAGCCGGGCGAAGCTTCCCCTGAGATACGTACAGAAGGAAAGCCCTGAAAGCGAATCATCTGTTGCGGCGACTCGCCCCATACAGGGGTCACAACTTCTCGTAGTGGTACCATGCCACCATTCACATTACGCACTCGCAGGCCGAGTACATCATCCAATTGCATACGAGCATGGGCGTCAGCCTGTATGATAACTTGCTGCATACGTCCCGCATTGGGAAAGTCATTAACATACAGTGACCCCATCGCTGCCGATAAAGTACTGCTCACAGCAGTGAAGGACAGCCCCATTGCCTCAGCTTTTTGCCGATTGATATCCAAGCGAATGCTCTCGCCAGGTGGCAAGCCATCGGGATAGACATTGCTGACCACTTCGCTCTGTGCTGTCAATGCCAGCAGTTGTGCCTGAGCCTCCAACAAAGCCGCTTCACCTTGATGAGCCCGATCCTGTAGAAACAGGCTGAAACCGGAGGAAGTACCCAACTCGTCGATGGCCGGAGGCATCAGACTCATTACCGTTCCCTCGATATTATCAGCCATGGCCTGCTGTGCCAGAGCCGCTTCCTCAGCTGCGGTAGCACCATTACGCTGGTCCCAGTCTTTAAGCATTGTGAAGGCCATAGCTGCGTTCGGACCTGAACCGGCAAAACTAAAGCCCAATACCACCAGATTGGCATCCAGAGCTGGACGTGAAGCAACGTGTGCCTCGTAAGCCTTGACCACTTCCAGAGTGCGTTCACTGGTGGCACCTGTGGGTAACTGGATAGAGGTCATGAAATACCCCTGATCTTCCTCAGGCAGGAAAGATGAGGGTAACTGCTTGGCAGCGACGATAAGCACCACACAAAGCACAGCAAATAACGCCATCATCCGGCCAGTATGGCCAATCATGCTCGCCACCCGTGCACCATAGCCGGCTGTCAGACGCTCAAAGCTTCGGTTGAAAGCACCAAAAAAACCGCGCTTGTGATGGTGCTCAACACTGACCGGGCGTAATAAAGTAGCGCAAAGAGCAGGCGTCAGAGTCAGGGCAAGAAACGCTGAGAACAAAATAGACACGGCCATCGATAGGGTGAATTGCTGGTAGATAATTCCCACTGAACCGCTGCCAAAAGCCATAGGGATAAACACAGCGGTTAACACCAGAGTGATACCAATCACTGCACCAGTGATCTCCTTCATCGCTCTTGAGGTTGCTTCCCTTGGCGACAGCCCTTTGGTCGCCATCAATCGCTCGACATTTTCAACCACCACGATGGCGTCATCGACGATAATACCAATGGCCAGCACCATGCCGAACATAGTGAGTGAATTGATCGAAAATCCGGCAAGCAGCATCACAGCAAAGGTGCCAAGCAACGCGATAGGCGCGACAATGCCAGGAATCAATGTGTAACGCAGGTTTTGCAGGAATAAGAGCATCACCAGGAACACCAGTGCCATAGCTTCAAACAAGGTGTAGATCACCTTCTCAATAGAAACTTTGACGAAAGGTGCCGTATCGAACGGCACTGAGTAGGCCATGCCAACAGGCAGACTCGGTGCAAGTTCGGCCAGACGCTCGCGTATCGCAGAAGCCGTCTGCACAGCGTTTGCGCCGGGTGATAATTGGATAGCCGCGCTGGTTGCCGCCACACCATTCTCACGATTAGAGAAACCGTACGACTGCGCGCCAAGCTCAACTCGCGCCACGTCACCCAGTACCAGCTTCGCCCCATCAGCACTGGCACGCAGAACAATAGCAGCAAACTCCTCGGGGGTCGTCAGTTGTCCCTGTACAGTCAGTGGCACGGTCAGGCGTTGTCCCGGCAGTGCTGGCTCATCACCAATTCGTCCTGGCGCAATCTGTACATTCTGCTGCTCAATGGCCTGAGCCAGTTCATTCATAGTCAGACCATAAGCGTTAAGTTTATTCGGATCGACCCAAACGCGCATCGCCTGCTCGGCACCAAATAACTGCACACGCCCCACCCCTGCAATTCGACGTAATTCCTCGACAATATTCCGCGCCAGATAGTCGTTCAATGCGACTTCATCGAACTGACCGTCGGGTGAGGTCATACCGACCATCATCAAAAAACTGGAGGAGGCCGATTCAACCTGCAGGCCGCTCTGTCTTACAGTTTGGGGCAGTCGCGGTTCCACAGCTTTAATACGGTTTTGCACATCGACCTGGGCCAACTCCGCATTAGTACCGGGTTTGAATGTAGCGGTTATCTGTGCAGTACCAGAGGTATCTACCGATGACTCGAAGTACAGCAAATTTTTCACTCCTGACAATTCGCGCTCGATCAAGCTCACTACCGAATCATTAAGTGTCTGAGGTGTCGCGCCTGGATAAGTCGCATAAATGCTGACCGAGACCGGCGCTACAGAAGGATAGCGAGAGATAGGCAATTGCGGGATGGCAATAACGCCGATCAATACAATAAACAAGGCGATCACCCATGCAAATACTGGGCGGTTTATGAAAAACTGGGGCATGTTGACTTCTCCTGGCTCAGTGTAGCTGATGACTCTCAGCAGCAGATTGCCAAGGGTGTGTGACAACCTGTATAGCCGGACTCAGGCGCTCAATGCCCTCAATGACTACCGACTGACCAGCGCTTAGACCGGAGATGACACGATAATCGCGTCCCACCAGCTCACCAAGCTCAACGGCGACCAGCTCTGCCTTATCATTTGCATCGACTATCCACACACTGGCTTGACCCGCCGTACGAGTCACTGCCTGCTGGGGGACACTCAGAGCATCCGTATAGTAAGCTTTGGCGATACGTGCTTGTACGTAAAGACCGGGCAACAGACGATACTCAGGGTTATCCACCAACACACGTAACAACACATCGCCGGTACCAACATTTACCTCTGTGCCAGAAAACAAAATGTGCCCTTGTATACCGAGAGGCTTACCATCACTACTCAAAATATCCACTGCCAAGTTTGACCCTGCCGTGCCAGCCAGTTGACGCATCGTTTCCAACTCTGATGCTGGTAGACGGATGTCTACGTATACTTGATTGATTTGTTGGATTCTGGCCAAAGGAGTGGCATCTGTTGGCGAAACTAATGCCCCCTCACTAACCAGCGCTTGGTCAATACGGCCATCAATAGGGGCCTCAACACTGGCGAATTGCAAATCCAGTTTACGTCGAGCCAGGGTAGCTTGAGCTTGAGCTACATTCGCTCTAGCCTGGTTTCGCAATGAAACAGCATCATCATAAACTTGACGGCTGACCCCGCCAGCCTCCGTCAGAGAGACGAGACGGTCTACCTCCAAACGTGCTCGTTCCAACACGGCTTCAGCATGCTGCAAAGCTGCCGCTGCAATATCGACATCGACTTTAAATGGCGCTGGATTAATTTGAAACAGCACTGAGCCGGCTTTAATTTCAGCCCCCTCCTCAAACAGACGGTGTTGCAAGATACCACCAACTTGAGCGCGGATCTCAGCACTGCGAATAGCAGTGACTCGGCCTGGCAAGTCTTCAGTAACTAATAACGTTCTGGCTTGTGGCGTCAACACTGATACCTTTACCGAATTGGGCGTTTCTGCAAGCTGCTGTGTTGAATCACAACCTGACAATACCAACACGGCAAGCCCTACTAAAACAATGCTTAGGTGCCACGGTTTGATGAACATAAACGACTCCTCGCTAAACGTATCTTTCGATAACGCCGCTCTGATTAAACGCTAGATAAACAAGGCTGAATTATGACGAGCTGCTATTGCGAATTATTCGAGGCTTTGTGGAGAAAGTATGGAGGGAGTGATACAGTTCAACAATTTAGCGTTGGAGCAGTTCATGTCCAGTCTTAATTCCCCTGTAAGCCCAACAAATTCAGCACTCGTATTGATTGCAGAGGATGAAACAGAGATTGCTGATATTCTTATTGCTTATCTACAGCGCAGTGGGCTACGTACTCAACATGCCGCTGATGGTCAACAAGCATTGGCCATGCATCAAGCTCACAAGCCTGATCTATTGCTACTCGACGTACAGATGCCACATATGGACGGTTGGAATGTACTAAATGAAATTCGCTCTCATAGTGATACACCGGTCATCATGCTCACAGCACTTGATCAGGATATCGATAAGTTAATGGGCTTACGTCTGGGTGCAGATGACTATGTGGTGAAACCATTCAATCCAGCTGAAGTAGTCGCTCGTGTACAGGCAGTATTGCGACGCGTACAAAGCAGTACCCCGGCCACGACTAAAATGCTGCGTGTTGGCAAGTTCCAAATTGACTTAGATAACCACGAGGCCAGCATCTACTGTAATGAGCAACAATTGACACTGGATCTCACCCTGACCGAATTCAAGCTTCTCGCCTGTCTGATGGGTTCACCAAAACGGGCTTTCAGCCGTGAAGAACTGTTGGTCAACTGTCTACCTGAGGGTGATTCTCAGGAACGTACCGTAGATAGTCATATCA
This sequence comes from Methylophaga sp. F-2, assembly GCF_056859315.1. Classification (NCBI taxonomy): domain Bacteria; kingdom Pseudomonadati; phylum Pseudomonadota; class Gammaproteobacteria; order Thiotrichales; family Piscirickettsiaceae; genus Methylophaga; species Methylophaga sp. F-2. The sequence goes on from NZ_JBSXOF010000021.1 coordinate 138,044, forward strand.
GCAAATTACGTAAAAAACTGGAGGCGCTTGATATTCACGGTGTGCCTGCCAGTGTCTGGGGAGTAGGTTATCGCTTTGGTGGTGAAACATGAAATCAGCAGCGGGGTTACGTCGGCAAATAATCAAGTCGCTGGCCGTGATGACGATGGGCATCATTTTTCTGTCAGTGTTCGGATCCTATGTGTTTTATGGTGTTGCCACGGCCTATATGCCGGGCAGCATATCCGAAACCTGGATACCCTCCCAGGTGGAGATGATCTGGATCGTTTGTACAATCATCACTGCGCTGGGGATCGCTCTGTTCGTCGCCATTCGTTTGTCACGGCGTATTCTCACACCACTTAACTCTGTGGCATTCAGCTTGCGTGAAGTCGCCCAGGGTAAACTTAACGCCCGTGCCAAAACCGACCAACATGCGATGGGAGAGACGGCACAACTGGTGCAAGACTTCAATGCTATGGCTGAACGCTTACAGTATATGACCCGGGAACGAGAATTCTGGAATGCTGCCATTGCTCATGAACTTCGTACACCGGTCACCATTCTTCGCGGTCGTTTACAGGGTTTGGCCGAAGGTGTCTTCACACCTAATAACGATATTTTCGAAGGATTACTTCGACAGGTCGAAGGACTCAACCGTCTGATAGAAGATTTACGAGTATTAAGTCTCAATGACAGTGGTCACTTAGAGTTACAGCTGGACGAGGTGATGCTGGCCGAAGAACTCAGCGTAGTAATAGAGAGTTTTACTTCAACACTGAACGCAAGAGGATTTACGCTAAAGCAGCAACTGGATCCCACACTAAAAGTTCGCTGTGATGTTATACGAATACGGCAGGCTTTGATGGCGCTGCTGGAAAATGCCTGTCAACATGCCGATCCTGGTGCGCTGACAGTCCGCCTTAACAGTTCAAAGGACAGCTGTTATTTGAGCGTGGAAGATGAAGGCCCAGGTATTCCTGCAGAGGCCGCAACCGATGTGTTCGAGGCATTTCACCGTGTTGAACCCTCTCGCTCACGAAAAAGTGGCGGTAGTGGGCTTGGTCTTGCCGTTGTTAAAGCGATAGTTGAGGCACATGGAGGGCATGCAATTTGCCAATCTACTAGCGCTGGAGGCACGATTTTCATTCTGTCATGGCCCATTCAGCTAGAGACAAAATGAAAAGTACTGATTAAAGATTTTTTCTATTTACTTACCAATACAAAAACTGGAGAAAATATGATCTAATAAGTCTTCAGTAGTAAATGTGCCGGTAATTTCACCTAGGGCCTGCTGTGCAAGACGTAGCTCTTCAGCTAACAATTCACCAGCACCCATGCCTGAGAGACAGTCATAACCATTGACGATAGACTGTCTGGCACGTGCTAAAGCATCCAGATGTCGACGGCGGGCAATAAACACGCCTTCTTCTTCCGGATGAAACCCTACCGCCTGATAAAGATGTTGTTGGAGTAACTCAAGCCCATCCCCAGACTTCGCCGAAAGATATAAAGTGGGATAACCATTTTCTTCCGTCAAACCTGTCTGATGACCACTTTTATCAATCTTATTACGGATAATAGTCAGTGGTTTATTCGCTGGTAGCTCTGCCAGAATCTTTTTATCCTGATCGGTAAGCCCTTTACTATCATCAATCAACAATAAAATATGATCGGCTTGAGCAAGTTCATTTTGGGTGCGGCGAATGCCTTCCAGCTCAACGATATCGTCTGTGGCATCATGCAAACCGGCGGTATCAGAAATACGTAAAGGTAGACCACCGAGGTGAATTTGTTCACGCAATACATCGCGTGTCGTGCCTGCCACATCAGTCACTATCGCTGCATCATGACCCGCTAGCTGATTGTGTAAACTTGATTTACCTGCATTGGGCTGTCCGGCCAACACCACGCTAATACCTTCGCGTAATAAGCGGCCTTGTTTGGCAGAACCGGTAATACCATCAAGAGTTTTTAATAAATCCTGTAATTGCACATCCACTTGCGCTTCAGCGAGAAAATCAATTTCTTCATCGCTGAAATCAATAGAGGCTTCGACATACATTCTCAGATGCGTCAGTTCTTGCAGAAAATCATTAATGCGATTGGAAAAATCGCCTTGCAGTGATCGCATCGCACTTCTTGCCGCCTGCTCTGTTGAGCTTTCAATTAAATCGGCAACAGCCTCAGCCTGGGCTAAGTCCATTTTATTATTGAGGAAGGCACGCTCGGAGAACTCACCAGGCCGAGCCATTCTGGCACCCAACTCAACAGCACGCTGACAAAGTCTGTCCATAACAAGCGGGCTGCCATGTCCCTGAAGCTCAACAACATCCTCGCCAGTAAATGAAGCCGGACCAGGAAAATAAAGGGCAATGCCTTCATCTATAACACCATTATCGGCATCACGAAAGTGAGTAAACTTGGCGTAACGCGGTGTCGGCAACTTACCGCAAATCGCGGTCACAATCTCAGCGCTTTTTTTACCTGAAATTCTGACGACACCGACACCACCGCGTCCAGGCGCGGTGGCTACTGCAACGATCGTATCCATCAGCGCTGCTTAGAGGGCATCCATCTTACGAGTGATATACCACTGCTGTGCAATCGACAACACGTTATTCACCACCCAGTACAACACCAAACCCGATGGGAAGAAGGCGAAGAAGACGGTAAACACCAGCGGGAAGAACTTCATCATCATTGCTTGTGCAGGATCTTGTGGTGCAGGGTTCAATGTTTGTTGGAACCACATTGAAATACCAAACAACACAGGCAAAATGAAGTATGGGTCCATGGCTGTTAAGTCATTAATCCACAAGATAAAGTCAGCTTGGCGTAATTCAATACTTTCTACCAAAACCCAGTAGAAAGACAGGAATACAGGCATTTGCACCAGAATAGGTAAACAACCGCCTAATGGGTTAATTTTCTCAGTACGATAAAGATCCATCATCGCCTGATTGAACTTCTGCTTGTCATCGCCATAACGTTCTTTCAGACTCGCCAGCTTTGGCGTTAACTTACGCATAGCCGCCATTGAGCGGTAACTTGCAGCAGATAGTTTGAAGAAAACTAATTTGATCAATACCGTCAGTAACACAATAGACCAACCCCAATTACCGGTCAGTTTGTGTAACCATTCCATCACCCAGAATAAGGGTTCAGAAATAATAGTAAAGATGCCGTAATCAACCGTCAGTTGTAAGTTCTTAGCTACTTTCTCCAGACGTTCGGCTTTTTTCGGCCCCAGATACATTTCATAATCCGCATGACCTTCACTTCCAGCCGCAACAGAAATAGCTGGCATTCTGACACCGGCAGTGTAATTAGTGCCATTAAGAGAGCGTGCGTAGTAACCTTTTTCTTCATCATTTTGTTCAGGCACTATCGCCGCTACAAAATAATGCTCAATCATCGCTGCCCAGCCATCCTTCGCTTTCTGATTGAATGGTTTTTCATCCAAATCATCAAACTTCACTTTTTCATATTCATTACCTGTGTTTGAGAATACAGGTCCGCTATAGGTATAAATGAAGCGTGAACCACTGGATTGTTTTTGACGATTGAATTGTGCATACGGGTAAGCAGAAAATGCATCAGCGGTATTATTGATAATCTTGTAGTCAACATTCACCACATAGCTATCACGTTTGAATGTATAGGTTTTCACTACTGTCAGGCCGTTATCAGCTTGCCAGTAGAGCGGCACTTTAATTTCGTCCTGGCCATCTCTTAATTGATAGTTTTGCTGATCAGCTTTATAGATAGCGTAGTGTGTTGGCACATCCATATTCGAACGCAAGCCAGATTGTGAAACGAAATAAGCATCACTTTTATCACTCAAAAACTGCACCGGTGTATTGGGTTCTTCAGAGCTAACGGCATATTTCAATAAGGCCAGATTTTGAATATCACCACCTTGTGTGCTGATTTCAATATCCATCACATCCGTTGTTACATGGATTTTTTGTTTCGTCGCTGCAGACGATTGCGCCGATTCAGGCACATCAGGTAAGGCTTCAGCAGAAACCGAAGGCATATCTGGCAACGCTGCATCGTTTGCGGCCAACGAGCCATCATCGATCTGGGTCGAGGTCGTATTTTGTTCGGTTTGTTGAGGATGTACGTAATCTTTTTGCCATGCCTGCCATAACAATAATGACACGATGAGCAGACCAAAAATAAATAGGGTTCTGAGATTATCCATTACGATTCTTTGTTTTTAGTTCAGGTACAGGATCAAGTCCACCCTCATGCCAAGGGTGACAGCGGGATATTCGACGCAAACCAAGCCAAGTTCCTTTAACAGAACCATGACGTTCGATTGCTTCTATCATGTATTGTGAGCAGGTTGGCTGAAAACGACAATGCATGCCGATGAAAGGGCTCAGTAAAAGTCTATAACCTCGGACGAGGCTGATTAGGATTTTTGCCATTGCGCCACCACTGTTAACCAATGTCGCTCCAATGCTGCCCATATTTGAGTGCTATCTCGTTCTGTCACACCGGGGCGTGACAATACAACAATATCGATGTTTGATAAGGCGGATTGATTCTGTCGAAATGATTCGCGAATAATCCGCTTTAAGCGGTTGCGTTGATTGGCTAATTTCACGTGTTTTTTAGCTATCGCTAGTCCCAGTCGGGGATGTCCCACTGAGTTCTCAACCGTTAAAACCGTCAGGCCCCCACCACCAGTGCGTTTTCCTTGACGGAACACCCGAGAAAAGTCTCCCGGGCGATTCATTTTCATGGCTCGGCCGAATGTTGCCAAGTCATGCCCTCCCTGAAGGATGTCAGAGAAGATTATACTGACAGTCTTGCGCGACCTTTTGCACGACGTGCGTTAATAACGCGACGACCACCAACTGTTTTCATACGTGCGCGGAAACCGTGTGTGCGTTTGCGCTTCAGATTGCTAGGCTGAAAAGTTCTTTTCATTTCACCAACTCCAGAAATATTGATTGTTTTGCTGCCTGCGGTGCTAACAGCAGCAAAAACCGCCGAGGCAAAAGACACGGGATTATAAAGTTTTAAGGCATAACAAGTCAAACCAGAGTGACTTTCATTTTTTCTGTGGTTATTTTACTTGCCAAAAAGCTGGCTTAAGGATAACTTTAGACCTCCTGCGTTACCAGCTATACTATCAAAAAGCTTAGCTATCCAACGCACCTCATTTTTGTTTAAACCGGTATAAATCAAGGAGTTAATGTGTCATCACCCCTTTGGGAAAAATGTCTGTCCCATCTCGAAGGTGATTTGTCGGCACAGCAGCTGAATACTTGGCTTAGGCCGCTGCAAGCGATCGAAACCGAAGAGAGCTTACGCTTACTAGCGCCCAATCCTTATGTAAAAGCATGGGTTCAGGAGCAGCTAGAAGCACAGATAAATCAGCTGGTTCATCAATTAACTCAAGGCCTTATCGAATATGTTTCGATTGAAGTAGGTACCATTGATCATGTGCCTCAACGGCCAAAACGTGTGGCAACCACTTCCGCGCCAGCCAAAACCAATAAAGAAGAAAAGTCAGAAACGATAAAGTCAGAACCCGCACTGGGTAGTCCTATCAATCCACTCTTCACCTTTGATAGTTATGTCGAAGGTAAATCTAACCAGATTGCACGAGCGGCATCGCTGCATGTAGCGGAAGCACCGGGAACAAGCGGTTATAACCCACTCTTTTTATATGGCGGTACCGGACTCGGCAAAACCCATTTGATGTTGGCCGTGGGTAATAAAATCAAGCAAAACAATCCTAAGGCTCGTGTGATTTACCTGTCATCTGAACGTTTTGTTCAGGACATGATTACCGCATTACGCAACAACGCTATTGATCAATTTAAAACTCACTATCGTAGTGCAGACGCATTATTGATTGATGATATTCAGTTCTTTGCCAAAAAAGAGCGCTCGCAAGAAGAGTTTTTCTATACTTTTAATAGTTTGTTAGAGGGTCAGCGCCAAATCATTCTGACCTGTGACCGTTTCCCCAAAGAAGTCGACAACTTGGATGAGCGTTTGCAATCACGCCTGGGTTGGGGCTTAACCGTGGCTATCGAACCACCAGAGCTTGAAACACGTGTGGCGATTCTGATCAAAAAAGCGCAACAAAACCTGATTACTCTACCGGAAGACGTGGCTTTTTTTATCGCCAAGCGTATAAAATCGAATGTGCGTGATCTGGAAGGTGCATTGCAGCGCGTTCTGGCTTTTTCTCGCTTTACCAATCAGCCCATGTCGATTGATATGGCACAGGAAGCATTGAAAGATTTGCTGGCACTGCACCAAAAGCTAGTGACACTGGAAAGCATCCAGAAAACAGTGGCGGAATATTTCAAAGTGCGTGTGTCTGAATTACTGGCGAAAAAACGTACACGCTCCATCGCGCGACCACGGCAAATCGCCATGGCGCTTGCCAAAGAACTAACCAGTCACAGCCTGCCAGAAATTGGTGAGTCTTTTGGTGGCCGTGACCATACAACTGTCCTGCATGCGTGCCGGAAAGTTGCCGAATTAAAAGAGTCGGATCCCCGCGTGGCTGAAGACTACCGTAACCTTTTACGAACACTGTCGAGTTAACCCGAGAGAATCATCATGCAATTTACTGTCAGCCAAGATACTTTAGTGCGACCGCTGCAACTGGTGTGCAGTATTGTTGAACGCCGCGCTACGCTACCGATCCTGTCTAACGTTTTATTACGTGTTCAAGGTGACCAACTATCTATGACCAGTACCGATATGGAACTGGAAATGATCGCTACCTTACCCGTAGCCGTTGAAGAAGAAGGTAAAACCACCGTTTCAGCACGTAAGTTGCTGGATATCGTCAGAGCGCTGCCAGGTAATGCGACCATCAGCGTGAATGCGGCAGATGGTAAAGCGGTAGTCAAAGCCGGTAAAAGTCGCTTTTCATTGGCGACATTGTCCAGTGATGACTTCCCGGACAGCGAAGGTGCTAATTACATTGATGAAATTTCATTGCCACAGTCGGCACTGAAATCTTTACTCGACGAAACCAGTTTTGCCATGGCAAGCCAGGACGTGCGTTATTACCTGAATGGTTTATTGCTCGAACGTGACGATACAACCTTACGAGCTGTTGCTACCGATGGACATCGTCTCGCATTGGGTAGCCTGACCACAGCCACCCCTGTCAGCGAAAAAAACAGTGTTATCGTGCCGCGTAAAGCGATTATTGAACTCGGTCGCCTGCTCAATGACAGTGATGACATCGTTAAAATGGCCTTCAGTAATCAACAGATCAAAGTTGAATTACCTGATATTCACTTTACCTCCAAGCTGATTGATGGCCAGTTCCCTAACTATGAACGCGTGTTGCCACTCGGGGGTGATAAAGAAGTTCTGGCGGATCGTGATGAATTAAAACAAGCCTTATCACGAGCGGCTATCTTGTCGAATGACAAACACCGTAGCGTACGTATCAACTTAGATACCGATCAATTAAAAGCTACGGTTACTAACCAGGAACAAGAATCAGCTGAAGAAGAAATCAGCGTGGACTACAAAGGCGCTCCATTAGAAATTGCTTTTAATAATGCCTATCTGCTGGACTTACTGAATGCCATTCCAGATAACAAAGTGAAACTGCTTTTCACTGATGAAACCAGTAGCGCACTTGTGACCCCGGCTGATGAAAAATTCGAACGCCAATACGTCGTCATGCCAATGCGTCTCTGATATGTTTTAGAGAAACATCCTTAAACTCACATCAGCACCACATTAACAATACAAGTTTATTTGTATTCAGTATGAAGGACTTGGAGAGAGTAACAGTATGAAACTAACGCCCTTTTACAAAAGGACTTTAGTCGGTCTACTGAGTTTATTTTTTATTGCTTTAGCAAGTTGTGGCCAATCACGTGATGTTGAACTGCCTGAAGACATCAAACAAATAACCCATGGCGATCTCGACGCATGGCTAAAAAAGACGCCTTTTGAAGGCTTATGGGATCCCGGCGAAGACAAAAAAGCAGAGACCATTGTCATCACCAATGTGCATCAAGTATTTCCTTTTATTGGCAAATTAAAAAATGCCTCGGATGATAATAAAAACTTTACCGGGCAAGATGGTGATATTCACGAAGATGCCTGGCAGGTATTCAAAGATCCCAAATGGGGTGAAGTTGTCACCTACGCACAACTGGCTTACGACCCAGAAGAGCTGTTTTTATCTCCTTCTTACTCCGAAATGGGAAACCCGGCATTTTCAGGTAGCCAGGACATCAAGTTAAGTTATTCAGGCAATCTGACTGCTACGCAGGTCATAGACCGTAAGGGCGATAGTAAAGCCGCTATCTACTGGGTAAACAGTAATATGCAAACGTATCTGATGGGGTTTTATCAGAATCAGAACCTGGTCTTTGAGGTGGCATTTCCCTGCAAAATAGAAGAGAAAGCCATGTGTCTTGGAAAATTAAAAGACATTAATAAAAAGCTGCAACTCAATATCTCAAGCTGGGAGAATGCCAGCGTCGATATGCTTCAGCCCAGTGATAATAAGGATAGTTTCTGGCAAGACCCTTATATCGGCATCTTTCCGGATGACTATGAAATCCCTTCGGTAAAGGTCAAAACTCGTTTCACTGATTTCAAACTGCAAAACCTGAATGTCCCACAGCAAAATGCTGCCTATCTATTCAGCTATGAAAATAACTATGGGCTGCATTACATCAGTTTCAATAAAGAGCCATCACCGCTGAGCCGTGCTGAGTTTGATAAAGCACATGAAACTCAGAAACATATCGAGGCAGCTAGTCTCGATGTAAAAATTTATCTGTCAGAAAGCGAGAAAGATAATCTTCATCAGATTAAAGCAACCGCTTATATGAAGAACAAACAACAGCTGACCATTAACGCCCGTTATCCTGTTAAGGACCCAGATGCCCGTGATGAAATCATGGATATTCTTGAGCATCTGAAAATCGCTCAATTCTGATAAATAACAAGGCGTAGATAAGAACTGTTCATATAGAAGCCAAAACCTTGATTTATTATGCGCTTGATTACGATAAGCTTAGTCAGGGCTAGTTGGTATTTATAAGGCTAATAAGGACAGAAGGAACAGATAGACCATGATGCATAAGATTCAATGTGAATGTGGCAGCCTGCTTGGACATATTGACGGTAAAGGTATCACCAGCAGGGTGATTTGTTATTGTTCAGACTGTCAGGCATTTGCAAAGTATCTTGGTAAGTCGGATAACATCCTCGATGCGCATGGTGGCACCGATATCGTTCAGTTAGCTCAGCCTCGCTTGCATATTACCCAAGGGTTAGAGCATCTGGCCCTATTACGACTTTCTCCTAAAGGATTATTACGCTGGTACGCCTCCTGCTGTAATACACCCATTGGTAATACTCTGAACAATCCAAAAGTATCTTTTATTGGTTTGGTGCATTCTTGTCTGGATAAGACGTGGTTAGAAACCGATTTTGGTCGTGACGTGGCCAAAGTGAATACGGAATCCGCAACAGGTGAGCCTAAACCCAAAACCAGTGGTTTATTCGGGAATGTCATGCGTTTTTTTGGCATTGCCCTGTCAACGTTGATTAGTGGTAAATATAAACACTCCGAATTATTTACCAAAGATGGCGCACCCATCGTGACGCCAACCATTCTCACCGATGAGCAACTCGGCCAGTTAAAAAAGCAGAAGTAATATCAACATGATTGTTCGGCTTCATACCCCGATTATGATAAACCGTTATAAACCTTAAAAAGGCACAGAATATGGATATCATCAAATGGGCTGAAAAACTGATGTCGATGGACGAAAAAAGTTGGCAACGGCATGCTAACCCATGGAGTGTGTATTCACGTTTTACTACCTTGCCCTTGCTCTCTCTCGCCTTTTATTCACGTGAGTGGATGGGGATTTATTCGTTAATACCTATTGTTTTGGCCCTTGTCTGGATTTGGCTTAACCCACGATTATTTAACGTCCCATCATCCACCGATAACTGGGCGTCGATGGGCACCTTTGGCGAACGACTGTATTTAAATCGCAAAAACATCCCCATACCCGTTCATCATCAACAGGTTTGTATGCTGCTGCAAACATTGTCAGCTTTAGGCATACCGTTTTTTATTTATAGCTTATACAGCCTGAATGTTGGGTTGCTGATTGCCAGTAATATCTGGATTATGGTGTTCAAAGCCTGGTTTGTGGATCGTATGGTGTGGCTATACAGGGAGATGAAAAACAGCGATAGCAAGTACGCTTCCGAGGAAAACCATAAACAATAAAAGGTAATCCCATCAATTATCTACATCCTATATAATCACTGACTGATTTATAAAAGCCAGACAAAAAATACGATGATAAATAGCACGCCAACACATAAGCCACGCCCGTTTGTAGACCTGATGGTCAGTATCGTTTTACCGTCAGTGATCTTGATGAAATTGAGCGGACCGGAAGACTTGGGAGCCAGTGGTGCATTAATGGCGGCACTGGCTTTTCCTCTTGGCTGGGGAATATTCGAACTTATCAAATACCGTAAATTCAACTTTATCGCTCTGCTGGGTTTAATCAGTGTGTTACTCACCGGCGGCATTGGTTTATTTGAGCTCGATACTAAATGGCTAGCCATCAAAGAAGCGGCTATCCCAGCCATTATCGGAATTGCTGTTCTCGGCTCAACCTTCACCCGATACCCACTGATCAGAGCCCTTTTGTATAACCGTGAAATCATGGATGTCGATAAGATCAAAGACCGCCTTGAAGAAAAAAACAGTACGGCATTATTTGAAAAGCGTCTTCTCAACGCGACCTATTTATTAGCAGGTACCTTTTTATTTTCAGCCATTATGAATTTTTTACTGGTGAAATGGTTGGTCACCAGTCCAACTGGTAGTGAGGAGTTTAATGAGCAACTAGGCTTGCTTACACTTTATAGCTACCCGGTTATTGCGATTCCTTCCATGCTGATGATGATCGGTATCTTTTATTATTTATGGCGGACTATTCATGATTTAACCGGTCTTAAACTTGAAGAAGTTGTATCACCGAAGGTCGCCAATAAATAATCACGTGTCCTCTGTCAGACTGATTCATCATCCAGACTATCTCGTGCTGTTGCCAGCAGAGCGATGCAGAGTTTTAAGCTCGGCTGTGTTAAACGGCGGACTGCAAAAAGCCAGCGCTTTACTCAATATGCGGGTGGATAAACATTCTCCGCTACCCTGTCTGGCACCAGAGCAAACCTTACTAGATAAAGCAGAAGCACTGGCATTACCACCAGTCATTATCGGCATGATGACCGCTGCCTCCATGCAGTCATTAGGTCACCATTTTGAACACAGAGAGACTTTAACGGTTGAGTGCTGGGTAACGAGCGGGCTGAGTAATGTTAGACGAGTAGGTGATAAAGCCGATGATCACGCTGTGCCGGGCACCATCAATATCTGCTTATATATTAATCAAGCATTATCCGATGCTGCACTTGCCGAAGCCTTGATATTACTCACCGAGAGTAAAGTGACTGCTATTCGTGATGCCGAGATTATCAGTCCGGTTTCTGGTCTGCCCGCCAGTGGCACTGGCACTGATAGCCATGCCGTTTTTTGTCCCGAAGCTGAACCCCAACATGCTTATTGCGGCAAACACACAACGCTCGGTGAGTTAATAGGTCGGGTGGTACTCCAGGCCTGTTCCATCAGTCTGACTCATTCTTTACGCAGTCTGACCGAAAGCTGATAACACGATTTCCCCCCTTTTCGATTCGGCTCAGCTATCATGCTACGAATTTTGTCTGCTGAGTGATGACTGTATGGATATTCTTCAAAGTATTATTTTGGGGTTTGTTGAAGGCCTGACGGAGTTCTTACCCATTTCTTCCACCGGACATCTGATTGTCGTCAGTGACTGGCTCGGACTGGCACAAACAGACAGCAATAAAGCTTTTGAAGTCATTATCCAGTTAGCCGCAATTCTGGCGGTGATTGCTAGTTATAAAGAGCGTTTTTCACCTAAGTATGTCGGTTTGTGGACAAAGGTTGCTTTATCTTTTGTCCCGGTCGGGCTTGTTGGTTTGTTATTTCACGATCAGATTAAAGACCTGTTTTCTGTTCAGATTGTCGCTGTGATGTTTATCGTGGGCGGCATTATTTTTTTACTGACAGAAAAATTTATCAGCGAGAAACCACCACAAGTTGATGATATCAATGAGGTTAGCTACACGCAGTCTTTGATTATCGGCATTGCTCAGGTGTTTGCATTAATTCCCGGCACCAGTCGAGCAGGTTCCACCATTATCGGTGCACTGCTTGTAGGCTTGAGTCGCAAAGCCAGTGCTGAATTCTCATTTTTACTTGCCCTGCCAGTCATGGCGGCTGCATCAGGGCTGGATTTGATATCGCATTATCAGGATTTTGCCAATACATCCTTCTTACCGCTGATCGTTGGTTTTGTTGTCGCTTTTATCACCGCTTATCTGGTCATTAAATTATTTATCCGTTTTCTGGCGAACTTTACCTTTGTTGCTTTCGGCTGGTATCGCATTGTGTTTGGCGTCTTGTTACTCGTGCTGTATTAAACAACATCGCCCTGAACAGACTCATTTCAGCTTGAATTCATCGTATTTTGTATACTAGCTTGCATGGCCTCTAAACACGTCACTAAAGCTATTGAGCAATTTTTCTTCAAAGGTGGAGCTACACGAGCATTATTTCGTTGGCTGGATTTTCGTTTATTTGTTTCACAAAAAAATAATAAGTTAATACCGTCATCTGACAACCGTTCTCACTCCGCCACAGAGTACTTACAGGCATGGCAACAGCAGATGTCACTGACCACACCAGCCACCAGTATTTTACGGCTTCTTGCTGTCGTCGCCGTACTGATTGGTTTTACTGCCATGGCTGGGGTATTAAATGTCAGTCAAGCCTCATTTATTAACATCTGGGTGCCACTCGCTTTATTTGCGTTTTTACCGCTATTACTCACATTAAGCAGCTTTTACTTTTCTTTTGTATCGCCCGCCAAACATAATCTGCATCATCATCCCTTGCTGCATTGGTTGATAAATAAACTGAACCTGCAACAATTCATTCCCTACAAAAATTTACTGCTACCTTGGTTATTGTGGCAATTACAGTCAGCGGCTATTTTATTTTCAGCCTCCGCATTACTGGCTTTTTTTATTCTGGCGACATTTCAGGACTATCTGTTTGGCTGGTCATCCACCCTCATTACTGATAGTGCCACTATGACACAATTAATGACGGCGATAAGCTGGCCCTGGCATTGGCTGCTAGAAGCGCCCACCGCCGAGTTAATCCAGCAAACTCGATTTAGTGCTCAGGCCAGTGATCTGACTGTTTCGGCCAACGATGTATGGTGGATGACATTGGTGATGGCTATCGTGGTTTACGGTATTCTGCCCCGCCTGCTGTTAGCATTATTATTGCGCCAACAGTTTATCCGGCAATTGCGTAGTAATATTCAAAACAGTAGTGATGTGGAACAGTTTATTGTGGCGCAACAGCATCAGGTCAGTCGTAATCCTATTCAATCTGATGATCATCATGTGGAAAACGGCACGGTCAGTTTACCCTCGACAGAAACGGTACTGATAAGCTGGCAGCAACCTGACATTCACTTTAATGTGGAAAAAAACTTAGGCTCGGATGACTGGTTACAAGATGAACAATGGCTAAACTCAGCAGCCAGCCAGTTTGATAAACCGGTATGGATTATCATTGATCCTATACAGACACCCACAGGTGAACTGGCAGATTGTATTGAATTACTTCAACAGCATAATGAGTCAATCAATCTGGTGTTATACCCGATTAATGCTGATGATTCACGTTACCAGCAGCAACAAAAATCATGGCAGTTTTTTGCTCAACGGCACGCGGTTACATTAAAAGAAGGTCATCCACATGTCTGAGTCTGTCACGCATCCTGTCTTCGCCGTCGTGGGTCATCCGAATAAAGGTAAATCCAGTATTGTCGCTACCCTGACCCGTCAGGATGCCGTCAAAATATCTGAAATTTCCGGCACCACCACATCGGCACAGACCTTTGATCTGAATATTGATGGTGAGACACAGTACACACTGGTGGATACACCCGGCTTTCAACGTCCAAGACAAGTGATGTCCTGGTGTCAGCAACACGCCCCGAACGCAGCTGAACGCAAAAATACCATTCAGGCATTTGTAAGTGAGCAGCGCGCCTCAGGCAATCATAAATTTCATGATGAAGTTGAGTTATTACAGCCTATTTTAAATGGTGCTGGCATTATTTATGTGGTGGATGGTTCTATTCCCTATAGCCCTGAATTTGAGGCCGAAATGACCATTCTGCAATGGACAGGTCAACCACGTATGGCATTGATCAACCCGATTGGTGGCGAAGCGTATGTGCAGGAGTGGCAGGATGCATTAAGCCAGTATTTCAGTGTGGTGCGGGTGTTTAACCCCATGACGGCAGACCATCAGAAACAATTCACTATTTTGTCGGCCTTTGCTGAGTTATACGAACCCTGGCGCCACACTATCGAGTCCACTGTTGAACTACTCAAGCAATATTTCGAGACCCTCGAACGACAAGGTGCATTCGTGGTGGCAGAGCATATTCAGCGAATACTCAGTCATGTCAGTGAAATCAAAGTGCCTGCCGACTTTGTGAAATCGCGTTTGCAAGACAAATTAAAACATGATTATCAAAGCACGCTGCGTCATATTGAAGCGAGCATGCAAAAACAGTTACAAGCCTTATTCGCACATCCTGAAATGCAGATGCAAACGCAGCAGTTAAGCGCCGACTATCCTGACTTATTTGATATCAGTCATTGGTATCTTTATGGTTTAGACAGACAAAAAATTGTCGCTTTATCTGCCTCTGCCGGCGCGGCGGCTGGTGCTGTCATTGATGTTGGTATGGGTGGCACATCACTGATGACCGGCGCATTTTTTGGTGGCTTAGTGTCTGGCGCCGCATCATTATTCGCCACAGCCAAACCAGAAAACCTCAAAATTAATGGCATCCCCTTAGCGGGTGAGACATTAAAAGCCGGGCCAATGAAAGAACTGACCTTTATTTTTGTGGTGCTGGGTCGTGCTGTCGATTTTCTGGAAATCATTCTACGCCGCACCCATGCCGATCGTTCTGTCGCGGAGCTACCTGAGACTAACCTGACCGCACGTATGAATCATTTACCCAAAGTTGAGCAGGTGCAACTCACCCGCTTGTTACAAAAAGCGCACAAAGGTTTAAGTGACTCAGAGTTAGTCAAACTGCGTGACTGGATATTAAAACTCTGCCTATCCCCTTCAGCATAAACCGGACAGTATTTACATTTTCTTAACAACGGCTTTTATACCTTGGTTTTATCATTTTGATAAATAAAGGGGGCAGCTATGTCTCGTATTTTGCTGATTTTACTTATGCTATTAAGTCCTATTGCCTGGGCAGAGGTAATACAAAGCCTGCATTCACTGTCAGAGCTAAAATGGAAAAACCGGCTTATCCTGATTAATGCCGGTGATGATATTAATACCTATCAGGATGAACTCTCGCAGAGGGATGCAGAGATAAATGACCGTGATATTGTCTGGTTTCTGATTAAGCAAAGTTCTCTAAGTACTAACTACACAGGTACAGTTACAGATAATCTCACTAAAGAAGTTCGTCAAAAACTACAACACCATAACAGCTTGGTTTTATTAATGGGTAAAGATGGTGGTGTCAAAGCTACTGACACACAGTTAAGACTTCATAAGCTCTTCAGCGAAATTGATAGCATGCCGGTGCGTCAGCGTGAATTACAACATCCCTAGTTATATTAGTCACTTGTAAGCTGAACCAGCTATGACTTGTGTCTAACTATACGCAGTCAAGACACTATGCTATTAATGATCATAAACTGGTGCGAAGAACCATCAGTGTGATGCTGCTTTCGTCAACGCTGTTTTAGTCATGGAGGGTGTGTCTGTGGATATCATCAGTGCATTATTTGATGGCAATTTTATGCCCCATGGCCATTGTTTAAAATGGCAAGCAGACTTACTTGTCCTGCATGTTGTTGGCGATACGCTGACAGTCATTGCCTACTTCCTAATTCCTATCGCTCTGATTCAGCTGGTCAGAAAAAGAGACGATCTCGCCTTTAACTGGATATTTGTGATGTTCGCTGCCTTTATTTTTCTCTGCGGCGTGACACATCTAATGGCTCTGATTAATATCTGGCATGGTTATTATTTCCTTAGCGGACTCAGTAAACTCGCTACCGGCATCGTATCCATTATGACCACCGTTATGATTGTCTATTTATTACCCAAAGTGATTGCGATTCCCAGTAATAAAGACTTTAAAGTAAAAAATGAACAATTACTGTTGGTACAAAAAGAGTTACTTGCAGCCAATCAATTATTAGAACAACGGGTGGAAGCACGTACCAGAGAATTAGAAAAGTTAGCTCGTACTGATGCACTGACTGGTGTACTTAATCGAGGTGGTTTGATAAACAATTTAACGGATGAAATTGATCGGTCAGTTCGCTATAAACATCCGCTAAGCTTGTTGATGATTGATCTTGATCATTTCAAACATGTGAATGACCAATTTGGTCACCAACGTGGCGATACCGTATTAATTGAGGCTGTTAACATCGTCTCGAAAGCATCTCGACACAGTGACACACTAGGCCGCTACGGTGGGGAGGAGTTCCTTTTACTGCTTCCTGAGACAAATGTTACCGAGGCAAAAATACTCGCTGAACGCATCAGACAGGATATTGAGCAACATCCATTTTGTCAGGATGAGGGCCTCAATATTTCATTGACCTGTAGTATCGGGGTGACTGAATATGAAGCTGGGCAGACACAATCCAAGCTACTACAAACTGTCGACCGATTGTTATACAGTGCCAAAAATTCTGGCAGAAACAGAGTCACCGTTAATGATGATATAGCCGCAAAAGATCCATAAAAAAGCCATACGGCATCAGGCTTTTACCCAATTCCGCATGGCTAATCAGCTTTCGGATATGAACTTAACTTATTCCGGATTAGAACTCATAACCATAACTCACCATATATTCTGCCGGTGCGCCATAACCAATTTGGTTTCGACCTGACGAGCCACCTGTTGCCCCCAGGAAATATTTTTCATCAAAGATGTTGTAGGCATTGAACTGAATTTTATGCTTACCCACCCGATAAGCCGCCATTAGATCCACCAAGGTATAGCTATCTAATTTAACTGCTTCATTGTCACCAGCATAGCGTTCTCCGACATACTTGATGTTGCCACCCACTCGCCAGTGACTATCAATTTGATAGGTTGAACCTAATGAGAACAACTGATCGGACACATCATTCGGTTTTTTACCTGTATCTTCATCTTCTGCATCTAAATAAGTATAGCTGGCAGTGGTACTCCATTGCTCTGTCAACTGACCACGAAGCTCTAATTCAAAACCATTATGTTTTGAGGTATTTCTATCCGTTACATCGCCTGTTGTGGCATCCGTTACAGGCCGCTCTTGTTCAATTTGGAATATAGCAGCATTGAACATTAAAGCATCACCTAATGTATAAGCTTTGAAACCAATTTCTTTTAGATCAGCCGAGTAAAACTCCGCCGCACCATTACTTACAAAGGTGCCGGCATTGGGCAGTTGCCATGACCGTGAAAACGTCGCATAGGTCGATAAATCTTCAGTCAGACGATAACTGGCACCTACACGATAACTCCATTTGTCGTCATCCAGGTTTTCTTTCGGGTTACCCACACGCTGTTGTTCCAGGTCCATCTTGTCGTGACGCACATTACCGGTCAACGTCAGATCACCAATGGTGTACATATCCTGCACATACAAACCATAGGTTTTGGTGTCATTCTTTCTAAAGGGTTCAAAACCACCATTAACCACATGCTCCGTGACAGGATCATAGATGGATTGGTCTGCTTTTGAGACAGTACTTAAGTCTAAGTCAATTTTGGTTTGTGTATATTCTGCACCGAACAAGAATTCATGTGAGCCTACAGACCATTTTAATTCCGATTGCAGTGCGTTAAAACGGCGGGGATCATAGCCAAAATCATTTACAGATTGTCCGACAGTAGCTGTAGCAGCTGTTACATTCCTTTGACGCGTACCTTGTTGTTCCAGCTCAACACGACTTATCACCACACGATTATTCCAGACTAAATTCGGGGTGAATTTGAATTCATCGTTCAGTGAGAAACGTACACTTTTTGATTCTTGATAATCATTGCTACTACCAAAGTAGGTGCTGCGAGACACATTCACTGGTTTGCCATTGATGGATGGCACACCACGGTAAGGTACCAAATCCTGTTTTGATATTTCCAAATCCACATCTAAGGTGTGATGATCGCTAGGGGTAAAACGAAGTGTCGGTGCAATGAAATAATCTTTTGAATCAACATAATCGACAAATGAATCGGCTTTGCGAACTTCCAGATTGATACGGCCATTAACTGTATCTGAAAATGAGGTCGAACTATCTACCCGCCCTATCATTTTTCCATGACTACCTAAACTGGCATTCAAACGGGTGAATTCATCACCGTTTGCACGTTTTGTCACCAGGTTAATCAAACCACCTGTTGAGCCACGACCATACAAAGCACCCGCGGGGCCTTTGACTACCTCGATTTGCTCAATATTCGCTAGGCTACGATAAGACTGCAAGCCAGTATCATCGCGCATGCCGTCACGATATACATCGTTCAAGGCATCAAAGCCACGAATGACAAACTGATCACGGCTGCCTTCCCCAAGTGTGTTATTAACACCAGCTACACCATTTAATGCATCAACCAAGCGCACTGCACCACGATCGGTAATCTCAGTATCTGTTACTACAGAAACAGATTGCGGCACATCAAGCCATTCTGCATCTGTCTTACTTCCAGATGTGGGTGAGAACTGCGCATAACCTTTGTATGCCTGACCGGTAACGACTAAGGGATTCATCGTCGCTGCTGAATTGCTCGTCTCATCTGCTAATAAGGGAAATGAATAAATTGAACAGAGTGTGACGAGAGAAGAAATGAGTCTTTTTTTTGTATTCACAATGTATGTGCACCAAGCCTATTAAAGAAATTGAGCACAAATCTTATTGATACTTATTAACATTTGCAAACATAAAAAAGCATTTATTAACATCAAACATCCCTAATTATCTTAGGAATGCGTTTATTGAACGGTAAAGAGATGATAATAAAACGTGATACTGAACAACAGAAAAAGCAGGCCAAGGCTCAATAGCCTAATGTTTTAATTCACCCAGCACGACTTTATTTTCAGTGACTTTTTTCACCACATTCGAATAGTAGTCATCCCTGAATTCATTAATAACCCGGGCAGCAACGGTATCTTCAACACCACTACCCAATAACACCTCTTCTGTCAGCCTGAGGCTGGTTTCCAGTGTTTCTGAAACCGTGGTCGTGGCCCCCTGAGTAATTAATTCCGCACAGTGTTTTCTGTCGCGCGCGCGCGCATGAATCGGCATATCCGGATAATACTGGCGTACCTGAGCTACCAATCTATCTACCTGCGTCGGATTATCCAGCGTGACCACAATCATCTTGGCCCGATCGGCTCCCGCGGCCTGTAATACTTTGACCTTACTGGCATCACCAAAAAATACCGGGAACCCCTGTGCCCTGGCATCTTTTACCCGATGTTGGCGCATATCCAAAGCAATATAAGGAACGCCGGCAGCACCCAGCAAGGTACCGACACGGGCGCCAACACGACCGAACCCCGCTAGGATAACGTGCTCCTGATCATGCTCAACAAACTCGGTGGTGTAATCTTCCTCATCGTTTTCTGCATCAGGTGTATAGAATTTCAGTAATAAGTAATTGGTCGCCCTTACAACAAAGGGGGTCAACACCATGGTTAAGGCAATCACCAGCGTCAAAATGTCACTGACTTGCGCTTCTAATAACCCCAACGATGCCGCAAAGCTAAACAGAACAAAACCAAACTCACCGCTCTGAGATAACAAGGCCCCTGTTTGTAAGGAAATATCATGACGGGCACCGGTAATACGGGCCAGGATATAGACAACAACCGTCTTAATGGTCATCAGGCCCCAGGTCAGCAATAGGATATCGCCCAGACGATCCCATAACAGACTGAAATCAATGCCCATGCCGACAGTCATAAAGAACAGTCCAAGCAAGATACCGCGGAAAGGCAGAATATCGGCTTCTATCTGATGTCGGTATTGTGATTCAGCCAACATCACACCTGCCAGGAAGGCCCCCAGCGCCATCGAGAAACCTACACTTTGCATAATCCAGGCAACGCCCAGCACTAACAGTACCGCGACAGCAATAAACACTTCCGGATCCTGGCTGGCAACAATTCTGGCTAATACCGGATTCAACAGGTAACGCCCGGCAAACAGCAGCGCAATAATCACCAGAATACCGATTAGCGGATTTACATCTGGACCAACTACTTCAGCACCGTTACCCACAGCGAGATAGGAAACCAAAGCCAATAATGGCACGACGGCAATATCCTGCAATAACAGCACGGAGAAGGACATGCGTCCCATCACGGTGGAAATACCGCCACGTTCAGCCAATAGTTTCAAACAAAAAGCGGTCGATGACAGGGCTAAACCAAAACCAATGATAATGGCACTGTGATTATCCAGCCCTAACCAGATGGCAATGCCATAAATGGCACCTGCGGTAATCAGCACCTGAGCAAGCCCCAGCCCCAGCACCATTTTACGCATTTGCCAGAGTTTATCCGGCTTGAGTTCAATCCCTAAAACAAACAGCAGAAAAATAACGCCAAACTCAGCTAAATGCCGAATATCTTCAACTTCGGTGATTACACCCAAGCCCCAGGGACCGAGAATCATACCTGCGGTTAAATACCCCAAAATCGCACCAAGCCGAATAGCATGGAATGTAGGAATAATAATGACCGTGGCCAATAATAAGGCCAGAATTTCTACCAGATAATCGCCACCCGCTTCTTGCACAAATTATCCCTTTGTTAATTAAATGGTTGCATCAGAACTAAGCATCAATGTCAGTCCTTGCTTATAGGTATCTGCAGCAGCTTCATTTTTGTCCAGCGCCAATTGCACTTCAGCTAAGACCTGATAAGTCTCGCCTTTGGCATCTAAGCGAATGCTTTGTTGTAAATATTCTTCTGCCTTTGTCCATAACTGGTTGGCTTTCGCCAGACGCCCAACGGTTAGTAATAAACAGGCATTATCCGGATTGGCTTTAAGCCACTTTTCTGCCGTCGCTAAACGCGCCAGCAAGTCACCCTGCGTCAGCACGCCGTAAATATACACCAGCTTATCGCTCCAGTTATTGCGCATAAACTGTTCAATCTGGGCAATGGCCTGCTCTTCCTGGTCTTGCTGAATTAGCCCATTCACATATGGCACAAGCATGGCTTCTGTCTGCCGTGCTTTGCTGGATGATTTTTCCCACACCTCAGCCATTTTTTGCCAGTCCTGTTTGGCTAATGCCATCTGTAACTGCCCTATAGCTGCTTCCTGATCCAAAGCTGCGACTTCATTGCGCTCCAACACATGGCGTTTACGTAAATCGGGTAATACCGATTGCATTTCCTGCCATTGATCCATGTCCTGATAGAGAGACTGCAATAACTGCAAAACATAAGGATGTTTCGGTGCCACTTCACGCAAATGTTGAAGTGTCGCGAGCGCCTGCTCTTTTTGACCGGCCGATAATTGTAGCTCTGCCTGAACCACCCCGACGGCAATATCAGCGCCTTCGGTGGTTTCATGGGCCAGGCGTAGATAGTTATCACGACGCTCTGGTGCTTGTTGTTTTTGCGCCGCTCTCGCTGCCGCCAGATAATGAAGTAATGGTGTTTCACTGTGTGTGGCATGACGTACCAAAATACGTTCGGCCTCTGTCCAGCGTCCTTCTTCCAGAGTGATCAGACCACGGGTTAAAGCTCGATTAGCCCGCTTTTGTCTTTGTGTTGTCTTCCAGGCATTAATTCTTTTTGGCGTCTGTTTTAACAATACCAGACTGCGTAATGCTAAATAGCCTGCCACCACCAGTAGGATATAAATAGCCGTAAATACAACTAATGATGTTTCCAGACTCCACTGTCCGTATTGCAGTAAAACAAACCCTGGTTCAAAATCGGCCGCCCAGATTGCGGCAACACCCAATGCTAATGCTAAAGCGATAATGATCAGCATTTTCATTGCTGATACTCCTCTAGCCAGTTCAACGAGCCTGAAATATCCGGAATAGACACGTCAATTTTCTGTTCAGCCAGTGAATTAAGGCTGGCCAGCATGGCATCACGTTCTTCACCGGTAAAATATTGATCGAGCCAGGTAATGGCTGTTTTTAAGCTATGTTGGAAACTATCGTTATCGGCATTGAGTAAGGCAAGACGCGCACTTTCCAGTTGTAAACGCAGATTTTGATAGAGGAAGTAGCGTTGTTCCGGTACAAGTACGGCCGCTTCACCAGATTGCTCATGGCGAATCACGACTAAAGAGCGCAATTGTTGCCAAATATCTGAGATGGCTTGTTTCCATGCCGGCGTTTCTGTGCTGGTAATATCGGCCGTGTCTGGAGACTCAGAAAAATCGACTTCTGGCCCTTTTTTAACTCGCAGTTTATCGACATGGGCAGCCAATGTTTGCAGTTGAATCGCCATGCCGGGTATATCCAGGGTTGTCAGTGATTGTAATGACATTAATTCTTCTGCAATCTCAGCGCGCAGAGGATGAAGCCGATAATCAGAAAGTGCTTCTAGTTGTTTATCTGCCATGATCAAAGCCTGGATGGCTCCAACCACGTCATGTGCTAATACAGCGCGCTGGTTGGCGACATTGAGCAGGTATTTGACTTCCTGCAATGCCCACCGCTTTTGCAGCTCAGCATTGGATAACTGCTGTTTATCAGTGAGCTGCTGTAATTTTTCCGCTAATTGTTTTTGGTCACTATCGAGCCGACCTAACTGCTGCCTGTGCTGTTCTAACTTTGATTGCCAGTCACCGTTTTGGCTGGATAACTCGGTCAGCGAAGATTGAATATCGGCTTCCTGCTGCTGGAGTTGCTGATAAAACCAGCCAATACTGACAGCGGAAAGTAGTACGACAACAACAAGCGCAATCCATATCAAGCGATAGACTTTGGCATCATCCTGTTTATTCTTTTCAAGCAGCTCAGCATCCTGCACATTGTTATCTATCGTTTGCTTTGCGTCTTTATCTGCCATGTTAATCGTCCATATTTATCAGAGTATCAACAACTGCATTATCACTGGCATCGGCTGATACATGAATGGTTTTGAAGCCTCGTGAGGAGGCGTGCTGTTTTATCCTATCACTGACCACCGTCAATGGTTTATCTAACAAACCTGGCCATGTATTCATAAAGATACTACAAAGATTATCAACACCCGCCACACTGGTACAGATGACTTTATCCGCCAACATGGCTTGCTTTTGCATTGTGGCTGTCGGCTTGGCTAAAACACGTTGATAAACTTCAACATAAGTAATCTTAGCACCTCTGGCGGTTAAGGTATCGGCCATATGTTCTCTGCCGCCGTTACCCCGCACAATGAGAATATGTTTACCGCTGACCTTATCAGCCTGCATTAGGGACATTTGCAACAGACCTTCACTGCCGTTAGATATTTCTGGCTGACAATCAACAGGAATAGCATGCTCGCGCATAGCTTGCGCTGTACCGTCACCCACTGCGGCAAACTGACACGGCTGAGGCAATTCATCCCCCCAACCAGCCATAAAACTTTCCACGGCATTACGACTGACAAATATCAGCCAGTCAAAACGTTCGATATTCTCTGTCTGCCAATTTTTTCGTGCGATATGTTCAATATCAATCACTGGCAGAATCAACGCTTTGCCACCCGCGTTTTCAATCAAATCGGCAAGCGTCTGGCATTGATGCTGTGGGCGGGTCACCAGAATCTGTTGCCCCGCTAACGGTGCTTTATTCACCGTAAACATCTGCCAGAATTTTATCTGCACCTTTCGCCAGCAGCATTTCAGCGACTTGAATACCCAGTTTTTCGGCATCTGCCGCTTTACCACGAACTTCCGCAGTGACCGTATTGGTGCCGTCCGGCTGACCGACCAGACCACGCAACCAGACGTTGTCATCATCTAACATCGCATAACCTGCAATCGGTACCTGACAACCGCCGGACAGACGTTTGTTCAAGGCTCTCTCTGCGCGCAGGACAACAGCGGTTTTATCACAATGTAATGGCGCAATAAGCGCGTTCATTTCTGCGTCATCAACTCGGGTTTCAATGCCTAATGCGCCTTGTCCAATGGCTGGCAAACTTTGTTCCGGCGTTAAAGCGCTACGGATACGGTCATCAAAGCCTAAGCGCTTCAAACCGGCCATTGCCAGGATAATCGCATCAAACTCGCCATCATCGAGTTTACGTAAACGGGTGTTTACATTACCGCGTAAAGGCAGCACTTCCAGATCAGGGCGGTGGGTGCGCACCTGACATTCACGACGCAAGCTGGATGTTCCTAAGCGCGCACCATGCGGTAATTCATCAATACTCTGGTAATGGTTGGAAACAAACGCATCATGCGGATCTTCGCGCTCGCAGATAACAGGCAGATGTAAACCTTCCGGAAACTCAACCGGCACATCTTTCATCGAGTGCACGGCGATATCGGCGCGTCCATCCAACATGCCTTGTTCCAGTTCTTTAACAAAGAGCCCTTTGCCGCCTACTTTTGCCAGTGGCGTATCAAGAATGATGTCGCCCTGGGTTTTCATACCAATCAGTTCTACTTCGATATTTTGATGTAATTCTAAGAGGCGTGATTTAACAAATTCAGCCTGCCACATGGCAAGAGGACTGTTGCGAGTGGCAATACGAACGATTCTTTTAGTCATGGAATAAGGTCACTTCAGCGTTGTCGTTAATAAATAGTGTCGATTCTAGCATTTCACGCATTGACTCTCGACTATCCGCGTTATAATGACGCCCTGTTTTCAACGAGCCTGATCTGATTGATATGACTACAGCCAATAAAAAACTCTCATCTGCCAGACTAACGCAGCCTACCGACAAATTTGTCGAAGAATTTACCGCCTCTGTGCAATTTGACCAACGCATGTTCCGACAAGATATTCGCGGCTCAATTGCGCACGCCACCATGCTGGCCGAAGTGAAGGTGCTGACTATCGAAGAACGCGATCAGATTATCGCTGGCTTGCAACAAATCGAACAAGAAATTGAAAGTGGCGACTTTGAGTGGTCTATCGCTCAGGAAGATGTGCATATGAATATCGAAGCACGTCTTATCGCCCTGATTGGTGAAGTGGGTAAAAAACTACACACCGGCCGTTCACGTAACGATCAGGTGGCCACAGATGTGCGCCTCTATCTGCGCGATATGATTGATCCTATCGGTCAGCAGCTTAATCGCCTGCAAGAAGCCTTATTGAATGTCGCTGAACGTGAAGCTGACACCATCATGCCTGGCTTTACCCATTTACAGACAGCACAACCGGTCACATTTGGTCACCATATGATGGCCTGGTATGAAATGTTAGTCAGAGATGCCGAGCGTCTTGAAGACTGTGCCAAACGCGTCAACAGCCTGCCGTTAGGTGCTGCAGCACTCGCAGGTACCACATTCCCGATTGATCGTGAGATGACGGCCAGTTTATTAGGCTTTGATCGTATCTGTCTAAACTCTCTGGATGCGGTCAGTGATCGTGACTTTGCGATTGAGTTCAATAGCTTCGCCTCGATTCTGATGATGCATTTATCACGCTTCTCAGAAGAGTTAATCATCTGGTCTTCGGCGCAGTTTGATTTTGTTGATTTAGGTGATGCCTTCTGCACCGGCTCATCGATCATGCCACAGAAGAAAAATCCGGATGTGCCTGAATTAATCCGCGGTAAAACCAGTCGTGTTTACGGCAATATGTTTAACCTGCTGACCTTGATGAAAAACCAGCCATTAGCCTACAACAAAGACAATCAGGAAGATAAAGAGCCGCTGTTTGATACCATCGATACCTTATTAGGTTCTCTGCGTGTTTATGCAGACATGATGTCTGTTATTACGGTCAAAGCTGACAATATGCGTCAGGCTGCATTACGTGGTTATGCCACAGCTACTGATCTGGCAGATTATCTGGTGCGTAAAGGCACACCATTCCGTGATGCTCACGAAGTGGTTGGTTTGTCGGTGGCCTATGGCATCAAACATAAAAAAGATTTGTCAGAACTGACGCTGGAAGAACTGCAGCAGTTTTCAGCTAACATCGAACAAGATGTGTTTGAAGTATTAACATTGGAAGGTTCAGTCGCTGCCCGTAATCACTTGGGTGGCACCGCCCCTGAACAAGTCAAAGCGGCTATTCAGAAAGCACGCCGTCAACGCTAAATTATCTAGTTTGATGCAGTAACGACCGGTTACTGCATCAACCATAAGAAACTGGCCGACAACATCATCAAAAATGCGACTCTGACTGCCCACTTAGGCCAGTACGACAAAAGTAAGACTAATACGATTGAGGTCACGGATAATACTGAGACCCAAACAACAAAACCTGTTCCTGCACCCCAAACCTGCCACATGGGTAAATAAGCTAATATCAGCACAAGACTTGCTGTCCAGCGTAAAACCCGTATCTGTGTAGCCGTTAAACGTCTATCAGTCACATCCATCAAATGTCTTGGCATCGCCAGACTCAAACCACTCATAGCGGCATAACACAGAGCAACACTCATCATCATCGCCACACTCATGATATGGCCTCCGAACGTTTTGCCGGTTGAGAATAGCGTTCAGTTGCAGTTAATTTACGGCGTAAAAATAACACCAGTCCCAGACTCATCAAACCAAACACCAGCACCGTTAGCTCAAAGCCAACACTAACCCAATCACCGATCTGCCAATACGACACTAACCAATGTCCAGTGGTGATGAGATTCATCACTGGCAGCAACAGGGCAAGTAAAGTAAATATGATCCATTGCTCAAACCAGGCTTTGGTCGCGGGACGGCAGGCTGAATGGAATAACATCAATAACCACAGATAGAAAAAGCCTTTTATTTCCCAGGCTGCGCGATCAGCAATATCAACAGGAATCAATCGATTCAGCCAGAAATACCCAATACAAGCCACCGCTAAACCACTAATGGCAGCAATATTCAGCACCTCAATCACTCGATAAACCCGTGCGGTTTGTGCGCCAAACTCATTCAATGATTTTTGTCGACGTTTGACCAAAAACAAAATGGCACCAGTTGCCATCATCAAAGCTCCGGCCATGCCCATAATGAAATACAACCAACGCACGCTATAACCACCAAAGTTGGCAAAATGCATGATTCGCATCACACGTTGTACTGCCATCGGTGTGCCTTTATCGTATTCACCGGGCGGGTTGAGATTCATCACATCGCCATTGGTTGCATCAAACTGCACATTACCGATTTCATCTCTCAATAATTGACCGTAATAGTCCTTCTCATCAAACCAGCCAAATACTTTAGTCACGGCACTACTGTCACCAGGATGCTCAACGCTCATAAACCGCCCAGGTTTACCCATCATGACTTCTGCTCGCTGGAATAAAACGGATAAGTCAACGACATCGGCATGCACACCTGTTTCCGGTCTGTGCATGGGTTCGTCGAGCAACTCAGCAAAAAACTGTTGTGGATTGCTATAGTTGGCTAATACCCCAGCAGGCATATAGATCGATAAAAAGATCACCAATCCGGTATAGGCAATCATTAGCTGAAATGGCAGCGTTAAGACGGCCGAAGCATTATGCCCATCTAACCAGCTACGCTGTCCTTTCTTTTGTCTGAATGTAAAAAAATCTTTAAAAATACGCTTATGAATAATAATGCCGCTGATAAGGGCCACCAGCATGATCATTGTAAAAAAGCCTACAAACCAGATACCGGCCATGCCTGCATGAAACTCATAATGCATATGTACAAAATGATGGCCGCCTTCTGTTTCACGGTTTTCGACGACGGGCATAGGTTCACCTGTCTTCAGGCTGAGTAAGGTGTCTTGAGCTGTATTTTGCTGATCACGCCATGAAACGCGGATTCCTGGATCGGTTTCTGTTGGCAGGCCAATCCTCCAGAAATGACTGTCAGGAGCATGCGCTTGTAGATAGGCCTGAGCTTTTTTTATGGCATCAACACGTTGCTGTTCCGTCATGGCCGCTGGATCAAAATCTGACACAGCCGTCACCTCAGGTTTCATCCAATGCGTGATATCTTCGTCAAACACCCCAATGGTGCCGGTCAGAAAAATGGTGAAAAGTGCCCAACTTGCGACCAGTCCCCCCCAGGTATGCAGCCAGCCCATCGCTTGTCGGAAAGACTCTTGTTCCTTTTCCGGTTGATTTAACTCACTCATGACGCCATCCTCGAAATGAGTAAACCTGCACCGCCGAACATCAAAGTTGGTATTAGCATCCCCAACCAGGCACGCTTACTATCTCTGACAACAAAGATCCAAATCACCGCTGCCGTGTAAATGGCATAACTAAATAAACTGCTGGCCACGATGGCATCAGGTTTATCCATAGGCACAATAGCCGATAAAAAAATAATAACGGCAGACGTTAAAAAATATCCGCCGATTGTGGCGGCCAGAACCAAAGAAATAATTCTAATTGGATATGGTAATTGCATAGTAGAGGTAACTCTCAAGTTACTGATTCAAATTTATTTATCAGGGTAAACAGTCATTACTCAAGGGCAGCTGAGCAAGGACTTTGGATGAGAGAACACAAACTCCCCTCATCACCTATGTCGTATGAGCGTCAAAAAAAGTGCAATATTTTTCCACTTTTATTTAACAGGCTTAAATTTATCATCTAAATACTACCATCAAATAATAATCATATGCATTTAGATTAACTGAAAAACATTCTTTTTTAGCAAACTCAGTTCATGCTTGTCCTTGTAAAGCCGTGTTTGTTTATCTCTAAAATGTCATTTCCAATGCTTCAGCACTATTCGGTTATCAATTAGTCATGAAGATAAAGCCTGGCGAGTCCGAATTTATCTGCAATTTTTATGTTTAATTTCAGATGCCTGAATACAGACTTCACAGATGGATGAATAAAGCATCTAAACATGCTGTCAACATGCCATAATTTGCATCACAAAAATAAGCGTAGGTTGATTATGTTTAAATCTTTCTTTCCCAACTCTCCCTGGTTTTGGCCATCAGTTATTTTATGGTTAGCATTTTCCGCCTTTATTTGGGTGGCTTTTGGAGCAGATATATCTGCTGCTATTGGGTTACCAGTTAACCCGGATGCTGAACAAGTCATCGGCTTACGGCATTTTGTTACCAATGAGTTTTTAACCTTTTACCTATTCTATTTTGTCTCTGTAGCTATCTTTGCTGCATTTTGGTTTATCAAGGCACCAAGTCGCTGGCAATGGTGGTCGGTCATCGGTTCAGCGGTCATTTTCTTTTCAACTTATTATTCTGTTCAGGTATCGGTGGCGATAAATAATTGGCGTCGACCTTTTTTTGATGCGGTACAAAATGCCTTATCACCCACGGGGGGTGTTTCAGTTGATCAGTTATATGACTTGATTGCCATTTTCGCGGAAATCGCCTTTTTAGCGGTATTCATTTTTGTGATGACCCGTTTTTTAGTCAGCCATTATATTTTCCGCTGGCGCACCGCCATGAATGACTACTACACAAAACAATGGGGGAAGGTGCGTCATATTGAAGGTGCTTCGCAACGGGTTCAGGAAGACACCATGCGTTTCGCGACGATTATGGAAAATCTGGGCGTCGCATTGATTGATGCCCTGATGACATTATTCGCGTTTTTACCCGTGCTTTGGTCATTATCACAATATGTAAAAGAGTTACCTTTAGTTGGTGAAATCGCCTATCCCTTATTTGTCGCTGCTCTTGTCTGGTCGATCTTCGGCACAGGCTTATTAGCACTGGTTGGTATCAAATTACCCGGCTTAGAATTCAAAAATCAGCGTGTAGAAGCCGCCTATCGTAAAGAACTGGTTTATGGTGAAGATGATCACCAACGTGCTCAACCGATGAGCTTGAGAGAACTGTTTGCCGATGTGCGTAAAAACTATTTCACTTTGTACATTCACTATATGTACTTCAATGTGGCCCGCAGCATGTACTTGCAGGCAGATAATATTTTTGCCTATGTAATATTAGTGCCTACGATCGCGGCGGGAGCCATTACTTTTGGTATTTTGCAGCAGATTTTAACGGCATTCAGTCAAGTCAGTTCATCATTCCAGTATTTAGTGAACTCATGGACGACTATCGTTGAACTATTGTCGGTTTATAAACGTTTAAAATCGTTTGAAGCGTCGATAAACAATGAACCGTTACCAGAAATTGATCAGCAGGTGACATCGTAAATCGCGTCGAGGTGGAATGGCGTCGTGTAAAAGGCCCTATCAACGTCAACGCCTGAAACAAAAAAATAACCCCGACACAAGATCGGGGTTATTTATTCATCACATGACTAGGTCATGTTTCAGTCTGACTTACTTTTCGATTTTCTCAAATGCTTCATTTTCATGTTTAGCGATTGAGGCAATCAGCGCAACAACAATGGCTGCAGCACAGATAGTGAATAAACCTAAAGCAATTGGATTATCAGCAAAAGTAAAGTAAGCCCCTACATTTTCCCATGAACTAATTGATGTTCCCATAATTACACTCCTGGTTCTGGATTAGCCAATTTGTTTGGCACGTCACTTGATGTTATTGCTGGTACGCCATTCGCTTCTGGATATGGTTTAGCAATGATTTCTACTTCATCTAAGCCCAGCTCTTCAGCTGCTTTAGGTACACGTAATGCATTAGCTTTTTTCAGTACCCAAGAGATCGCATAACCTGGGATGAAGCCAACTGCAGCCATTACGATGGCACCAATGGTTTGACCGAC
This sequence comes from Methylophaga sp. F-2, assembly GCF_056859315.1. Classification (NCBI taxonomy): domain Bacteria; kingdom Pseudomonadati; phylum Pseudomonadota; class Gammaproteobacteria; order Thiotrichales; family Piscirickettsiaceae; genus Methylophaga; species Methylophaga sp. F-2. The sequence continues at coordinate 169,007 of NZ_JBSXOF010000021.1, forward strand.
AAAACTGATAGGTGGCAAATCACCCACATTCGGCATGCCATAAGCAAATACGCCCACTAAGAACACAGCCCACACGCCGGTGAAGCCATGAACTGCTACCGCACCTACTGCATCATCAATACCAAAGTTTTCAACGATTTTCGCGACTTTAACCGCCATGATACCGGTGACAACAGCAATGATGAACGCTAATTCAGGATCATAAAGATCTAAACCAGCTGCCACTGAGATGATACCGACCAGACCACCAGACATTGTCCAGAATGGGTCACGGCTAGCCATGTAACAACCAAGTACACCACCCGCAAAGCCCATCAGCGTATTGAATGCAAACGCAGATAAGTTAGTTGGGTTGTTATAAATAGTTGTCCAGCCTGTTTCGCCACCGTTGAAGATGATACAACCGCCCAGGAATCCGAAGAAACCAAAGATAATCATCATCAGACCGATTAATGTCATCGGTAAGCTATGTGGTGCGATAGTTTGAGCCACACCGTTGATGAATTTACCCACACGTGGACCTAAGTTAATCAGTACACCCAATGTGAAGAAACCAGCGACAGCGTGAACCACACCTGATGCGCCAACATCGTGATAGCCCAACTTCGTCAGTAACCAACCATCTGGATGCCAACCCCAGGCACCGGCCAGAATCCAGACCACACTACCCAGGAATACAGTCAGAATCAAAAACGCACTGACACGAATCCGCTCGATAACGGCACCGGACAAGATCGAACCGGTTGTGGCACCGAACATGGCAAACGCTGCCCAGAAAATACCTGTGCCCATATCGGTAACATCAGGTCCCATGCTTTTCGCCCAAGGTAATGCACCTGCAGCATCAATTGGAATAAAGCCGTTCGGGAAAGCGTTATAAATCCACCAGCCAAACAAATAAAACGTGGGAATAATGACCGCTAAAGCGAGAATATTTTTAATACCTGCCGCTAAAGCATTTTTACTACGTGAAGCCCCCATTTCGTAGGCCAAGAAACCAGCATGAATCATGATCATAATGGCGGTACACCACCAATAGAACACTTCGACATTCATAGACTGATGCATTTGAAAAACCGCTTGCTGAGCATCGAGTGCCGCTTGCAAGGATTCTAGCGTTGGCGCATTGTCCATCTTACTATCCTCTTATTAGTTAACATTAATACACATCCACCTTTATTGGTTGGCGCTACTTATCCAGCAAAAAGCTGGTTTGAACGGCGTTGCTATCAATAATCTTATCGGTAGAGCGATCCTTGATAGCAACGCCAGAACACTGGAGTCTGCGGGCCTCAGTCAGCAAATAAAGGCTTTTCTGAGCCGCAGCAAAATAAGAAAGTCCCGCCTTTCTTACATTGGAAATACAGTTACGTTTGTCATCGGTCAGGCCACGTTTCGCCGCCCAGGTCAGATACAGACCCAAACTATCGGGTGAACTTAATCCCGGACGTTCGCCAATCAGTACTAACACCGCTTTGGCATTTAAGGCTTCACAGACATCATCACCCACGGCAACACGACCTTGTTCAACCAATACAATGGGGGCCAGTGAGTAAGCGTTTTCACTGCCTTGCATGGCTTGCACTAAGGTTTCAATAAACACCACAGCGTTTTCTTTAATCGCGGTGGCGGATAAACCATCGGCAATCACAATGGCTAAATCGTAGGGTTCTATGGCTTTATATGGCTTGAGTGCAGCAAGACTGACTTCATCAAGTTGTCTGCCCCAGTCCGGACGTTGCAAATAAGTCATTCGATCCGTTGCCAGACTGTGCAGTACAAGAGGTGTTTCGGTGTTTAATACGGGGTATTTTTCAGCCAAGGCGACTAAGTCTTGCTGTAAGCCGGCAAAATCCAGCTCGGTATGAACGGCATCACGTGCCTGGGCATGAGCTAATTGAAATTCGAGAGATTCACGGGTCGGTGTACTGACACCAGCACGACCCAAGCCAATACGGGCATCCGTAAACTCACGCAGACGACGCCAAGGATTATCCGTGACAACAGCGTCATCCGTTTTTTTTCTGATAGGAGTGAGTCGTTCGGTCTTAACCATCATTGGTTCCTGTGGCTAAGCCCCTGAGGGTGCCAGCAAAGGCCGGCGGTAACTGATTTGATAACTTGGCATGACTGGCATCGGTCATGATCTGCATTTTTTCCAGCCACTTTTCGAACTCAGGTGAAGCACCTAAACCTAAGACCCGGCGCGCATATAGCGCATCATGGAATGAGGTGGTTTGGTAATTAAGCATGATGTCATCAGAGCCCGGAATGCCCATCACAAACGAACACCCCGCTGTCGCTAATAAAGTCAGCAGATTATCCATATCATTTTGATCGGCTTCGGCATGATTGGTGTAGCAAACATCACACCCCATTGGCAGCCCAAGTAACTTGGCACAGAAATGATCTTCCAGACCTGCACGGGTAATTTCTTTGCCATCAAACAGATATTCAGGGCCGATAAAGCCAACTACCGTATTCACCAGTAAAGGATTAAATTTTCTGGCAACCGCATAGGCTCTAGCTTCACAGGTTTGTTGATCCAAACCGTGATGCGCATTGGCTGATAAGGCGCTACCCTGGCCGGTTTCAAAATACATGACATTTTGACCGACCGTGCCTCGTTTCAAAGACAAGGCAGCTTGGTGTGCTTCAGCCAACGTCGCTAGATTAAAACCAAAGCTGCTATTGGTTTTTTCTGTACCACCAATAGATTGGAACACCAAATCCACTGGTGCGCCGTTTTCAATACATTCAATCGTGTTAGTGACATGCGTTAACACACAGGATTGAGTAGGAATTTCATAGAGTGAAATCACTTCATCCATCAACTGCATCAGGCGAGTTGCCTGAGCCACATTGTCTGTCGCGGGATTAATACCGATAACGGCATCACCGGCACCATACAACAGACCATCGAGAATACTGGCCGCAATACCATTAACGTCATCGGTAGGATGATTGGGTTGTAAGCGTGTTGATAAGCGTTTGGGTAAACCAATCGTGTTTCTGAAGGCACTCACGACCCGGCACTTCTGTGCCACCAGAATCAAATCCTGGTTACGCATGATTTTAGAGACGGCAGCGACCATCTCAGGCGTTACACCGGCGCGTATCTGACTCAGCATTTCACTACTGGCTTTGTCTGATAATAACCAGTTACGGAAATCACCTACCGTCATATGTGAAATGGGTTCAAACGCATTCACATCATGTTCATCAATAATCAGTCGTGTGACTTCATCTTCTTCATAAGGCACGAGGACTTCATTCAGAAATGTTTTAAGAGGCACTTCAGACAACAATAATTGCGCGACAGCACGTTGTTCTGCACTTTCAGCAATGACACCCGCCAGTCGATCGCCCGAACGTGCAGGCGTGGCTTTTGCCATCAGATCGGCTAAGTCAGCGAACTGATAGGTCTTGGTGCCTAATTGGTAACGATATGTCTGTGTCATAAACTGCTTTATTTCCGATTACTTGGAATAAATTTTGCCTTTAAGTAAACAAAGTTTCCTAAAATGAACTTGCGAGATTTATACCGGGTGACTATCGAAAATTGGCAAAAGTTTTTTGGGTTGTTATTCAGCAACTTATTGAAACAAATTGCATAATGAAAATGAAACAAGGGGAGCAAATGAAAGAAGAAAATATAAAATTTGCACCAAACCAGAGCAAAACCGCTACGCGTTGGTGCGTTCTTGAAGCAGAAGATGTGGATGAACAAGCACACAATTTAAAAGCCTGGCAGCAACAATTTGATCAAATCAGCCTGGGGCAATTTTATGGGCGTATTGAAGAGGTCATGTTTGAGCATGTGCACGCTTTTCGAGAACACACCAGTCGTGCCGTTCGCCAACAATGCAATGTCTGGCCAAACGCAATCTGGATGGGCTTTGCTGTGGATGAAAAGTCATGTCGCATCAACGGGCATCAGGTAGAAAAGAACCAGCTGATGATTCGTCCTGGCAATACCCAGTTTGAACTCATTACACCGGAAGACTTTGATATTTTTGGTGTGGTGGTGAATCAGGACAGTCTGCAACAGATCGCCGAAAAACAAGGCATTCTAATTGATACCAACGTATTCGATTCGCCACTGAGAGTGTGGGAGTCTCATAAGCTCAATCAGCTGCGGCGAGTATTAAACGAGGTGATATCCCCCGTTCAAAGTGATATCGCCAGACAGATACATGAGGAAAACCTGATGATGGCAATGCTTGAAGTCTTACAACAAGATGGGCCGATAACAGAAAAGCCCAGTTTTAGTAAACGTCGTGCAGTCGTTGAAAAAGTGACGGCTTACCTCGATGCCAACCCAAGCAAACACGTGACGATTACCGAGCTCTGTGATCTGGCTCATGTCAGCCGACGAACACTGCAATACAGTTTTGAAGATGTGCTGGATATCAGCCCAGTGAAATTTATTCGAATGGCTCGCTTAAATGCTGTCAGACGCCGCTTGCTTCAAGGTTTGCAGGAAGATGAAACCATTGCGATGGTGGCTCAGCACTGGGGCTTTACCCATGCCGGGCAATTTACTCACGATTACACCGAACTGTTTGGTGAGAATCCTTCCATCACCATTTCACGTCGTCATAATTAATTTGCCAGCCACGGATGGCTTTCTTACCAACCCAGTCTCATCTTTTACTCTTCAAAAATCCGACTTAACTCCTGCTGTACCGGCATTCCTTCCACGATCTGAATTTCACCGTCATTATCTTTATACACACTGGTTGGTGTCGCATGCATGTGTAACGCTTCCATCAAATGATTATTAGCCAAAACGCTATCGTTACCTTTAGATGCTTTTGCGTTGTCTACAGTTATACCGCCTTTGTTAGTCAACTGGCGATGCTGCTGGAAAGCCTCCTCAGGTGAGTCAGATCCCATAATCGTAGCTGCAACAGCCAGGCTGTTTTCCTGAAGAATACCCACAAGAATATGACGAAATTGCACCTTGCCTTCAGCAATGAAAGGATCCGCCATATCACGGAATTTATGACAGTAAGGACAAAAAGGATCAGTGAAAGTATAAACAATGCGTGGGGCATTTTTATCACCATCCTGCACCCAGTCAGTCTGTTCTAACTGTTGCCAGAGTTTTTCATTCTGTGGTTTGGTGACCAGTTGGTAGATGGCGTCAGCACCCAGATTTTTACCCTCCGCATCAATCAAGTCGCCCACTACGGCGTAGCGTTTATCCGCCGTCACATAAATACTCATCGGTTCATCTTTATAGGTACCGATATAGCCGGTTAGCTCTGAAGGCGTCTCAAAGCTATCAATAATCGTCACGCCCTGCTTTTTGATAAATGACAGCACATCACCCTGTTTATCCACAGCGCCATGTTTCGTAAAAAAGTAAATGCCGCCAGTAACCACGACGATTGCCAGTAACAAGCCCATAAGCATTTTTTTCATCAGAGCATCCTAATCCGCTGTTGAGTTTTTATCTGTGTAAGTCAGTTAAAAGGTGAATTAGTTTACTCGGCGCAGAACATTAACGCTCAGAATACAAAAAGGCGCTCCATTGAGCGCCTTTTTCGAGACAGACTTTTTAGAAGGTATGGTGATTATTTAGACTCAGCTTTAATCACTTTATGAGCAATCATGCCAAGTCCACCGTGTAATTTGGTTGATTTCAATGTATCCAGATTACTGGGTTTACCTACGACAACAGCACCGCCCATACCTAAACCGATATGAGGATCACATTGGTAAACATAAATACCTTCTTTAGTAAATTCTCGCGAGGTGTTCTGACCTATTTCAGACTTAAAGTCTTTGGCACCATCTGGCTGGAACATAAAGTGAACATTGTGGATGTCCATATTAGTCCAATAAACTGTGTCACCTGGATCGACATTGACGATCAGTGGATCAAACTTGGTTCCTTCTGCCTGAACAGTCACATCTTTAGCAAACACTAAACTACTGGAAAATAAGGTAGCCAGGGTTAAGACAGTAAGTGATTTTTTTAATGTACTCATTTTTTCTCCTTTTTATTATTAATTCCAAACACTACAGCGACAAACTCATAAGTACGGCATGACAATGTCACTGATGGTTCAAGGAGATCATGTAAAGTTATGTAAAACACTGAGATCGTTAGTGCTCAGTCTGAGCCATTGTCCGAATTTTGTCGTTGGCTTCTTCAGTTCGATAAACCAGCTTACGCACCTCATCTGCTACCACTGCAAAGCCTCTACCCGCTTCACCTGCACGGGCTGCTTCAATCGCAGCGTTCAAAGCCAGCAAATTCGTCTGTTGGGTTATTTCGGTGATCACATCAGCGACGGTGAGGATTTCCGTCATACGGGTTTCTGCCCGCTGCATTTCTAAATTATGCAGCTCACGTGCACTGTGCTCATGGCTGATATTACGAATTGCACCAGCGGATTTGACGGCAATACCTTCTTCGTTACGTATGGTGGCAGCACGTTCGCGAAACCAGACATACTCACCAGAGGCCATTTTTAAGCGGTATTCAGCCACATAAGGTGTGCTGCCAGTTTTATCGTTAATATGTTTGGTGAAGGCATCCAAGGTCACATCCATATCTTCCGGATGAATTGCTTTTAACCAACTGTCCCAGCCATTTGGAAAGTCTTCCTGACGCTTATGCCCTAATAATTGGCGGAATTGCTCTGACCAGATAATCACACTCTTTTCATCATCAGGATCGCCATTCACCAGGGTTAACATCCAAACCCCTTCGGTCAAAGCTGACTTAGCCAAGTTATTGTCATCCAATTCGCTCGACAGACGCCGATTTTCACTCTGCAAATGATCCATTTCTGAATAGACAGAAGACAGTGTCTGGTTCAACGAATCTGTTTGCTGGCGAAGCTCATTCAATTCTCGCTCAAACGCTTCGCGCTGTTGTGTCAAATGTTGTTGATGGGAATGATTCAGTCGTTCGAGTTCCGCCTGATGCTCTTTTTGCAGGGATGACAGATAATCACCAATCCGTTCTATCGGAGCGCGTAAATAACCGTGCATCCAAATTGGCACACGGTTATATGGCGACTCAATCGTTTTATCGACGACTGATAAAATTGACTCAGAGACATACTGTAAACGCCCAGTATTAAATAGCTTCCACCCCATACAAGGTTTCCTTTTTTAAAGGTGATGAATACTGGAAGTTATGAAAGTAATCGCGCTCGCTTAGGATCATAAAACGGCAGTTTTACTACTGTGCCACCTAAACGTTTCTGAATACCGTCAAGCTTACCGACTTCCAGCTTTGTATCTTGTTTTGCAAACTCCGGGGCTACACGAATCATCGCAATTTGTTTACCTAACAAAGGCGAAAGAATGGCACTTGTCACAATGCCTACTGGAAATCGACCTTGATATACCAAATCACCATGAGCTGCAGATTCTCCACCATCAAGAATCAGGCCAACTAATTTGTGTCGACTCTCCGGATTCTCCCGAGCCAGTGCTTCACGGCCAATAAAGTCCTCCTCTTTTGTACTTAATGGCACACTAAATCCGGTGCCCGCTTCAAAGGGAGTTACATCAGGACCGAACTCATATTCGGCCATGCTCAGGCCAGCTTCGACACGCAGCATATCCAACGCATCAAAGCCCATAGGCGCGATATCAAATGCTTGCCCGGCTTGCCAAATCGCATCCCATACCGCTTCAGCTGCATCCGGATGACACCAGACTTCATAACCCAGCTCACCGGTATAGCCGGTTCTGGACACCATCAATGGCACACCATCCGGCCCACCTAAGCGGCCAATGGTGAAGTGAAACCATTTCAGTTTTTCCACACTGGTCTGACTTTCTGACGTCCAGATAATCTGGCTGAGTAAGTCACGGCTATTTGGTCCTTGTACCGCCAGATTATGAATCTGCTCCGTGGCATTACGAATACTGACTTTAAAGCCTTTTTCTTCCGCTTTTTCCGCCATCCACACCATGGTGTAACTATCACCACAGAACCAGCGAAAAGCCTGATCAGCCATACGGAAAATGGTGCCATCATCAATCATGCCGCCCGTTTCCAGACAAATGGCTGAGTGAGCAATTTCACCTACCGCCATACGCCGTACATTTTGTGTCAACACATACTGTAAAAAGGCCACCGCATCAGGACCGGTAATATCGATTTTACGAAGAGGGGTTAAATCCAGCACCGCCACCCGTTCACGACAGGCCAGATATTCCGCATTGGCGCCCCAGCCTTCATATTCAGCCGCCACCCAATAGCCGGCATATTCAATAAATTTCTTGGTTAATGCAGATGTACGGTTATGAAAACCGGATGTTTTGGTCATACGAGGGTGCTCCTCAGCTGTAATTCGGTGGGCAATGGAACGAGGAAAATGGTGTTCAGCCCCATATATGCGGACGTGAATATCTGTTGGGATCCAGCCATTCGCCGGATCAATATCATCAGGGCAGGCCGATGACGCACAGATCAAATCTTTATCTGCCCGCATCAATACATAGTCGCCAGGGCGAGACCAGGGCTCATCCATAAACACCGTGCCACAAGGCTCAATGCCGGTATTAAAAAACAAGTTTATTGCAGGCCAGCCTGCACGTGGTTTGATGCCATAAGGCTTAAGCACATTATTGAAGTTTTCAGTACAACTGATATGCCCAAAATAACCACTGTCTTCGTAATACTTGGCAGTACAGGCGAACAGGAAACTATCATGACGACCTACGGTGTCCTGCACGACTTCCACCATCGACATCATATCCGGTCCCAGAAACCGCGAGTGCAAACCAGGCACAGGATTGCTTAACCCCATCACCGTACGTGTTGCGGTGGAATCCAGACCCACTTCGTTGCCCTGCTCCAGCGCCTGTTTATCAAACACAATAAAGTCAGAGCATTGCTTACCTGATACATCGATGATCTGGATCCATTCGCCTTTTTTCACTTCATAAGTGCGGGCAGATGCTCGGGGAATACGTATTTCTGCTTTGACCTCCGCCAGCGGCTCTGGCAGAACTTCATCAATGGGTTCAGCATATTTCACCACCACTTTTAATTCGGTGGGCGGTGTATGCGCTTCAATAGACATGCTGGGTCCTGCAGCGACAATCACCACCGTCAGATCGGCATAGGCTACCAATGAGGTTAACTCATCACCCTGCACACGTAATACCGTCTGATAATCTTTAGCTTGAATCTGCCAGCTCTCGAACTGCTTAGCCAGGGCCTTGGCTGCTGTGCCTGTTTCCTGCAACTGTTGTTGAATATTATCGCCAGTCACGGGTAGACGGCTATCTAGGAGCTGTGGCGCGGCATGGCCATCCATATCCAGCACAATTAATTCAGCCGCCTGCTCGCCATCAACACTGATGATTTCAAGTACATCACCTACGTGTAAACGCAGCCTGATCGCCTGCTGTCCTTCAACACGGAATTGTTGGCTATCAATGGGCGATTGCAGATTCAAAAATCTGTCTTCTTCCGATTCTTCTTTAATCATTTCTAGCATGATTCACCTTGTTTTCCAGCCAAAAGCTGAAGTGATTTTGTTCATATCTGGTGCAGCCCCATGAGATTTTGAACCAGAAAAGTGCACCTTATTTCGCTTCATCTCTGTTACAAAAATAAATTTCTCTGGGTTTAACAATATTTACCTTCAGGAAACATAAATCAATCCTCCTGATGGGTTACCTCATTGGTTATAAACCAGCAAAATTCGAATGAAATGGCACAAAATCTGCTGTTGTAGAACAAACATATGTAATACAGACCACCTCCTGCTGAGGTGGATGTTACAAAGGTAGTAAAGATGCTCAATATCAAACTCAAAACTTGGATAGATGGACAATCCTGGTTTGGTGAAACAGTGCGTGCTGTGACCAAAAAAAAGGAATTACCGTCTCTCGACTTCAACGATTTGGCTTTTAAACTGGCTACGGCTGAAAATATCAGCGAAACACTGCCTGCCGTACTCAAATCCTTACAGTGGCTGATAAACGATCTATTTTCACCTGCACAACAGCCAGAGCTGCTTGTTTTATTCAGCAACCCATCTACCTCAGAAACGTTTATGCACCATGGTCTGGATCAGGCTCCATCAGCAAAACTGATGCAGTCTCTGCATCATCTATTCACCGTGGGTAAAGCCCCTGATACTGACGAGATGATGAAGGTGGATGGCCTGACGATCGCACCCAGCCGTTTATTTGATCACGACAACCTAACCGTCTGGTCCTTATTTCTATTCCGTGATGCCGCGCCTAGCGCTAAACAATTAAAGTGGAAAACATCTAGCATTGAAAATACCTTATATAAAGGCTTACAAGCCTGGTATCACAATGAAAGCAAATTAAAAAAAGCGCTGGAATCCGAGCGCGCCATGTATGCCGCTGAGTTACATGATTCACTGGCACAGGTATTGGGTTACTTACGTTTAAAAAGCCTGAAGCTGGATAAACTCTGTCAGCAGGATGAGTTCAGTTCACTAAAACCCATTACTGAAGATTTAGCTTCCTACACACAGTGTGCTTATCACCAAACCCGTGAACTCATTACGTCTTCACGTCTGACCATGCAAAGTGATAATCTGTCACAAGGTGTGATTAATTCTATTAAAGAGTTTGAACATCAATCCGCCATCGTGTTTGAGCTGGATAATCGCCTGCCGTTGAATATGCTGTCACCGCAGCAGTCGATGCAAATGCTGTATATCGTGCGTGAAAGCCTCAGTAATATCGTCCGTCACTCTCATGCCACCCATGCACGTGTGGTGTTGCTGCTCAAGACCAGTTCACTAATACATATTCATATTGAAGATAACGGTACCGGCATTGATCCCGAAGCGGCTCGCAGTGACAGCTTTGGTTTACAAATCATGAAAGAGCGTGCTGATCGCATCGGTGCATCATTAGTTATTAACAATCGTCCGGAAGGCGGCACCCGGGTTGATCTCAGCCTGGATCTGGAGGCGAATGAATGAGTGACACCCCTATTACTGTGGTCGTTGTCGATGATCACCCTTTATTTCGTCGTGGCGTAGTCGAATTGCTGAATGATAGTGAGCAGATGACGGTTATCGCCGAATATGACAATGCAGAAGCCTTACTCGACAATATCGAAAACACCTATCCGGATATTTTGCTGCTCGATATGCAAATGCCCGGCAAGTCAGGTCTAGGCGTATTAAAACAGTTACGCGAGCATGACAATCAATTAAAAATCATCATTATCACTGCCTGTAACGAACAGGATAAATTGCTCGAAGCCTTACGTTATGGTGCCAATGGTTATCTGCAAAAAGACACCCCGCCCGATGAAATTTTGTCGCAGTTGATGTCGGTATTGCATGGCAATGTGGCGATGAATGCCGGTGCAGTCACCTCATTAGCCAGTCATCTTCGTGATAATAAGGAAGATGAAAACAGTCCATCCAATGCCATTCTGGCTCATATGACGGAGCGCGAACGGGAAACCTTGTTTTATATCGCTAAAGGGCTGAATAACAAATTGATCGCGCGTGAACTGGGCATCAGTGACGGTACCGTCAAAGTCTATGTAAAAAGTCTGCTGCGTAAGGTTAATTTACACTCACGACTGGAACTCGCCGCCTGGGCACATCGCAACCTCTCCGCTGAGTTGCTGGATAAGGAAGTGTAACCATGACACTGTTAAAGTGGCCTCGCCGTCATTCACAGGCTCAGGAAGAAGAGTCACAATTACTGCAACTGTTTAATAGTTTGAATGAAGTCGTGTTATTGCTCGACAAACAGCATCAGGTGCAATTTGTTAATCAATATTGGGAAGTCATCACTGGGATTCCGGTTGAACAAACGCTGGGCCGCATGTTCTCCGATTTTCTGCATCCGGAAGAAATCCCCAGCTGGTCACAACTATTAAATAAAATCACACCTCGCCAACATGAAAACATCTGGTTTCGTTTGATTAGTGCCAGTGGCGAGCTACGTTGGTGTGAAATGCGTATTCAGTCGGTGAATAAAGATCAACCGTATCCTCTGTCTGCCACCTTATGCGATATCACGCCACAAGTACGTAATGAAGAAGTCCGCCATGCCAGTCATCGCAGCTTACAAAGTCTGGTTGATCGTTTGCCTGCCATGCTTTATCGCTCAAGAAACAATGCCAGTTGGAGTATGGAATACGTCAGTGAAGGCTGTGAGCTCATCACTGGTTACAGCGCAGAGAGCATGTTAAATCAGTCGCAAGTGTCGCTCGGTTCCATTATTCATCCGGATGATGCTACTCGTGTCTGGGATGATGTGCAGCAGGCACTGGAAACTATTTCACCGTTTGATATTCACTACCGTTTAACCAGAGCAGATGGCACTGAAGTCAGTGTTCAGGACAAAGGTCGTGGCCTGTATTCGGGAAGTGGTATGGTGCTTGGCGTTGAAGGCATTCTACTACTGACAGGAAAATCATAAGAAGCTGATTAAACTTACTTTTTTCAAACTAATCTACCCCCCTTTTTACCCTTTTGGGATACCCACTCAAGAGGATTTCTCCCGCTAAAAAAGCGAGCTATTTTGGTTATTAAGCGCTGTCGATTTTCGCAGCATGATTGACTAAATAACACTGTATGGAGAGACCCCTATGGCAACTCGTATTGCGATACTTGGTGCAGGCCCAAGTGGTATGGCACAACTCAGAGCATTCCAATCCGCCCAGGAAAAAGGTGCTGAGATCCCTGAACTCGTTTGTTTTGAAAAACAAGCTGATTGGGGCGGCCAGTGGAATTACACATGGCGCACTGGCTTAGATGAAAATGGCGAACCTGTTCACAGCAGTATGTATCGCTATCTGTGGTCAAACGGCCCGAAAGAATGTCTTGAATTTGCTGATTACACGTTTGACGAACACTTTGGTAAGCCCATCGCCTCTTATCCACCCCGTGAAGTCTTATGGGACTATATTAAAGGCCGTGTTGAAAAAGCCGGCGTCAGAAAATATATCCGTTTTAATACCGCTGTTCGTCATGTTGAATTCAACGAAGACAGCCAAACTTTTACCGTCACCGTGCAGGATCATACTACTGACACGATTTATTCTGAAGAGTTTGATTATGTTGTCTGTTGTACCGGTCACTTCTCAACACCTTACGTGCCTGAATTTGAAGGCTTTGAAAAATTTGGTGGCCGCATTCTGCATGCCCATGACTTCCGTGACGCATTAGAATTTAAAGACAAAACTGTATTACTGGTCGGCAGCAGTTACTCAGCTGAAGATATCGGCTCACAATGTTACAAATACGGCGCGAAAAAACTGATCAGCTGCTACCGTACCGCACCGATGGGTTATAAATGGCCTGAAAACTGGGATGAAAGACCCAACCTGGTTCGTGTTGATACTGAAAACGCTTATTTTGCCGATGGTTCATCAGAAAAAGTCGATGCGATTATTCTGTGTACCGGTTATATCCATCACTTCCCCTTCCTCAATGACGATCTGCGTCTGGTCACCAATAATCGTTTATGGCCGCTCAACCTTTATAAAGGCGTGGTCTGGGAAGATAATCCAAAATTCTTCTACATTGGCATGCAGGATCAATGGTACAGCTTCAATATGTTTGATGCCCAAGCCTGGTATGCCCGTGATGTGATTATGGGTCGACTGCCATTGCCATCAAAAGAAGAGATGAAAGCCGACAGCATGGCCTGGCGTGAAAAAGAACTGACGCTGGTTACGGCTGAAGAAATGTACACCTACCAGGGTGACTACATTCAGAATCTGATTGATATGACTGACTATCCGTCATTTGATATTCCGGCAACCAACAAAACTTTCCTGGAATGGAAACATCACAAAAAAGAAAACATCATGACTTTCCGTGACCACTCATACCGTTCACTGATGACTGGCACGATGGCACCGAAACATCACACGCCATGGATAGATGCACTGGATGACTCACTGGAAGCTTATCTCTCAGATAAGAGCGAAATTCCTGTAGCGAAAGAAGCGTAAACAATTTATCTTAACTGGAGAACATCATGACAAGCGTCACCAAGATTATCGATAAAACGGTCGATCCGATTGAATCCGATCTGGATGGCTGGGTAAAACAGGTGGGTAATCCCACCATGAAAACCTGGATCGAATATAAAAGTGAAGATGGCAGCATTTTATCAGGTCGCTGGGAAGCGACTGAAGGCACCTATCATGCAACATATGGTGGCTGGGAATTTGTGCACATTATGGCGGGTAAAGCCATTGTGACCGCTGAAGGCGGTGAGCCTCTCAGCCTGAGTGCAGGCGAATCAATGGTCTTCGAAAAAACCTTTGTCGGTACTTGGGAAATTATTGAACCGATTACCAAACATTTTGTGCTGAAACTCTAGTTGAAGGCATTTAAACGATCTGTTCCTTGGAGTGAATGTCTTTGGCGTTCACTCCTTTTTTTATGCAGGAGCTTACCTTGATTCATACGATTTTTATTGCTGAGAACAGTCTTGGAGAGCAGGTTCAGGTCAAGAAAATTGATCTGATCACAGGGAAAGGTATCGTCGGTGACCGTAACTTTGATCGTGCTCAATGGCCAGGTCAGAACATTACTTTTATTGAAATAGAAGAAATCGAAGCCTTTAACAATAATTATCAGCAACGCATCCAACTCGCTGATACACGTCGTAATATTATCACCCAAGGTATTCGCCTCAATGACCTGGTTGGTAAAGAATTTTCTATAGGGAATGTTCGTTTCAAAGGTGTTGAACTTTGCGAACCCTGTGCCACATTGGGCAAATTACTGGGGAATGACACACTGGCAGCAAAAGACGTCGTAAAAGCCTTTGTGCATAAAAGCGGCTTACGTGCCGATGTGCTCACTGATGGGGAAATCCATACCGGTATGAGGTTTGACGTTATATAAACGGTGTAGCGACCTAAGCCGTCGCTACACCCTTGATTTAATCATTCATCTGATGCAGTAACGCAAAAATCGCTTCACGGCTTTGTTGCAGGTAAGGCGCGTCATCAAATAACTCGGCTTCACTCTGTACATATTCCCCATCAGGTAATGACTTTTCAACAGCATAAAACGCATCAACCGTCCCATGCTCAGCTTCTAAGTGAAACTGTAATGCCCAGACGTATTTGCCCAAATGAAAGCCCTGATAGGGGGTAATCAAACTACTGGCAAAAGGAATCGCATTGACTGGCAATTCAAAACACTCACCATGCCAGCTTAATGGCTCAAACGAATCCGGCATCCAGGTAGCGGTATCATCCGTCTTAGTCACCGTATGCCAGCCAATTTCCTGCTGCTCATTCTGGTAGACCTTAGCCCCCATTGCACAGGCAATCAGTTGTCCACCCAAGCAAATGCCCAGTACTTTTTTACCAGCTTCAATCGCGTCTTTAATCAGCTTTTTCTCAGCAGGTAACCACGGATAAGTGTCTTCATCATTCACACTCATCGGGCCCCCCATAATCAATAACCAGTCAAAGGTATCAATCGTCGGTAATGCTTCATTAAAATCAAGACGATAGGTCTGTAACTCAAATTCTTTATCCGCAAACCAACCCTGCATTGAGCCAATCCATTCACCCTCTGCATGCTGCAAAATGGCTACTTTCTGCACTGTAAATACTCCGTAAACTTTTTCTTTCAGAGACGCTGCTTCACTTAATACCTGTCAGCCATCCCATGGATTAATGATCGTATCGATCACGCTAAATAACTGTTATGGCTAGAATAGTTGAAGATGAAATTGAAAGAAACAGCCCTGACTCATCTTTGCCGAAATCCGATACATTTCTTTAAAACATGACGAAGATAGTCAACTATTTCAGTGCTAATGACACATCCAAGATCACTGGCATCACAGAAATAGCCAATAACATTCCCATACTCAGATTAATCAGTCGCATCGCTTTATTCGAATGAATAAAAGAACGTGAAGCATGACCAAGATATAACCACAACGAAAGACAAATCGCTGTAACCACTAAAAACATAACGGCCATCAATACAATATTTCCCCATCCTGAATCCAGCGAGGAATAAGTCGTCACGGCACCAATGGCAATAATCCAGGCTTTGGGATTTAACCATTGGAAAATCATTCCCCCCAACACAGACATCGGTTTTTGTTGAATACCGGTGTTGGAAGACGGTTTTTGGGTGGCGATCAACCAGGCCAAATAGAGTAAATAGACAATGCCAACGACTTTTAACACCAGATGCAATACAGGGTATTGGTTAAATAGTGTGTTCAAGCCCATACCGATGGCCAGTAACATCAATGGAAAGCCAAAACACACCCCCAAATAAAACGGCAGGGTACGTTTAACCCCGTAGTGCAGCACCGAGTTTAGAATCATGATGTTATTCGGACCTGGCGTAATGGTGGACGCAATTGCAAATAATAAAAACGCCGTTACATTCATACACTGATCTCAGGCATAAATAATAAATCTGTCACCCCGACATCGACACCTGCCTGGTTCAGTGCAGTGGTGATTTGTCCCCGATGATGGGTTTGATGGTTAAAAAAATGAATAATCGCCTGAGTGAAATCGACATTCTTTTCGGCAGCAGCTGCCAGACTGGTATAGACCAAGCGTTCTGGCAGAACTGTCTCCTCCAGTGAAGCTGCCCAATCAAGTATCTTCAGATCTAATTCATCACGCGCTTTTTTTAGCTCCGTGAACTCACTGTAAAGTTCCTGATCCAATGCCTTCAGATCAGCTGAAGGAATCTGACCTTTAAATCGGTCTAGCCACATCCGATCGCACAACAATAGATGATTTAAGGTGCCATGAATGGATTTGAAAAACAGCCCACGGCCCGCCTTGCGATCCTGATCGTTTAATTGACTGGCTGCCAGATAAACAGACTGGTTCATCCATTGATTATAGCGCGCCATTAATTCTGCATAAGTCGCGATATCCAGCTTCATCACAAGCTCCTCCATTGAGAGCAAAAAAGCAGATTATAAATCATTTCATTCTGCTTTTTTCAATTCAAAATAACCACATAGCGCTATTGCATGCTTAGCTTGATTACCGATATAATGATATTGATTCTCATTATCAAACTATTCATTACAGGAGCCATTGTGGCAGTTTCAAAGCCCGTCCAAGCTGACGTTACATCGCTTTATACTCATCACCATGGATGGCTTCAAAGCTGGTTATATCAACGCCTTGGCAATACTTCAGAAGCTGCAGACTTAGCCCAGGATACCTTTTTACGCCTGCTTACCAGCTCCTCGAAACGTCATTTCGATACCATAGCTCAAGCACGGGGATACCTTAGAACGACCGCACAAAACTTATGTTTTGATTTATGGCGACGACAAGAGATCGAGCGTGCATGGAAAGAAACTCTGGCAAGCTACCCTGAAGAATCAGCCCCTTCAGCTGAAAGACAAGCCAGCGTGCTTGAGGCACTGGAAGAAATCAGTCTGATGTTGAGCAGCTTACCTACAAAAGCAGCCAGAGCATTTCTGTTAGCCGTGGTCTGCCAGATGACTGATGCTGAAACTGCCAAAGAACTTGGTGTCTCAGATCGAATGGTAAGAAAGTATGTCGCCAAATCCATGCTCGCTTGTCTCAAACTACATGCCTCACGTACTTCTGCTGACTTACGTGTAGAGCAGTATTAACGCATGAGCACCGCCTTTCCATCTCATCACACATTGGAGCAGGCTGCCGAATGGTTTGCCTTGCTTCGTGATGGGTATGCCAGTGAACGAGATAAAGAGCGCTGGCAAAATTGGCTAACGGCAAATGAAGAGCATTGCTTTGCCTGGCAATTTGTCGAAGATATCAGCGGTAGCTTTGATACCCTAAGGCATACACCCAGCCCAAGGCATACAGCGGAGAAACTCAGTAAGGCCAATCAGCGTTTAAAACAGCGGCGGCGTTTACTGACTGGATTTACCACATTGGCAGGTTTGGGATTCATTAGCTGGGTAAGCTGGCAACGTCAGTGGATGCCTGCATCTATCATGGCAATGACTGCCGACTATCAGACTGCCATTGGTCAACAACATCTGGTTTTAGCTGATGGTACTGAGCTTTGGCTCAACTCAAACACTGCCATCAATATCCATTACACGGCAAAGCAACGTGAAGTCGAACTGGTCAGTGGCGAGCTGTTTGTTGCCACAGCAAAAGAGCCTAATCGACCTTTCTCGGTACGTACTCAACACGGTCAACTCAGACCGTTAGGCACACGTTTTAATGTATTGCAGACTGACAATGGCATTAAGTTAGCGGTATATCAGGGCGCTGTTGAAATCCAAACCCGACGCTCCTTACAGACTCAACGCGTGAATGCAGGACAGCAAACACATTTCACACAGCATCATATCAGTCAGAATAATCATGCTGACCCAGCTCGCGAGGTCTGGACTTCGGGTATTTTATTAACAGAAGACCGTCCTCTGGCAGATGTCATCGCAGAGCTCAGTCGTCATCGTCATGGCTATATCAATGTAGCTGATGATGTGGCGGATTTAAAAGTTTATGGCAGCTTTCCTTTAAATAATACCGACCAGGCTTTAGCTATGCTCAGCCATGTATTACCCATTGAAGTGACCCACCCTTTGCCTTGGTGGGTCAATATCAAGTCTAAAAAACAATCATAAAATCAATAATGTGAAAATTATTTTCAAAAACAGGTTCCGGGTTTTGTGCTCTTAGCAGTTCATATCAGTAGTTCAAGACTAATCAAGAGGAATCCTGTCATGGTGCCAAAAACACACCACACCCCTTTACCCAAACTCAAACCGCTTTTTCTATCCATGCATCTGCTTATAGTGAGTGGATTCATTGTTGCTACCAGCACCACTGACGTACTGGCTGACACATCAACCACGCAAGCTACACAACACTATTCCATCCCCGCGGGTCCATTAAGTAAAGCTCTGACACAGTTTTCAGCCAGAGCGGGCATTTATCTGGTGGGTGCCACTGAATTAGCAAAAGGTAAACAAAGCCAGGGGCTCAATGCCACAATGACTGTTGATGCTGCACTGGCCACACTGCTGCAAGGCACGGGGTTAAAAGCCGTAAGACAACAAGATAATAGCTATGCACTTGAACAAGACACCGCCTCTCTCGATGGACAGACACTGGAGTTACCCACTGTTGAAGTTAAGGGACAGTCTGTAGCAAACGGTCAGGCCAGTAATGCTTACCGAGTCAGTTCTGTCAGTAGCGGTGCTTTAGGCACAACAACCTTACAAAATACCCCTTTCACCATAGAAAGCTTTTCTCAGGATTACATCGAAAACACGCAGGCACGCTCAATTTCTGATGTGACAAAATTTGATGCCGCAGTCAGTCTCTCTGCTAGTAACTTCCTCGGCGAAAACAATTCCTTCAATATTCGTGGTATCACACCCGACTTTGATACAGGACAAAAAATAGATGGTTTGAATTTACGTAGCCGTGCCAAAGATTTTCCACTTGAACATGTGGAACGTGTGGAAATCCTCAAAGGTGCCGGTGGCTTTCTTTATGGCTTTGGTGCACCAGGAGGCATTATTAACTATGTGTTAAAACGTCCAACCGATGAGTTTACTGCCAGCCTCAATACACAAGTCATGGATAGTGGTTTGTTTCTGGTTCATGGCGATGTCGGCGGTCGCTGGGGGCCCGACGACCAGTTTGGTTTCCGTGTAAATGCGGTGCGTGAGGCCGGGGATACGTATATTGAAGATGGCAGCTCATACCGAAAATCTGCTTCTATCGCTTTAGACTGGCGAATTACTCCAGATTTGCTATGGCAGGTGAATGCACTGGAAGCCAGCCGTAAAAGTTATGGCGGTTATTTTTATGTATTGCCAGCATCCAGCTCCGACATTATCAAACCCATTGATGGTGACAAACGTATCGCACCTGATTGGACACGGTATGAATCCGGACACAAAACCTATACCACGGACTTGAGCTGGCAGTTTCTTGATAATTGGAACAACAAGCTCTCCTATGGTTACTCCAGTAACTACCGTAATCCATTGATGCCAGTTATTAGTTCTGATGCAGATGGCAACTATTCAGCAACCCTTTATAACTACAATAATGTGTTTAAAAGCCACCAAATACAAGATGTGATTAGTGGGTTCTTTGAAACAGGCTTTATCCAACATAATTTGAATATTGGTTATTCTCATACTCGTACTATTTCTTCAAACAGTACGGGATTGGGATTAAGCCAATACTCACTAGGGACGGGTAATCTATCTAATCCGACTGAGTTTATTCAGCCAGTCCAACACCGGCCTTATAGTGATGCCAAATTTAACGAGTATTCCAGCATAACCCGTAAGGAAATCTTTATTTCCGATACCTTGCATCTGGGTGACCAATGGGATCTGATCTTAGGTATTCGTCGCGGTACGCTGGATGATAAATACGGCGACTATAAAGAAAGTGCTAATACGCCGACACTGGCAGCGATCTTCCGACCGATTGAGTGGATGTCAATTTATGCCAGCTATATTGAGGCCTTTGAAGAAGGCGCTGTTGCACCAGCAACGACCGTTAATGCCTTTGAAGTATTTGAACCATTGGTAAGCAAGCAATACGAGATCGGCATGAAAGTCGATCAAGATAACTGGTCAGCCAATCTTGCTGTATTTAAGCTGGAAAAAGGACTCACCTATACAGATACAAGCACTAATGTCTTTAGCCAGGATGGCCAAGCTCATTATGAAGGCGTGGAGTTATCAGCCAAAACCAAGCTGACGCCAGATTGGATGGTATCGGCCAGTGCCATGTTATTGGATGCCACCAACAAAAAAACCACGGATGAAGCAATGGAAGGGCAAAATATGCAAGGCGTTGCAGAAAAACAATTACGCCTCTACACCGAGTACCACATTCCCAATACCTACTTCACGGTAACGGGTGGATCGCAATATACAGGCAAACGCCCGGTGGATGCCTACGGCCAATCGTATGTCGGCTCCGTTACGCTGTTTGATCTAGGTGGCCGTTATGAAATAAAAGTGAATAATCATCCACTCACTATCCGACTGAATATTGAAAACTTAACGGACGAAGCTTACTGGCTGACCTCAGCAGGTAGCAATGGCATCGCTCAGGGCATGCCACGCACGGTGAAATTAGGGGCTCAATTAGACTTTTAAAAGCAGGCCGTATACAACCCGCTGCTCTGGTCAGCGGGTTGTATAACTACTGTGCCACCAGCGTATCAGCCCGATAAAACGCACCTGCATTTTCACCCAATACTTTCACTAATTTGGGCAGTAATGCCGTCATGGTCTCCATCAATTGCCAGGATGGATTGATGACATACATGCCTGATGAAGTCATACCACGCGTGGAAGCATCAGCATCTAAACCCAGTTCATAGCGTTGTATATGAGTGATACCACTATTAATCAACTGTTTATCCAGGCGGTTAATACGTGACCTGTCGACCACCGGATACCAGATTGCATATGTACCCGTAGCAAACTTTTTGTGGGCTTTCTCGACCGTATGAAACACCTCATCGTAATCCGATTTGATCTCATAAGACGGGTCAATCAACACCAATGCCCGACGTGACTCCGGCGGTAATAAACTCAGCAAACCTTTCAAGCCATCTTCTCGCCGAACACGAGCCTGCTTATATTGGCGCAGGTTATTGGTCAGAAATACACTATCTTCCGAATGCAACTCAAAACACCATGCCTGATCCTGAGCACGTAAATATTGCATCGCCAATAAGGGTGAGCCAGGGTAAAACGTCAGATCATTGCCATCATTCACCGTATTCACTGCCGTCTGATACGCCGCCAACTCTGGCCAGTCCAGATGAAACACCTTAGCAATACCTTTCTGATATTCCTGAAGTTTTTCTGCATGGTCTGAACGCAGGTGATATAGCCCCGCCCCTGAATGGGTATCAATATAACTAAAGGCTTTCTCTTTTTTCACCATGTGCTGAAGCAACTCAATCAGCACGATATGTTTTAACACATCCGCGAAATTACCCGCATGGTATGAATGACGATAACTTAACAAAGCAGAATCCTATAGAGATCAATGACATTATTCTGCAAATTATGCCTGTTAGTTACCGGTTTGAGTGGAAATTGTTGTAAGACTTAAATAATCCATGACAAAAAGTCTGCCAATTGATTCTATCCGGCGGAATCTAACCTCATTCGCTCATCAAAACGACTTATTTATACTCATTTTGAAACAGCCTGACCCTATTTCGACCATTTCTCTTGGCTTCGTACATAGCAAAATCAGCACAATTTAACAGCCCATCCTCTTCCGTGCTGTGCAGTGGGTAAAGTGCAACACCAATGCTGGCACCGACACTGACGGTTAAACCCTCAAATGTCATGAAGCTTTGTAAAGCTTCCAGTACTTTCTCACCGACTTGCAAGGCGGCCTGCTCATCAGTGACTTTATGCAGCAAAACGACAAACTCATCACCGCCAAGTCTGGCGACTGAATCAGGCTTACGCAGACATGAACGGATTCGTTCGGCGCACTCAATCAAAACCGCATCACCGACATCGTGTCCGTAGCTATCGTTGATAGGTTTGAACTCATCCAAATCGATAAACATTAACGCTAAAGCGTATTTATCGCGTTCAGCCATCGTCATCGCCAAGTGCAGTCGTTCTCTAAACAAGATTCGATTTGGTAATCCAGTCAAAGCATCATGATGAGCGAGATGCTGCGCATGTTCTTCCATGACTTTTCTATCAGTAATATCGTAAAACCAGCCCAAGATCATTTGCTTGCTGTGATATTCAATTTGAAGATAGGAAGCGAGAACCCATTTTGTAGTTTGTTGACTCTCAGTGACATTGAGCTCAACTAACTGATTGTTAATCTGCTGCCCACGCTCAATTAACTTCACCGTCTCATCATATTCGACTTTATTCGCGTAATAACGTCGAAGCTTGAGACCTAAAGCTTCCTGATGTTTCTTGTTAATTAAAGCGGCATAACTTTTATTGGCAAACACCACTTCTTGAGTACGGATATCGATAATAGATGCGGCAATCGGGCTGAAGTCCAACATCATTCTCAAGCGTGATTCGCTCTCTAATGCTTTGATGCGTAACCTGGCATTTTCCATAAACGTTTCGCCTGACTTTCTTGCCACAAGAAAGACAAAAAACAAAAACAATAACAGCATGGCGCTCATGCCATATGTGATGGGTTCACCTTCCTGAATAAGCAGCAAAATATGAGGGATCATCGTCGGAAGAACAAAAGCCACCACCGACCTTCGATCAACTGAGAGTGAAGCCATACCGCCCGAAGACAATCCGCCAATGGTGAATGATAAGAATGTCTGATAAGCCATGCTATCCAGCGGCATGAGGATCACGCCACCTACACCCCAAATGCTGCCGGTGACTAAAATACTGAAACGAAAATACTGTATCCAGCGAGCCTGATTACGCTCTGTTTTGTCCTCATCTCTCTGCCAGTAAACCAACAAAACGCATC
This sequence comes from Methylophaga sp. F-2, assembly GCF_056859315.1. Classification (NCBI taxonomy): domain Bacteria; kingdom Pseudomonadati; phylum Pseudomonadota; class Gammaproteobacteria; order Thiotrichales; family Piscirickettsiaceae; genus Methylophaga; species Methylophaga sp. F-2. Next base: position 192,438 of record NZ_JBSXOF010000021.1, read on the forward strand.
GTGAAATCAGAACCATCAGCAATACCGCATACCAACTTAATGAGGTTGAAATGGGAATCACAGGAAGTTGAACAATAATCAGTATCAAGCCCACCGTGGCATTGATAGTGATAGAAAAAATGCTGCCAGAAAAAAGCATTTTGACTTTCTGTTCTAAAACGCTTTCAACGTAAACTGGCTGGTCTGATTCGTTCTGGCACATATGGCAGCCTAAACAGCTCTTCTAAAACGAACGTATGTTTCAGTTTTCACACATACTCTCCCAGCATTTTTGTTTGGGTAAGTTCATCTTATACCCGTATGTAAATAGAAGCCACAGAAGCAATCACTCTATTTACCTCACTCTGAATAAAGCATGCATCTATTGGTAGGAAACCCAGTTAATTGTTTTCAAGGGTTTATTTTGCTAGGGTAAATTTGTAGTAGCGGTAGAATAAAATCCGTTTGGCAATGACTTATTTTTACCACCCATATAATCAATTACATATTTGATAAAATCATTTTGGCAAAAGCTATACCGCCTTAGCGGTTATCTATCTCACTCACCTTAAAGTTATCAAACAAGTCATTCCATACTCTTGTAATAGCGAGAAGTCCTTTTTTCACTAACTCAAGGAAATAGCACAATGACACTACACAAAACAGACACAGAAATATCAACAAACCTTTCGAGTATTATTGCGACTTCGATGAGGCTCTCAGATGAAGAAGAAAAAGAAGCAGAAGAAACGCCTGAAGCGCCAAAGCCCTCAGAAGGGACATATCAACCAGACGATCCTGACGAGAAAAAACAGAAAGATGCCGAAAAAGCACCGATTATGCCTCAACCACCAACGCCGCCATCAAGGCACTAATCATTCAGATCAATAAGGTCCGTGTTTGATTTAAAAACCGGCCTATCCCCTTAATGCTTCAGTGACAGTCATAAGGTTTCGAACCCGCATGGCAACATTTTCCTGGAGGACTGTCTTTACGACAGCCTCCGCTGTGAGCGAATGCCGTTGTGGTAAAGACTAAAATTGAAACCAGTAATACGAATTTTCTCATAGAAGCCTCCCAAACCATCATCGACATATAAATAGTATCTAAGGCCAGAAATCAAACACTCTGACCCTATTGATTCCGTCCTTTGTTGAGGGGTTTGTTATGCGTCAACACCGCGCCCCTCTTTTTGATTTTTATAACCATTGAAAGCTGCTTGAAACAACACTGGGTCGCTATGTACATCTTTAAGTTGGCAGTTTATTGTCCCCTGCCTTGTGATTACCCGTTGTTCATCAATGCTATTCAGGCTGCAGGATGGATGTGAGAAACGCCACTCGAAACCACCGAATACAAATACAAAGAAATCATGTTGCCCTACTGAGTCTGCATAAGGGGAAATTATGAATGCTTTTGACTCTCGGGTGGATCGTTGGTCATGATTAATCCAAAGAAGACTCATGATGCAGCCGTACTCATTTTCTTTGAGTGGTTCAAGGTCGTATAACGCCTGCCTGAGTCGTTCTTCTTCAGATGGGATTAATTTGATTTCGGAGTATATGCTCTCCGTGCTGATTGAGGCGCGCCATAGTACTGACAGCTGAAATAATTTTAATTTTTCGTAATTAACACCAGAAAAACATCTGGATTTTTCTTGTTTTGTTATGGTTACGCCAATGTTGCTTGGATTTTGCAGGCACAGTTTTGCTGCGTAGTTTTCTAAATTAATTGATAGTTTTTGTTCGCAATCCCAGCAAAGTAACTCTTCAGTATAGGTGTCTTGTCCGTATTGGTTATTGTTATTTTTTATAGAAATGTACAGGCCGTTTTTCTTTCCTTTTGTGCGTCCTTTAACTTTTCGCCAAAAAGCGTCGGGGATGACATGAGATTTTTCCAAGGATTCTTTCGGCTTTTGGCAAAGCTTGCATATTTTCATGGATCGCCCTTGACGTATAACAGCATGTTTTATGAGGCCACTGGCCTCATAATAAATATTAAACAGGCGGCCTTATAATTGATTTTAAACAAGTGTAACACGTTGATTATTAATGAAAGTCATTTTTTATTTAGAGAATTAAAAGACCAACAGTTTTTGCAAAGGGTGAAAAATAGTGCCGGCATATTTCATCTTCTGGTTCAGTTTTAATATCAAACTGTAGCATTCTGCTTTAATCTCCAGCTAAACGTGCTTTTGAACTTTTCAAATGTTGATTGAGTGCATCTAACTGTTGCTTGGTATCTTTTGAGTGTTCGCCCAGTGTGGTGGTGTTCACAAGGTTGACGAGAATCTCGTCCTTTTCAAGGCATTTATCTTCAATGGCACGTTTAGGGTCGTCAGCAAAAAGCTGGGTTAATTTTCCGCCTATTTCTTCGATCCATTCTTTATCGGCATCTGGTGTCGATGGCAGGTCACCCAGTTCTTTAATGATGTGCTGAAATGACTCGATAAACGTCTCGCGTTCATCAGCAATAGTAAACAGCGAGTGTTGGATATTTTCTGCTGATAATTGCTCACCCATCGCACGGTAGAAGTCAGCAGTTTGTATGATTAATTTGAGAATTTCCAGGGCATCAGCCTGAGCATCTGTTCGTATTATCGACATATTAATCGGCTCCAGAATCGGTAGGTATGTCCCCGACAAGTGCATCTATCGCATCAGGGATGATTTCAAATTCGGCAGGGGTGGTGGTTTTAGACTCTCCATCGGCTTCCAGCTCTTTGGATTTCGAGGTGTGAATACTGAATTTTTGGGCGGATTGACGCACGATATGGCGCTCATTGTCCTTTACCCCCAGACGTAAATTCGGCCCTAATAATAACAACCGCCACCATGGTCTCGGCTTGATAAAAAACAGATGAAGTTGACCGTTTAATAAGGTCGAACGCTGATCAACAATATTACCCCCACCGTAATATCGACCATTGCCCACGGCAAGATGAATTACCCGTGTTGAGCATTGCCAGTCATCTGTTTTGATATCCACTTTAAAGCTTTTGTTTTGTTTGATTGCTTTGAAAAAAGCACCTAAATAAGCAAACACACCAAACCATTTCTTGCTGTCTGAACTCAGTTCTCGCGTCACATCCACGCCCAGCCCGATATGAGCAACATTTACAAAGAAGTGATTATTCACCTTGCCCAGACTTATACGTTCACGTTTCCCGTCAATAATGACTTGTGCTGCTGCGGATAAATCTTCTGACACCCCCAGCGATCGCGCCAAGTCATTGGCTGTTCCCATCGGGAGAATTGCCATGGTACGTTGATACTTGTAGATCGCTTCGAGGGCCGTACTAATCGTGCCATCACCACCAGCAAGCACTACCACGCCATCGACACGTTCATAATTTTCAATGAGCTTCACCAAGTGAGACTCGCTTTCGGTTTCTTTAGCAGAGACTTCAATACCAGCAGATTCCAGGAGTTGTATAGCTTTTTCCAAACCCTCTTCACTGCCATTTCGGCTATGGGGATTAATCAGAATCAAGGCATGCTGCATAACGTTATTCCCTGTATTTAAGTCGCTTCATTCTCGATTCGGCGATATATGGCTTCAAGCAAACTATAAAGACCAAAGGCAAATAAACCGATAGCGATTATCATGGTGAGCGAGCTGCCAAATGGCGTTGTGCGTAGCCATTCAAGCGCATCGCCAATGCCTTTATTTTCACTGGTGCCAGAGATAAATGCTGAACGCAGAATAATCCAGCCAATAATGCACCAAACCACCCCTCTTGAAATTAAGCCAAACTGACAGACTTTTATAATCCAGCCATAGTGCGTGTCTGGCATCGCCATGTATTTCTCAAACCGAGCTGTAAACCCTTTAATAAAGTGGGCAATCCCTACACCGACCAAAACCACACCAATAAGACCAAAGAGTATGGCGGTGATCTCTGATCCCAAATATTCCGTTAGGTTATAAGACGCAGCCTTACCTGAAGAATCATCTTTATCTGTAAGCAGTAAGGTGACCGTCCAATAGCAAAGTATGCTGTGAGTGATGGCACTGACGATCAACCCCGTTCGTATCAGCATGCCCTTCCACGAATGGCCGTGTTCATCCGTATCTTTGATGCCTTGAGTAAAACGCCAAATAACGTAGCCCAGCAATCCGACAACAAGCATCACTAATAATGCCTTACCAAATGGCTGATGCTTTAAATTAAGAATAGCGCCTTTGCTACTGGCTTCCTCATCCCCAAAACCAAGCACGGATAGAAATGCCAATGCTCCAATAGTGAGATAAATAATGCCTCTCGCGGCATAGCCCATTCGTGCCAGCAACTGGTAGCTAGTCGAGTTAATCAATGTGATGACTCACTGGTTCACTGTCGATTTTTTCATTAACAAACTGACGTGACAGATACCAACACATCAGGGCCCACGCCGAGCCAACCGTCCAGCCGGCCACCACATCAGTCGGCCAATGCACGCCTAAATAGACTCGGCTGATACCCACCAGTAAGGTCAGTAACACGGAGGTACAGATGATCAGCAATTTCACTCGCCAACTTGTTTGGAACTGTGCAAGCAAGGCACCGAGTGTGAGGTAAGTACTGGCTGACAACATAGAGTGCCCACTGGGAAAGCTTGATGTATAAACCAAAGTCGCATGCGTGACCAAATCAGGTCGGGCACGATCAAAACCACTTTTCAGCATAAAGCTGGCAAGTAATGCACCGCCGGTAGCCAGCAGCACAACAAGAGCCAGTTTACGTTTATGAATCAGTAATAAAAAAATCATCACCCAGACACTGAGTAAGGTGAGAACGGTGTTTCCACCCAATGCTGTGATGTCCTTACCGACTTGCTCCAGCCAGGGAGGCCCAAGCAGATCTTCAGGATTATCGGGGTTACGCAATGACAGCAGAATCTTTTCATCCATGGCGAGCGTTTCGCCCTCTGTCACCTCATCGGCCACTTCCATAAACAACCACATTGAGCCAGATATCAGCAACAACACGATCCAAAAAGCGATTTCTCGTCGTCCTAACCATGTCAGTATCTTTTGCATACGCGTCCTTATCACTGCGAAAGTTCAGAATGGATACCCTATATACAAATATCCGCTTCGTCACTAACCTGCATAAAACCATGATGACAAGCAACCATAAGGACACACTATAAATTGGATCTTTGAGGGTTAATTTTGGACTAGAAAAACCTATAACTAAATTTACCATCCAGGGCAAATCTGTCATTACCTAGATTGTGGCGTTCTAATCCTGAGCGATTTTTCAGTTCTCATGATGCCTGACGAGCTCGTGCTTCAGCGGCGTTTCAAGCAGAATAATATGCTCAGTTACTTTTCTTACATAGAGAATTTATTCTTGCGTTTCGCCAAGCCACAATGAAATAAGCCCATTGCGACCACGCACACCAAATTTGCGACAAATACGAACGCAATATGTGTGAACCGTACTTTGACTCAAACCCAACTCGTCCGCGATCTCATTCTCAGTTTTATTCGTCAACAAGCCTGTCAGTACTCGACGCTCTGATGGTGTAAGCTTCTCTTCAGCGAGATAAATTCCATAATGCAATGTGACTTGTTTTTGGAACCACTTTGTCGGACGCACGGCATAATCCAATAACTGGCGCTCTGCTTTACCAAAATTCACCCAGTCTTTACCTCCACGTTCAAATATCATCCATGATTCCACATCAGGGCTAATCGGTGTGGCAACAAAGATCACATCACGAATATCAAATGGCACAAACAGCTTTTTATAAATCTCCGACTCAAACCACTCTGGTGGCACCATCTCATGTTTAATATTGATTCTGAATGTGCCGGCATTCTTAAGGTTAGCAAGAATACTGGGATCAACCTGACCACTATCAAGCCTACGATAATGTTCTTTGCGAACAGCTTCACGTTCGGCGGTATGATGCAGGTAATAATTATGGCGCGCTCGCCAGCCAGAGGCAGGGTCGTTTTCAGCGATAGCGTCAATTCTTAACGAGCCTATCCAATAGGCTTGTTGGGCACCGACCAGTTCGGCCAGTCTTTGCAGTGTGGTATCCAGCATTTCCAATGAGCGAGATGCACTGCTAGCCGCCATATCATCCCAAAGTTGATGAATGGCTTGTTTTTGAGCGTCTTCCATGTGTGTTTCTATAGTTAATTGTCAAAAGTGTCACTAATCAGTGACTATCACCGCGTTGTGTCTTTACCTAATATGCATGTCTGAATTTTCGCTTTAACAAGCAAAACCATTCCAGCCAGATTGTTAAACCGTTTGTTCTAACCGAATAACAACTTTTTTGTTCTGGAAAATCTTTGATTTGTCAAAACTCTGTCAGTATTTTCGGCGAAAAAGCAAAAATATGCTGCATTACATACCCGATAATGCACGGCTAAAGACATGGATGCAACTCTCCACAGTCTCAATGTTCATGTTCAGCCAGTAACAATGAAAACTTAGAAGTAAGGAACATTGATGAACAAAACACTGCTTTCTCTCATGCTCACTGCCAGCCTTGCCGCTAGCTCAACGGTCCAGGCTGAAACAGCACCCTCAACGGAAAAGTGGCAGCCACGCATCGACTTCGAAGGCAAACTCGGTAATGAACGCAGCCTGGGTGAAGCAGATTTACTGGTCCCGCTTTGGCAAAGCAATGACAGCCTACTGTTTGCCAATCTGCGCGGCCGAATGGATAACGATGACAGTTACGAAGGCAACATCGGTGTCGGTCTTCGGCACATGCTGAACAATGGCTGGAATCTCGGTGGTTATGGCTATTTTGACCGTCGTAAAAGCCCGTATGACAATTTCTTCAACCAAGTGACCCTGGGTTTTGAAGCCCTGTCGATGGACTGGGATTTACGCGCCAATGCCTATATCCCCGTGGGGAAAACCAGCTACTTTGAAGAGAGTTTAGGCACTGCGGATTTTTCCGGCACGACCATCACCTACCGCGCCGGTGAAGAACGCTCCATGAGCGGCTACGATGCTGAAATCGGTTGGCGTATACCGGTATTTTCACTCGAAGACGACAAACAACTACGCGTCTATGCCGGTGGCTACCGTTTTACCGACAGCCAGGCAGACACCATCCAGGGACCACGCGCTCGACTGGAAATGAAGTTCAATGCGTTGCCTTTCTTATCGAGAGGTTCGCGTTTGTCGCTGGGGCTGGAATACCAGCATGACGATCCGCGTGGCAGTCAGCGTTTTGCTATGTTGCGACTCAGCATCCCTTTAGGCGGTACAAAGGCTAAAACAAGTCGGGCGCTGACAGCCATGGAACAACGAATGACAGATCCTGTTGTCCGTGATGTCGATGTGGTCAGCCAGGGAGGCAGCTACGGTGCGCCCGAGGTGATTCGCGAAACCGCCGATGGCAAACGCATTGTGCTGTTTGATAACAATGTTAATGCCAGTAATTTCAGTACCGCCATTGCGAACGCGGGTGACAATGCTACCGTCATCCTGAACGGTGATTACACCGGGGTAAACACCCTGGCGATAGTACAGCCAGGCCAGCAGATTTTGGGAGCTGCAAACCTCAGGGTCAAAACCCCTTCTGGTAGAAGCGTGAACATTACTACGCCATCAGCCAGTATCTCTGGCTCAGGCAGTAATGGCGGCCTTGGTGGCGGAAAGCGGTTTTTTGATATGGCAGATAACAGCAGTCTTATCGGTATCGATGCCAAAATAACCAGTTCATCTTCAGCAAAGATAGTTCAGATAGAGGGCAAAGAAAATGTCAATATTCTAAATAACACATTTACCACGGTTAGTGATAGTGAATCTACTGCCAGCGGTTTAGCGATTGATAATAGCCGTAATGTCTCCATACGCAATAACACTATCAACATTATCGCCAATGGCGGAAATGGTCAGGCCACAGCCTTTATCGGTAATAACGCCAATATCGACTTTTCAAACAACACGCTGAATATGGGAGGCACCTCCTCAGTGAGCAGGTGGTATACATATTTTTTCGCTGGCAGCGTGACGGTTAATAACCTCTCTGGCACAGGTAATACTTCAAACCACGTCAAATGTCATTTCAATAATAGTTTCTATACCGTTACCGGCTCAATTGAAACCAATGGCAATATCAGCTGCCCCTAAGTTAAATAGCATTGGGCTGTAAAAACGTTTGTTTCTTTGCCAGTCCAACACCAGCACTGCTGTTTTATGCGCCGATGGCGTATTCAAAAAGATATCTGGTTCAAAGTCCTGATGCATTTAACTCAGGACTTTGGTTCTTATTGCTCGCTCATCTAAAAATAATGAAATCTATATTGTTTAGACGATGCTCAGCTTGCAGGCAATTCTGGCTCAGGCTTCAAAAACGGCTCAGGATCAACAGGGCCACCAGCGTAAATCCCAAAGTGAAGATGAGGCGGTGTGGTTCTGGCATTACCCGTGTTACCCACATAGCCGATAACCTCACCTTTTTTAACTTTATCACCTGATTCGACAGCAAACTCATCCAGATGAGCGTAGTAATACCGGGCACTGCCTAAACCAAACATCCCACCTGATAACCAGATATGTTTACCTCCCAACCCACCCGTGTCAGTTCGGGCAACCCCATCAATGACAGCCGTAATCGGTGTGCCCTTTTTGGCAAAGATATCAACGCCGTGATGTTTCCTGGCACCACCATCACGCGGATCACCAAAGATGCTGCCAATATCACGCTGCTTTGCCCCATCTACCGGGAAAAGTAATGAACCGCCAGTAGCCATGGCTAAGGAATAGTCGACTTTGGCGAATAACTCGGGTTGCAGCACAATGCGATAATCCCCTGCTATTGAAATAACACGACTCTTGGTGTCGCCATTAGCATCAAGATCGGTGACAGTAGTCCATTCTTTGTCCTTTTTTTTGCGTCGTTCCAGGCTGGCATATAAACGACTATCAGCCGTATCCAGTCGTGCAAGTTGCCACACCAGCTTTTCTCCTCGCTCTAGCGTCACCTGATAGATATGCGCTTCAACTTTATCTTCTTCAAAAGTGTCATTGGTGTGATATTGGTTTCCTGCTTGTATTGGCCTATCACTGGCATGATCAACAGCATGTATCCAGCGTTGGCCTAGTGGGCTATCTAATAATCCTGCCACCCGTAAACGCCAAATGAATAAATCTCGGGGCGACCAACCGAACAGTTCGAATGCGATGTAATTAATCGTATTTTCACCACTTTCAATGGCATTTTGTCGTAAGTCGTCACGAACAGTTAGCAGAACAAGCAACACTATTAACAGAGCAAAAAGTAACCAGCCACGTAGAAGCCGTTTGGATGACCTGTTTACAGGCTGTTCATCAGCAACCTGATTTATCTGACTCTGATCTGACTTAAACGATTGCTCGTTGTCAGATGCTTCGCTCGGATCATTCATACCGATATTTCACCTACTGTCTTGTGAACGCCCTGTTAAGACAACTGTAAGGTGAAATGCTCGCAGATGTATTGATGAAGGTTAAAGTGTCGAATTAAACCACTGACTCAAAAATCTTGACCCATTGCTTATTTCAACATCGATAACAAATACCGTTCAAATCAACCCGAGGAAAAGATCACTGGTATTGATTGACCACCGCCGTCATATCTCTGAAACCTTTGGGTGGTTGATAGTCTCTGAGTGTCTTGGTTTTTGTTTCTGACCACCTTGCACCATTACTATCGACATAATAAATCGTATCGCCCTCACGTTTTATCGCGTAATGACGGTAGGCATCAGACAAGTTAGGGTTCGTAAAAACAAAGCCATTGACGATGTTTAACGGTACATCCTTATCGACACCGTGTTGATAACTGGCATAGCCGGTATTGACCTTCCACCAATAGAAATCATAGCGACTCGCCTGATTTTTATACTGCATTGCCCGTATTTCCAGCGTATTCCCTTTTTTGGTTTCTTCAGCCCAATAACCATCCAGCTCAGCGGCTTTGATTTCTGGTGCAGGAATAAATCTATAGCGATTATTATTGAAACTCAGCACTGGCTCGTTCCAGTCAATAGTGGCGGTCATTGCTTTATTAAATGTGCTGCTGTTTTTGCTCCGCAACAATGTGAATTCATTGCCGTTAAGCTCGACCTGATATCGATCATCTGCCTTCAAATCACCCGTTGTAGAAAAAGTCGCCATATCGCCATCAATCGCTAATACCCCTCTACCTGATGTTTCCACCCAAAACCCATTCAGGTTTCTCTCTTTCTGCGATTCGGCAAACACATTATGACTCACAGCTATCAATGTCATACATGCCAGTACCAGCACTGTCAGTCTTTCTCTCATACCTACTCCTGATGATGTTAAATCTAGTATTGTTTTCTTGATCACTCTCGCTTAACACCAACATATTTATTTTCTGTTTTAATCCAAGGCGCCTTCAGCTTGGCTGATGCCGAGATTGTTAAGTGATCATGACTTTTTCTATATTATTTCTACCGGATTGATACGCCAGGGTCACTGGTATTTCTTCCGTAATAAATAGACACTGATCACCTGTTCAGACTAGGAGAAAGTATGCAAACGGTTGTTATCTTCGGTGCCGCCAGTGGTTTAGGCGCTGCCATGGTGGAGTATTTTCATGATCAAGGTCTTCAAGTAATAGCTGTAGTCAGAGATCCGTCTAAAAATCCACGATTAGCTGAACTGAAATTACAGTCGCTAAGTTGTGATGCCACGATTCAATCGCAGGTAGAACAAACGGTTTCCAACCTGCCAAAAGAGGCTTGGGTCGTCTCAACGATGGGCAGTTACCGAGCCGATGTACCGGTGGATTATATCGGTCATCGCTACTTGATTAATGCATTGGAAACCCACGGTATTAAACGCTTTCTATTGGTGACATCACTGGGTTGTGGCGACTCATGGCAGTATTTGTCCGAACGTTCTAAACAAGGCTTTGGGGCAGCCGCAAGAGAGAAATCACTGGCGGAGTCCTGGCTACAAACCAGTACGCTTGATTACACCATTCTGCGTCCTGGCGGTCTGAAAGACGGTGATATCACTCACACCGGCCAGCTCTCACAACATCAAGAAGTCCATGGTTTAATTCACCGAAAAGAAGTGGCGAGACTGGCCCATGAGCTACTCGATACTAAACAGAGTTTGGGCCAGATCTATCAATGTATCGATCCGAAGCTAAGCTGGTAAATCAAACAGTACTCATTCGTCTAAACAACCTTACCACTGTGGTTTCCAACCCGCTATCCATTCGGGTACCAGCTCTGCTGGCATCGGTTTGGCAATACCAAAGCCCTGGGCTAACTCACAGCCCAGCTCTAATAACGCTTTTCCATGTTCGGCAGACTCAACACCTTCTGCTATTACACCGCGCTGGAAGGCATTTGCCAGGCCGATAACGCCTTTCACAATAGCCAGATCATCTTCGTCAATCAGCATGTCACGTACAAAGCTTTGATCTATTTTGATGATTTCCGCTGGTAAATGCTTGAGGTATGTCAGTGATGAATAGCCTGTCCCAAAATCATCAATTGCGAATTTCACACCAAGCTGGGCGCAGGCATTCATTGTATTTGATACATTCTGGATGTCTTCTAAGGCACTGGTTTCTAAAATTTCCAGTTCAATTTTATGCGGGTCTACTTCAGGATAAGCTTTCAGCAGAGAGGCTAATCTATCAGCAAAATTAGTCTGCTCAATCTGTAGAGCTGAAATATTAATACTGATCATATCTGGCATAGTGGCCTGCTCAGCTTGCCACTGGCTGATTTGTTTCAAGACTGCATGGATAACCCATTCACCCAAATTAACACTGATAGGATTGTTTTCTATGTAGGGCAAAAACGCACCTGGTGGCAACAAGCCTTCCTTAGGTGACTGCCAGCGAAGTAGAGCCTCTAAACCAATCACCGAGCCCGTTCTCATATTGACGATGGGTTGGAAGTGCATGACAAATTCATCGTTTTCCAAAGCTCGTTCGATATGCAACAACTGTTTTCTATGTGATCTGATGGCATCATCCTGATTCACATCAAATAGGTGATAGCGATTTTTACCCAACTGCTTAGCTGTATACATAGCATGATCAGCGTGACGCATGAGAATGTCGGCATCCACACTGTCTTCTGGAAATAACGTCACCCCGATACTGGCAGACACTGAAAAAGTTTTATCATCAATAGAAATCGGCTCAGAGGATGCCGTTAATAGACGCTCAATCACTGATTCACAGTCTTCAAACACATTCAGCTCGGTGAGTACGGCGATAAATTCATCCCCACCAATCCTTGCAAGGGTATCGCCCTCTCGTAACGACGCTTTCATACGATTAGAAATAGTGACCAGAAGCTTATCGCCGACTTCATGACCATATGTGTCATTGACCTGCTTGAAGCCATCTAAATCAATAAAGGCCACCGCCAATAATTGTTGATGACGTTGGCAATGTGCCATGGATTGCTTGAGACGATCAGCCAGTAAGATACGGTTAGGAAGTGAGGTTAATGGGTCATAACTTGCCAGTCGCTCAAGTGCTATCTGTTGTGCACGAATATGCGTGATGTCTGAAAACAAGGCCACATAGTTAACGGCGTTACCATCTGCATCACGGATTTCACTGATCGTCAGCATTTCTATAAATGGCTGTCCATTTTTGTGTCTGTTTGATACTTCACCAGACCAATAGCCTTCCGTCTTAATTGAATGCCACATCTCTTCATAGAACGTTGGAGAATGTTTACCTGACTGAAGGAGTTTAGGGCTCTTGCCGATAACATCTTCTCTGCCGTAGCCCGTGATTCTAGTGAAAGCGTCATTGACTTCGATAATCTTATTATCAGTATCAGTGACTAGAATCCCTTCATAAGCATGGGTAAATACCGTGTTGGCCAGCTTGAGTTTTTCATCTGCTTCTTTACGGGCGGTTATGTCAGCGTGTGTGCCGACAAGGCGTATAGGCTTCCCGTGTTCATCACGAGTAATCACCAGTCCACTATCACGAACCCACTTGTAATGACCATTTTTACAGCGTATGCGGTGCTCATTGATATAACAATCTGTTTTACCATCAAGGTGACGCTGTAAATCTTCCATCACCAACGCCAGATCATCCGGATGAACACGACTCGCCCACTCATCAAGGCTGTTACTGAATTCCCCATCGGCATAGCCAAGCATTGTTTGCAGCTGCTTGGAGTACCACACCTTGCTTGAAGGCACATCCCAGTCCCAAACGCCATCACCAGAAGCATTCAGCGCATAGCGTAAACGCTCTTCAGCCTCATTCATATTCTTCAACTGGTGATAAACAAGCCAGAAAAGAATAAAACCCGTTGCGATGATGAAAAACCAACCCTTAAAGGTTTGCAACTCAATAATGCTTTGTTTATCAACAAAAAAATATGAAAGAGCCTTGTCAGACGTAATTATCCATATCACTCCAATAATCACGTATATGATGGATACTCTTAATGCCGACATCCATACAGTATTCATAAAAAACAACCACTCAATTCTTATGGAGAGCCGATAGCTTATAGATATATATATCGATGTAACAGGACAGATAACAGAATCGGAATAATTGATAACGCAATGCTAAATCAATGTTTTAAAACGCAAGAGTGACAGGCTCTGTTATTATCAAAATCAACTATTAACTCAGTAAAAAAACTTGATGTTGAGAGCCTATATGACTAACTACACCATCCAACGCTGGCTGCCTCTTCTGTTCTTGGTGAGTCTCATTTTGCAGACTTCTCTTGTGATGGCAAAAACCGGTACGGGTCTGGAAATAACGAATCCACAGCAAGTGTATGTGGTGTATACCGTTGAACCGGATGGTGTGGATCAGGGCGAGTTTGAGGCCATTATTGATAATCAATTATCCCAGGCCAATATTCAGCAAAGTCCACGTGATGATGCTCAGCTCTTTTTGCGTGTTGAGCAGCATGCTGGTGAATATCTTTTATATCTCGATTTCAGCCGAAAGATGTTTTATACCGTTTATGGCAAGTGTTTCAGTAAAAGTGGTTTTGTCTGGGGGCGTTATGTCAAAGATATCTCTGACGTTGATGAATTGAATGAGGATGTCGAATTTCTCATCAATGAATTCGTGGAAGAATATACGAAAGCGAATAAGCTTTAAATTGGCTGGGTAACTCATGACACCAGAAGATATCGGCAAAGCCTATGACACGATCACCCACCTTTGGGAGCGTGAAGAATTCGATAGAAATAACGGCATTGAGGCTCATCAACATGCCATCCGTTTTGTTGAAAACAAAGGCAAAGCACTGGATGTGGGGTGTGGATGTACTGGACGATTTATTGACCTGCTTCAAAACGAATGCTTTACGGTCGAAGGTGTCGCCTATTTTTATCACGGCCACTGTAGCTTTTTCTACAAAATTTCTATAACCAAACGCTGGCTGAAAACTTGATGATGCATCTGCTCGTGGAAGACGTTCAGTCTTGGCATCAACACATCACCGAAGCTGGGATAGCTGACAAATATGACGTGAAAATGTCAGCTGTCAGCGAACAGCCCAGGGGGATGCTGGATTTTGTTGTGCATGATCCTAGTGGGGTGTTGTGGCGAATTGCTCAGAATATCTAGAGCTTAATTACCTTAGCACCGGCTGCAATTACCGAACCTACCCCCATAATTACATATCCGAAGAATAGTCATGTTTATGCCTGTCCCGATATTTTTCACGATGGTCACAGCTACCATGTAACTCCAATCACAATCACATAAAACTGGCATCGTTTTTATGCATTCATCATCACCACACCAGAGAGTGCGGCGAGTATACCTACCACTTGGACCCAACTTGGTTGTTCTTTTAAAACCAAAAAAGCCAGGATAGCGGTAGGTACTGGAGATAAAGCACCTGCAACACCAGCGACTGAGAGCATCCCTAAGTTAGCGGCCACAACAAAAGTAAGCGTGCCTAAGGTCTGGCAAATACCGACAGCAACGATGACCCAGCGAATTTTTTTAGAAAAGCCCCAATCTGGCTTTAGAAATGGAATAAAAACAGCCACACTCAGCGCTGAGAAAACGGTAGCTGATGCTGCAGGCCACAGTGGAGACGTTGTTTGAGCTTGTCCAAGAAACACAAAGAAGAAACCAAGCCATAATCCGGCCACCGCTGCCTGAATCACATCTCTATGACACACTAAAAAGCCACGTTGAAAGCGATATCTTGAAAATAATGAGGGCGATATGACGTTTTCATCAACGTCTTTCTCACTACCTGGTTCGCTCTTATTGCCGGTGCTCACCAGAGCAATAGAGAGAATAACCAACATAATCCCAACCAAAGCTATAGTGGAAGGCTGCTCTCCCAGTAATAAACCAACACTGAAAGGAATAATCGCCGTTCCGACCCCTGTCACGGCAGCAACAACACCCATTCTTCCAGCCGATAGTGCTTTGTAATAGAGAATAAACCCTGTCCCTAATACGCAGCCAGCTGCCGCCCCCCAAGCTAAGTCAGAAAAAACAGGTACACCACCAAGCAAGAGTGCCAGACCAGTTATGATCACAGAACCAATCGCTTGTGAGTACAGTGTTAATGTCAAAGGCGATATCTTTTTCCCCACTAGCCCAGCAAGAAAATCTGCCACTCCAAAGCTCAGTGCAGTCAAAAGACCAAACAATAACAACATCCCCATTTCTCCTATCAGATAAAAACCAACATCACGCTTTAAGCAGGATATGGGCTATCCTGACGGAAATAATGTTATACGACATCGGTCTAAAGGCGGATGACATATCTATCAAGCTACTGACAAATACAATAGTCACCTCACATTTAATGATGGTGAGGCAATAGAATCCAGTAAAGATGTGCTTTGGGCATACACGGCTAACTGAACACGACTGGTCATGTTGAGTTTATCTAACATGCGACTTACATGGGATTTCACCGTTTTTTCTGTTATTCCCAAATGGCGGGCAATAGAGGCATTACATTGACCTTGCCCCAACAGCGTTAAGACCTCACACTCCCGATCCGTTATACACTCTCTAAATGGATCGTCCGCCAGCGCCTGACAAGCAAAAGCATCAATAAATGTTTTCCCAGAACAAATCGTAGCTAAGCCTTTTCGCATGTCTAAGGCAGTAAGATGATGGGTAATGTAACCCGCTACATTCTGACGAACCGCCTCTCGAATATACTCAGGGTGCAGTTCACGAGTGAGTATCGCCAGTTTCTGATCGTGTTCATGCGTCGAACACGCTTTAATGAAAGAGAAACCAGATTCCGTGGCAAGATCAATATCCGTTAAAACGATATCAACACTCATTTTTCCCAATATTCTAAGGGCCTGCTCGCTATTTTCCGCTTCACCTACCACCTCATATTCTGGCCATGACGAGATGAGTTTTTTTATTGCCTCTCGAAATAAGCAGTGACCATCAACTAAAAGAATAGTGGTTATTGTGTTCACATTTTTATTCCAAAGGTTTATGAATAATCAACGTCATACTGAACTTGGACAAAATCATTGGCAACGACTTTAGCCTGTGCATGCTTAAGCTTAATTTGATGGCCTATAAAACCAAATAAAAGTTTATCACTACCCAGATTAGCAATATATCCATCAGCACTTGTGGCTATAAAAACGGAACATTTCATCAAGATTACTCATAACATTACCAATACCTGCTGACGGAACATTTTTTCCATCAAGCAAGCCAGTTTAAAGTCAGTATTCACTAAGAACTACGTGGTGCAAACATAATAATCGCCATACCCAGCAATGCGACGCCTGAACCAACCATGTCCCATACTGTAGGTCGAATACCTTCTACGGCCCATAACCATAAAATAGCCATAAAAATATATACCCCACCATAAGCGGCGTAGACTCGGCCGGCTGCCGTTGGATGCAAAGACAACAACCAGGCAAACAAAGAAAGACTGAGTGCAGCAGGCACCAGCAGCCAAATGGATTTTCCCTCACGTAGCCAAAGGTATGGCAGGTAACAGCCAATAATTTCTGCCAAAGCCGTCACGAGAAACAAGCCTACTATTTTTAGTTCGGGCAACAGATGCTCCCTTAATTGTTTCACTTAATGGCCTTGTGTTGGAAAAGCCATCCCATAATAGATAATGTATCAAAGCCTCTGTCTGCTTGATACTCATGAACGCTTGCAATTAGTTGGACAGGACAGGTTATCCCTATAACGGCAGAGGTTTTATCATGTTTTCTATCTGCTATGATGACCGGCGTTCAATTAGCTCAGATATAACAATTAAAACCCTAGCTACTGACGAGTTATTTCAAATCAATGAAACCAATGAGAGAAAAAGAATGAGTGAAAATTCAAGCAAAACATTTCAAGAACGTGTAGATGAATTCGTTGCTATTGCCAATGAACAAGCAGCGGAGAGCTCGGTAGAAGACGTCAATACAGCAGTGCTATTTTCAGCTGCCCGTTTTAATGCCTTTAGCGTCGCCCGTTCTGTTGAAAATGCAGAAAACCTGCAAGCAGAAAAACAAGCTGCCATCGAATACTTCACTCAGCGTTATGCCGAAATGCTCAATCAAAATCTCGAAGAGTACATCGCCCGGTTTGATAGCTATACGCAGAAGTAATTGATCACAAACGCCATATAAACTTCAAAAAAAAAGGGCAAATCCTTGCGGACTTGCCCTTTTTTATGACCGAGAACGAGCTTATACGGCTACGATGTTCTCAGCTTGTGGTCCTTTTGCACCCTGAGTCACAGTGAACTCAACTTTCTGGCCTTCTGCTAGGGTTTTGAAACCTGAGCTAGCAATAGCACTGAAATGGGCAAATACGTCTGCTCCAGACTCTTGTTCGATAAAACCGAAACCTTTTGCTTCGTTGAACCACTTAACTGTTCCATTAACTGTGTTTGACATAATAATTACCTGAATTTTGAATATAAAAATGCCTCTAGAGGCGTGAATAGCGTGAAAACGAGCTGGAATCTAGAAACTTCAGGACGGGGAATTACGAATAAAACAACGAGATGGAGAGTATAAATAAAAGTCTTACTTTCGAGCTGGGTACACAGTATAGGGTTTCATTGGAAATGTACAGATATTAATTCACTGATGTTATTACGTTATTTTTCCTCATCGCTACTATTCACCAGCAAAGAGGATGTTGTTGAACATAAAATCAAGCACTCTGACCCTATTGATTCTCAGTCTGATAGTAGGTTAGTACTGAAAGCCACCTGAAAATTACCCACTACTTGTGTGATGGCACTCATAACAACCCTTACTTTTTTATCAGGTAACACCACCGTGAATTGATATGTTTTTAGTTCTTTTTCTCCTGCAAACATTGGAATACTGTCAGTAGAAACCGTCCAGCCTGACTTTTCAGATATACGCTTGAGACTATCATTCATGTGAGAAATGTATTTGGAAACATCCGTCTCTTTAATAAAAACAGTACAAACGCCATCATCTCGGTATGCGACAGCATAGTTGCCATGTGGTGAGCTAAATGACCATACCTTACCATTTGAACCATTCAGAAAATACTTGGATAACTCAGGAGACAGTGGCGCTTTTATTTTCATTTTATTCGTCATGAAATCATCAAGAGCATCGGCATTCCCAGCATTTTGTACGCAGCTTGATAATGAAAAATTGGCACCGAAAAACTCAGGGTCATTAGCACTTGACTGGCTGCACCCTGAAATCAGGATTAAGAAAGTTGCAAAAAGTTTAGATTTCACTTCCATGTGTTATTTCCTTTGATAGCTAACGTTGGGCTTATATCCCTATTGATTAAATCAAGTTGGCTGCCCCTGACGGATCCCCACAAATAATCTAGTCATAAACTGGCACCTGCATCAACAACTGTATTTTTTTATTCGCTGCTTCCCACTCTCGTTTTTTTAATCGTAATCGTCGGTCTCGAAATGCCCTCAATCCAATATATTGATAGG
>NZ_JBSXOF010000022.1:0-12551 GCF_056859315.1 Methylophaga sp. F-2
CTGTAGTTCTGGTCGACAACTAGACTGGCTGCTTCCAGCTTGAACTCAGGGGTAAAACTTCTTCTTTGTTTTGTCATTGAACACCTCTTTGGAGGTCATATTACCTCCTAAAATGGTGTCCGGGATCAGTTAACCACTACACAATAAATCTATTGCAGTCACGACTCATACGAACCATTAATTCAAACCCTATTTTTTTTCAACTCCTCGAGAACAAAACAAATAAACAATGGTCTGTCTATTCATCTCTTTCGCATGAGCAATTAGTTCTAAAAACTTCAACTAACACAAATACTTATTGATATGATATATCATATTTAATAAATTCATTATATGATATATTCCCAGCTATTTTTTTGATCATGAATATTCGTTATGAAGCAAATCCCACCTAGTCCATATGCTAAGCCTGTAACCCTTGTCGGACTCATCATTTTATTGATTGCTCTTCTTAACTATTTCTTTAGTGATAAGCCAGGTGACAATGCTGAAGTAACAGAAATAACATCAGATAACAGTAAGCCTGCTGAAATAGCTGCAAATGATAGTTCGAGTCATACAGATAATAATCACATCAGTGATGAGAACTCACAGCCAGTTTCTGCTGAGCCTGTAGAGCCTCAACCTCAGGATATACGCTATACGGTAAAAGACGGCGATAGTCTTGAAACGATATTCAATCAGTTAAACATTCCTATCAATACGCTCTACAACATACTCGAAGCCGATGAAGCGTATCTCGATGCAGATGTCTTACATCCTGACCAGCAACTTATCTTTACTTTAGACAAAGAACACAACCTCACCGAGTTAGCCCTGGTGATCGATCCCAAAAAGACGGTCATTTATCAAAGAAGTGACGACAACAACTTCATTCACGATGAGAAATTAACACCCACATCATGGCAAACAGAAGTGTTAAAAGGCACGATTGAAGGCAGTTTTTATCTTTCTGCTGTCGATGCTGGCCTCACTGATAAAACCATTATGACGGTGAGAAAATTACTGCAAAGCAAAATTAATTTCCGCCGAGATCTGCGTGCTGGTGATGAATTTCAGGTGGTGATGGAACGAGAAACCATCGATGACACGCCTATTGGGAATAACACTGTTGTTGCTATCCGTTTTAATGGTAAGAAAGTGGACCTAAGTGCTTATCTGCACACCGATGGCATTTACTACGATAAAAATGGTGAGAACCTCACCCCGGCACTACTTCGCTATCCGACAGAAAAACGATTCAGAATCAGTTCTTCTTTTAATCCTCGCCGCTTAAACCCTGTGACAAAAAGAATCTCCCCTCATAACGGTGTTGATTTCGCCACACCTGTTGGCACTAAAGTGATCTCAACGGGTGATGGTGTCGTATTGCGTGTTGCAACACATCGCTATGCAGGAAAATATGTGGTGATTAAAGAGTTTGGCGCCTTCTCGACGAGATACCTACACCTGAGCAAAATTCTTGTTCGCAAAGGGCAAAAAGTATCGCGTGGCCAAGTCATTGCATTGTCAGGAAACACAGGCAGAAGTACTGGCCCACATTTGCATTATGAACTACACATCAATGACAAACCCGTTAACCCCATCACCGCCAAAATACCGATGCTGAAATCCATACCCAAAACGGAAATGGCGGTTTATCAGAAACATATCAAAAATCTTGATGATTTGATGTCAGGTGAAGCGATTGTTACTGCAGGTGGAATTGATTGGCTGAATGAGTGGCTGATGCGAGACAAACAAGCAGAAAAAACATCTACCATGTAACAACATCAGTGGAGTTTTGACATTAAGTCACGAACCTCGTCAGCACGTAATGGCCGCACCAAGCGGCCTACTTCCTGTCCATCATGCAGTAGTATCAACGTCGGCCAGAGCTTGACTTTAAACCCACGCCCCAGTCGTTTGCCCTTTCCGTCATAGATTTTAATATGGCTCAGATTGGCATGCTCATTGACGACTTCATTTATTGCCGCACTTGCCGCCTGACAATGTCCACACCAGGGCGCACCAAACTCAAGCAAAATATCACCTGATAACTCACTAACTTGTTGCAAGGTGAGTGTTTCTTCTGAGTAATCAAAGTTAGAAGCTATACCATCGGTTTTCATACAATTAATTCCCTACCCTGATTTACTACAGTCACTAATGAAGAGCTAATAACGTAATGGTTAAAAGAGCAAAGCATATGTTAACTTAAGCATTAAATATAGAAATCAAGCTGAACGATAATGAGCCAACGAATTGCTTTTCCGTATTTACCAATACACACAACGTTAATTACATTATGGTTCGCACGACTAGGCAAATAAGGGCGAGAGGCTCAATTAAGTCTGGTTGAAAACGTTGTTTGGCACATAGCTTTTTCCTAGTCTTTCAGAATCAAGTATTTTCTGCCTCCATAACCTTCATAAACCTGAACATCTCATCTTCCTCCCCTCCTTGATGAACCTGATCTCCTCGCTGATTAGGATCGGGATGGAACTTGTTGTAAAACTCAATAATCTTGAAGCCACATCTATTAACGTAAAAGTGAATGTTACGTTTCTCAAAATACGGAGTAACGGTTTCCCAGGTTTTGGTGCTTGGGTACTCTCTTTCGATCGCTTTCCAGGCTTGGAGCCCTAGCCCCCGACTCTGCCAATCGGTCGAGATGAAGAAAAACGACAACGAGTTTCGATTACTTGTTTCGTCGATTACCACAACCGCGCCTCCAACACGCTGGTCATTGACCATTATCCAGTAGGTGACAGATCCCTCACCCTTAACAGAACGATCAATGTCTTCATCAGAAGGAATTGGCTCCTCAAGCGGGTGACCTAAGTCCGCTTCCGCCGCAACCCGAAAAGAGCTTTGAAGAGCAACTTTGAACTCGCTGAAGGAGTTGGCGTTAGCCTTTTGGAGTTTGACTGTTCCAAAATCCTCATACTCACTCATCGACTTAACTTCCAACAAGTTTCACTAGACCTAAATTTCAACTGAGTTTCACCTTTCTGTCAGGAATCGTGAGAGAACTATCAAATCTCCAGGAATTATGCATCATAAAAAAGCTCTGTCAGATTGCTACTCAACACTGCTTTTATCATTATTATCACGTGGGTGAAGCTCTGACTCTATCCACTTCGCGACTTCTTGTTTGTCTTTACGTTTTACCATCTGCCTCGTATTAATATCTTTTGGATAAACGCAAGTGCCTGTATTGTGCTTCAGCACAAATGCTCGTTTCGCCCCAACAGGGTGTTTACTCGGTGCATGAATAACTGCCGCCCTCAACTCCAGGCGCTCAACGTCTTCCAGTGAAGCGTTTAAACCTATTTCATTTTGAGTCTTTTCAATAATATCTCGAAACGTACCTAAAATCAGATAACCGCCATTGAGCAATGGCCCTTGACGTAAGGTTTGCTGAACGTCCTGCTCAGTCACGTTTATGCGTTCAAACTCCGTCACGGCAAGCTTATGCTCCTCTCCGGACGTCATTTTTATCACCGCTTGCACGCACACTACATGAACAGGTCGCTCCCCCATATTCACCAGTAAACATAAAGCATCAGGGTTTTCATTTTGGGCATGGTGAAAAATAAGATAAGGCCGATTATTGCGGCGATATTGACTAAGAATTAACTGTAGATAGACAAGCCAGATAATGGCCATAACAGCAGAGCTGATGGGGCCAACATACTCCATAGATTCTCCTCCTCCGTGGGAAATTAATGTTTAGAGGAGTACAGACTGAGAACTCAGCGATGAGTTTCATTTAGTAAATTGATGAGGTATGTGAGTAAGTAATAAATTGCAAGAAATCAAGTTTGATGACACTTTGATTTTCGCCAAACAATTCCCTTACTTATTGTTTTTTAAAACTTTCTCTGACCCTACAGCATGCCTCATGCGAAGTATGCATTGTATAGCGGATTGACTGAAGTTCAGTGCTTAGTTCGTTGTGTTCATACAAATAACGCCATTGCTCAAATGATTTGCTTAATGACTCTAGGCATGAATGGATATCTTCTCCCTCATAAAGTTGGTAATGAGGGCGAACATCACTAGCTGCATTTAGAAAATGCTCTTTGCCCTTTTTGGGCATACCTTTGTAAATACTTGCGAGATGATGCCCTTTAATTTTATTGCCGTAAGCATTATGAATCGCTTTGAGATAAAGCTCTATGCTGAAAACGGCATTAACGATAAAAGGCGATAGGCTAATACCCTTAAATGGTGATTTTTTTAAATCTCGTTTGTAGAGGTCATTTGCTACCGAAGCAAAAGCGCTTGCCTGATTAAACATAGCATCATTAGTTGTTACTTCTTGATACAACCCTTTTTCCTTGAGAATGGCTTCAACAGCTTTTGCATCTTCAAGGTTATTGCCGGTGGCATCATGCTCACCGACAACTATTCCGTTTAATAGAATATCCTTTTTTACCATGATGGATTCTTTATACCCTCAGAAAACATAAAATGCCCAAAGCAGCGGTGTGAAGCATCCGCCTGCCTTTGCTAGTTAGCCTTATTTGGGAATGCTTAACCAAGTAGGGCTTGATATGGATTCATGATTAAGAACAAACATTATTTCGTAGGTTTTTTGCCCAGAGGGATGCAAAGTATCTATTTCATTTCCAATGACAGCATCATACCCAAGCTCTTTTGCTGATATTACTAATTCTTCAATTACGTTTCTTGTAAGTAATTGAAGCTCATTGAATGCTGCTGCACCTTGTTTCGTATGCTTGGCATTTGAAGCTAAATTTACTTTCCTCTGTATCATTTCGGCTTCGTCTTGGGTCGATGCAGCATATTTCATTATACTTCCAGTTTCCCAGCCCTGAGCCCAATAAAATGGAACAGTGATTTGAGGAGATTTGCTGCCAAGCTTCTTCTTAGAACACTGGAGTCGATATTCTTCAGACTCAGAGGCGTTACAGCTATTCATATTTAACACATTGGAACCTTCAATCAATTCGGCAGTGCAAATACCACCGGAACCATTTGCTGATCCAAGCGCGTACTCCTTACTTGTAGTAAAGAATATTGCTGAATGCGCTTCAGCCCCCCCTTTATGAGCAGGTTTACCTAAAGGTAATTTCCATTCGGTAAAATGAACTTCTGTGCCGTGAATCCATTTTTTTATTACGCTCATCCTCTCTCCTAATATTGATGGCTAACAGTCTCTTTTATGAAGCCGCTGGCTTCATAATAAATATTAAAGAAGTCGCTTCATAATTCCGACTTAATATTTTCAAGTATTTGATTATAAATAAAAATGTGATTAAATTTTTTGAGAAATAGAGCCGAAAGGATGAAGTGGGCTGGAAAAATAGAGCCAAATCTTGATTCTCTTGGAGATGAGTATATCTCTGAGAAAAAGCGATGTTCATATTGAAATATCCATTTCTGTGTCCCTTTAATCCTTTACGAGCTGATGTTTAGATCGCATTGCAATCTATTGATATTAGCTCAATATTCCATAGTTTTAACGGCCAAGCAACATTCAAAAGCATTGGACGATAAATATCGTGATGTTCGCTAGCTCAATCTCAACCAACGCCCATTTTGTTCGTAGACTTCAAATTTGGCCCATTGGCGGAAAGCTTCGCGTTCTAGCATGCCGGTGTTGTATAGGTCATTACCGGCTACATTTTTGTAGATAACCACATCATTTTTACTGCCTTCTTTGCCTTCATCTATGACGCGGCGAACAGCCCATGTGTGACCAATTTTGCCATTGCTGTAGAACTTGCCTGTTCTGATTTTTTCTGGGTGCTCGATATGCAGTAAGGCATTTTGTTTAGCTTTTTCGAGGAGTTCGCTTAAGCCTTCTTCGGTTAAATCGACAAAGGAATCCAGCTCACGAATAGCGGCATTAAAATCTTCGGTGGTCAGAGAGACGTCTTCGGATGGTAAATTTACATGAGTAGCTTCTTTAGTCTGCCTGGATAAGTGCACCGGATAGCGTCGCCAGTGAAATAAGGCATTAAAGACAATTGCCACCAGCAGAATAGCGATAACATTCACCAACACCGGGAAAAGCAAATAGCTGTAGCCCAATTGTGTGATACCTGCCCCGCCCATAACGGCATTTAATGCAGTGGCACCACCTGGTGGATGAATGCAACGGGTGTAATACATCAGTCCCACCGCCAAACCCACGGCAATAGCGGCTGCCAGTGGCGTTGCTCCAAGAAGGTATTGGCAGGTCACACCCACAGCAGCAGAGATTAGATGACCTGCAATCACTTGCCATGGTTGTGATAAGGCGCCATGAGGAACAGCAAACACTAATACGGCAGTGGCACCGAAAGAGGCAATGATCAATAACTCTGAACCCGCACTGATTGCAATATGCTGTGACAGCCATTTTGTCATCAGGATGGTCTCTAGAATACCGACCATCGCGCCTAAAGCAGAGATCACTTTTTCGCTATGGCTGGTTCTATTTTTCTCAATCCCCAGCCATAGCATGAGTCGTTTTAAAGCATGCTTCATAAATTAAAATCACGGGATACAAAATAGGCATAAATTATACCTATTTAAATCATCCTCATATAGCAATAGGTTTTATCGAGCTCACCCCTTTCTCTCGGCGAATAAAATGGGCGTGTATTGATACAAAAAAATACTGTATGCCAACACCCATAGCAGGATACTGAGCCATAGACTCAATAAACTGGCTGAAAATACGGTAAACATCATCGTTCTGACTAAGCCGGCTATCAATACGCAAATAAAAGCGATTTTAATCTTTGAAGACGCGATAATGGGTCTGCCAGTATGACCGAGTGAGACTCGTGACATCATGCTTAAAATAAGCCCGCCCATGCCGCCGACGGTTAATACATGCAAGGCATCATTCATGCTCACATCACCACCAGCATAATGATAGGCCAGCAGACTGAATCCAAGAGGAATACACCAGTAACTCAGGTGTAATGACCATAATAAAGGGTGAGATAAGCTAGTAAGGAACCGCCAGCAAGCACACCTTATTGCAGTGAGACATGCTGCTATCACTAGCATTACCGCCAGAACACCAGCCGGTATCCATATTTGTAATTGCAGGAAAAACACCGCCACAATCAACCAGACAGAAAACAGTGCTGCCCTGTCCAGCCATGTCCAACGAGGCCTGGCCGGAATCTGCGTGGTGTTAGCCGTAAACATCGGAATAATACGGCCACCGATGACTGTCATCATCAGAGTAATCAGAAATACGGCTGAATAAAGACTGTTGCTTGCCGTTTCAAACTGCTGCGCCTGAGTGGATAGATGAAAGTTAATATTGGTAAAAATCAGTAGCAGCAACACCACAACCGCAAAATAATTACGCTTTTGTTTCTTTTGATAAATCAATTTCGCCAGGAAAAGCCCGGCATATATAAAGAAACTGCTATCCAGCAATATCACTAACCATGATGGCAAGCTAACTGCTGGCCACATCGCAATACGGCCTACAAGCCAAAACCCTACTAATAATGCACATTGCTGACCATGAATGGACCGTAAACCTGTCCAGGTTTGTACGGCCGTTAATAAAAAACCAACCAACACCGCACCGACAAAACCAAACATCATTTCATGACCGTGCCAGAGTGTGGCGGGTAAGGCATGACTCGGATTTACCCAACCATTCCATACACCTCCCCAATAAAGCAGAGCGATGATGCCAAACAGACTGGCTAGTAAAAATAACGGCCTGAAAGCGAGATCAAACACAGGCTGTGAGAAAAACGCACGGGAAGATGTTATACGCATACACTGATACCGGAAGATAAAACAGCGAGCCCTTTCGGGCTCAGCTGTTGGGTGAGGTTAAATAATCTCGTCATGTGGGCCGAATGTTTCAAAATGGATACGCTCAGAAGGCACACCATTCACATGTAGTTGCAGGCGCACAAAACGCATAAATTCCAGTGGGCCACACAGATACACCTCGACATTGTTGAAATCGACTTTGTCTCTGAGCAGGTTAATATCCATTAGGCCTGCATTGATATCATCTGACACATGGGTTTCTTCGCTATACCAGTAAAACTCATGCAGATTAGGCCGCGTGATTTTCAACGCCGCCAAACGCTGTTTAAATGAATGTTGCTGAGCGTTTTTGCAGGTATGTAAAAAGAAGATATCGTGCTGATAAGCTTCATCACTCACTAAGGTCTCCAGCATAGACATCATTGGCGTTAAGCCAACTCCGCCAGAAATCAACATCACCGGTCTGCTAGGTTGGGTTAAAAAGAAAGCACCCGCCGGTGGCATTAATTCAACTATATCACCCACTTCCACTGCATCATGCAGATGATTAGACACTATGCCTTTTATAGGAGAACGCTCACGTTTCACACTAATACGGTAATGATCAGGGTGATATTTATCTGAGAGTGAATATTGGCGAATCTCAATATTCTCGGCATCATCAGGCTTCACTCTGACGGCAATATACTGGCCCGGCTGATACTGTCTTATCGGCTGACCATCCACCGGTTCAAAAATAAAGCTGGTCACTAACTCAGACTCTTTGATTTTGTCTTTGACCCGAAACGCTCTAGGTCCGGTCCAACCACCCTGCTCTTCTCTGCTAGTTTGATAAAGCGCTTTTTCACGGTCGATTAATACCGTTGCCAACAATTGATAGGCTTTTATCCAGGCCTCAGCCACATCGTCGGTGAACTCATCGGGTGCTAACTCTCTTAAGGTCTCAATCAGGTGATGACCGACAATCTGATATTGCTCAGGCTGAATATCAAAGCTGGTGTGTTTCTGTGCGATGCGCTCAACCAATTCGCCAAGTTCACCCAGATTATCAATGTACTTGGCATATGAAGCCACCGCGCTAAACAACGCAAATTGCTGACGACCGCTTTTTTGATTGCTCAAGTTAAAGATATCTTTTAGCTCTGGGTTAGCCGTAAACATACGCTGATAAAAATGATCAGTGACCGCTGTGCCGGCCCCTTCCAGTAAGGGAATGGTGCTTTTTACGATTTGAATAGTGCGTGTATCTAACATGTTGTCCTCGCTGTGCTGTTTTTATGTTTTGCTACTCACACATTGCAGAAGCTATGCCAGATAAACCTGCTTATATAATTCAGTTACTTAGTCATATATACTTCATCAACCGTGTCTTTATGACCTACATAAAATAGAGTCATTTTGACCTGTTCATGTTTATATAACCTGATTAAAAAGAACCGCACAATGTCATTAAACAGCCATCACCTTTTAGTGGAAGTCGCCCTGGACTTAGCTAACAGCTTAAATACCGGAGATCGGTTTGATCGCCTGTTAGGCTCAATCCGAAAAGCCATTGCCTGTGATGCTGTGGTATTACTCGGCTTTCGTGATGGCATGCTGACCCCATTAGCCATGCAGGGATTATCGTCTGACGTATTAGGCAGGCGCTTTTTACTTGCAGAACACCCGAGGCTGCAACGCATTTGTGACTCAAACAAACCACTGTTATTTGCTAACGACTGTGATTTACCCGATCCCTACGATGGTTTGCTGGTGTCTCAATTAGGTAACTTACCGATTCATTCCTGTATGGGATTACCATTGTATTCAGACAATCAGCTTATTGGTGTTGTCACTTTAGATAGCTTTAAACCACATGCTTTTGATGATATTGAATTAAAAACGCTGGAATTAATCACAGCCTTATCCGCTGCTACTTTAAAAACGGCATTAGAGTTCAAGAAGCTGGAGTTAAGTGCCCATCATGCCCAGGAAGTCGTCAAAGAGTTAACTCAGGAAGCCTTATTAAAAGACGGCGGTGAGATTATTGGGCAAAGCCCAGTCATGCAAACGCTGAAAAATAATATCGAACTGGTGTCTGGCTCCAATTTTACAGTGCTGATTACGGGTGAAACCGGGGTAGGCAAAGAGCTGGTTGCCAGGAAAATACATCAACTTTCAGAGCGTAAAACGGCTCCACTGGTCTATTTAAACTGTGCTTCCCTGCCAGAGTCATTGGTTGAAAGCGAGTTATTCGGCCACACCAAAGGCGCCTTTACCGGCGCAGATAAAGCACGTGCCGGTAAATTTCAGCTGGCAAATGGCGGCACCTTATTTCTGGATGAGGTGGGTGAATTACCACTCAGCACACAGAGTAAATTATTACGCGTTTTGCAGTCAGGTGAGATTCAACCTGTTGGGCAAGATAAAGTCGAACATGTGGATGTACGCATAATTGCAGCCACTAATAGAAATCTGGAAAAAGAAGTCGAGAATGAGCAGTTCCGTTCCGACCTTTATCATCGTCTGATGGTCTACCCCATTCACCTGCCCAGCCTGAAAGAACGTGGTGAGGATGTATTGCTACTGGCCGGATATTTTCTTGAACGCATCAGTCGTCAGCTGAATATCCGCCAGCTACGATTAACCTCAGAAGCCAACACCAGCCTGCTTAATTATTCCTGGCCCGGCAATGTGCGTGAACTGGAACATGTGATCAGCAGAGCAGCATTGAGAGCAAAAGCCATATCACCTCACCAGGCGATTGTGTCTCTCACTTCTGAGTTACTTGAAATTACAGCTGATACCCCAGTATCGAGCTTAGCTGAACTGGATACCCCCCCAACTAACAGCCAGCCGAATATGAGTTTAAAAGCCGCGACAGAAGCCTTTCAGAAAAGAGTCATTGCCCACGCATTACAACAAGCCGATGGTAATTGGGCACATGCAGCAAAACAGTTGCAGATGGATCGCTCAAACCTTATCCGCATGGCGAAACGGCTTAACATCACCGTTCAAAAAAATACGCAGATAACGTTTAACTGACTCGATATAAGCGCACGGGAAAAGGGGCAGACTTATTTTCCAACTCATACTCAGGTTTCAAATGTTCTAGCGACTTGATTCTCCAGTTTTATCTGAAGGGAAAAGCTTTCTAACCTATGAAAATAATCAAGTTTACTGCCCCTTGATTTCTCTGACCCTAAATATCTACATAACAACCATATTTGCCGCTGGTTTTGGAGCGGAAAACCAGTCCGGCAACATACGCTTGTTGTGCATTACTTTAACTGAGGTACTCCATCGATATTCTCCAGCCACCTATTTATTGCAACCTTTTGTTTCTCAGATATTTTCCCATTTGAAACGACGGTCTTTCTTACTCTAACTAAAAAATCCGTTTTATCTGTTGGCAGCTTTTTGATGCCTACATCAATCCAGAACAAATAATTGTAGATTCTTTGTAGTACCACTGGACTTAGGTTTTCTGGTGCTTTAGATGCAATATTATTTATATGTCTAACGTCGGAATCCGATAGCCCTTGAGAATGGTGCTTTTCATAGTATTCTTTTAGCACCGGATATGAACATTTAAGTTCATCCACAAGTTTATTCTCTCGTAGCGTTAAGTACTCGATTGCACTCTTTTCTGGATTCTCGGTGGTCGCTCCACCTTGCCCACCATGGCCTCCACCAACACGATCATTTGTACCTAAAGTAAATTTAGTTAAATCAGGAATTCCTGAAGTTGAGCCTTTCCCAGCATTATTTATTGCACAAGTAGGACCTGCATAAGATAACTCTCCGGTCTCTAAATCCTTTAAAACATATGCTTTCAGAGAGGTTAAATATTGAGGACAGAAATCACATTTTCTAGTGGTTTCTGTTAGATCCCTCCTAATTACTTGATATGACACAATACCTCCTTGGGTTCATAACGCCGCGCATAAGCGGCCGAACGATAGCAACACCGAGCCCACGACTTTTGTAGGCTATGTTAGTGCAATTGTTATGCACTGATTGCGCCCACGATTTGGAGAATGAACCCAGCTGTCAAAAGTAATAAACCAAGCAATGCAAGTAATATCGACTTGTCTTCGTGACCAGAAGTACTTGTCTCGATAATTTTCTTTTGCTCCTGAATTTGCAAATCATACTTCTGAGCTATTTCTGATTTAAATCCAGCTATTTCTTCCCCAGTATAAGGCGGAGATGGTAGATTCCACATTCGTTTAATATCAGACCTGATGCTTTCTAGAGTGCTAATTCGGTTTTCTGCTAGTTTAGCTCGCCATTTTTTTGAATACCCAAAGACGAACTCGTAGGCAATAAGCCAGGCTCCAACTATGTCCAGCATCAGCCCAATTATTGTGTAACTCATTCGAACTTTCCTTTATGCATAACGCCGCCATCAGAGGCAAATAGACTGGAGCCAACTTGTGGTAAATTGAACGAAGCGAACCACAAATTGGCGGAGCGTAGTTTTGTCGCTTGCAGCACTTTGTTGGCAATTTAAACCTCTCGCTTACTCTTCAACTTCTTCTTTCGATACCTATCTCTCTAATTACCAACAAACCAGATGATATTGCACGCTTAAAGTCCTACAAAACGACTAAAAATCAACGTTCATAAAAATACGCAGATCACTTTCAACTGAAGCACTGAAAATCAAACACTCTGCTCCTGACCAATCCCCACGAAAGGCATATTAAAAACAATGAGTTAAAATCAAAAAAAGGAACTCTCATGATATTTAACGATCGGATCAGTTACCACACTTATCAAATCAGGAAATACCATGAGAGCCCAGACTATTCTGAATA